>DASRBA010000055.1:0-26420 GCA_035637895.1 Myxococcaceae bacterium
CCCCTCCGCCTTGGCCGGGGCGTACAGCTGCGTCCATACCGCGGCCAGGTCTCGGGAGACGTCCGGCTGCCCCGGCCGCAGCTCCAGCGCCCGCTCCAGCTCCGAAGCGGCGAGGTCCAGCTCGTCGGTGGCGGCGCACACCTTGCCCAGCGCGTGCCGCGCCCGCCAGGCGTTGGGCGCCAGCGCCACCGCCGCCGCGAAGCCGTCCCGCGCCTGCCCGAGGAGCCCGGCCAGCAAGGCCGCCTTCCCGAACTGGTAGGCGGCGCCCGCGCTCTTCGGGTCCAGCCGCCGCAGGTCCATCGCCGCCTGCAGCGCCCGTTTCCCGTCCCCCGCCTGCAGCGCCAGCGCGTGCCGAGCCTCCAGGATGGCCACCGACCTCGGCAGCCGCTCGCGACCACGCTCCAGCACTTCCCACGCCTGCGCAGGCTCGCGCGCGGCGGCGCGCGCCTGGGCCAGCATCACCCAGCCCAGCGGCTGGTCCGGGACCTGCCGCACCATCTTCTCCAGCAGCGGGACGGCCTCCCGCGGTTCGCCCTTGCGGAGGGCGACGTTCGCCATCAAGACCAGCGCGGAGGGATGATCCGGGGCTGCCGCCAGAGACTTCCTGGCGGCGGCCTCGGCGCTGGCCAGGTCCCCGCTGGCCAGCGACGCGCACCCCAGCGCGTAATGGTCAAAAAATCCTGCCCCGGGCGAGTCCGAACGCCTCTGGAGAGTGGCGAAGGCGTTCGGTTCCCCATGCTGCGCCCGAGACAGGGGAATCTCCTGGTTCGAAGAAGTCGGCATGGTCACGTCTGCCAAAGCGGAAGCGGTTCCATCGGATCCGCCAGCCGGGTGCGCGGGCCGCTCTGGAAGCGGAGAGGTCGCGCTCTCGCTTCGGCGGCGCCGCGGCACCCGTCTGGACTCCCTCGACCTCCGCATAGGAGGTCGGTGGCGGTGGCGGTGGCGGCGCTGGGAGGAAGGGGCGTGGCGACCGCGCTCTGGCTGACGGAATCCATGTTCGCGGGTAAGAGCAATGACCGCACCAACCTGCCCTGACCGACCTAACCCCCCGCTGACACACGATCAGCACCCGGGTCGCACTCGATTTTTCTGGTGACTTGCGCGCAAGGCTTTGCGTACCTGGGCAAGCCCATGTCCGAGCCGAGCGCGCTGGAGCTGGTGACCTATCAGCGAGACGGGACGAAGGTGGCGGAGCTTCGCCGAGGGGAGGCCCTCGTCGTGGGCCGGGCGGCGCCCTCGGACGTCGTGGTTCCGGATGCGGCGCTGTCGCGGCAGCACGCGCGCTTCTCGTTCACGCCGGACGGGCCGATGGTGGAGGACCTGGGCTCGACCAACGGGACGAAGGTCCGGGGCCAGAAGGTGGCCAAGGAGAAGATCCAGCCCGGGGACCTGGTGGAGCTGGGCCCGGCGGTGGTCTGCCTCCATCCCAGGCTCGAGGGCGGGGCCGCTCGCCGCGAGATCGTCAGCCACGACCGGTTGATGACGCTGCTGGAGCAGGAGCTGGCGCGGGCGAGGACGTTCCAGCGGCCGCTGGCGCTGGCGGTCCTCCACGCGCGCGGCAAGGAGCGGGTGCACGTCAGCGTGTGGGAGTGGCGGGTGCAGGCGCTGCTGCGGCCGGTGGACCAGGTCTGCCTCTACGGCCCGGGCGCGCTGCTGGTGCTCTTCCCGGAGGTGGGCGAGGCGGAGGCGCGCGAACGGCTGAAGGCGCTGGAGGGCGGAGCGCCGCCCATCGCCTGGGGCCTGGCCACGTCCCCGGACCAGGGCCTCACCGCGCACGAGCTCCTGGAGCGGGCGCGCGCCACGCTGGCCGGCGTGCCAGGGCCGGTCGCCCGGGAGGCGATGTCCGGGCAGGTGCCCACCGACACGCTGGACAACACCGCGCTCAGCCCGGAGATGCGGGAGATCTTCTCCACCGTGAAGCGGGTGGCGGGCGCCTCCGCGCCGGTGCTCATCCTGGGGGAGACGGGCGTGGGGAAGGAGCTGGTGGCGCGCGCGCTCCATCAGCGGGGCCCGCGCCACGCGCAGCCCTTCAAGGCCATCAACTGCGCGGCGATGCCGCCGTCGCTGCTGGAGTCGCTGCTGTTCGGCCACGAGAAGGGGTCGTTCACCGGCGCCGAGCGCCAGCAGCGCGGCCTCTTCGAGCAGGCCCAGGGCGGCACCGTCTTCCTCGACGAGATCGGCGAGCTGGCCCTGCCCGCCCAGGCGGCGCTGCTGCGCGTGCTGGAGACGAAGCGGCTGACGCGCATCGGGTCGGACGAGGAGGTGGCGGTGGACGTGCGGGTGGTAGCGGCCACCCACCGCGACCTGGAAGCGATGACGCAGGCCGGGACGTTCCGCATGGACCTGCTCTACCGGCTGAACACCGTCACCCTGCGCATCCCGCCGCTGCGCGCGCGCGCGGTGGAGATCCCCGTGCTGGCGGACCTCTTCCTCCAGGAGGCCGGCCGGGGCACGGGGGTGATGGTGCACGGCTTCACGTCCATGACCATGGAGTTGCTGAAGAGCTACCACTGGCCGGGCAACGTGCGGGAGCTGCGCAACGTGGTGGAGCGGGCGGTGATGATCGCCCGCGGGGCGCAGATCCAGCCGGAGGACCTCCCCGATCACATCCGCGACTACGAGGAGGCCTCCATCCCGCCGCCCGACCGCGGCGTGCGCCAGAAGACGAAGGAGGAGGGGCTCGGCCTTAGCCCTGCCAAGACGTACGCCGAGCTCCAGGACCAGCTGAAGACCCTCGCGCAGGAGCGCGAGCGGGAGCTGCTGCTGGACGCGCTCCGGCGCCATGGCGGGAACCAGACCGAGGCCGCCCGCGACCTCCAGATGCCGCTGCGGACGCTGGTCCACAAGATCCGCACCCTCGGCCTGAAGAAGAAGTACGAGGCGGACTGATCGGGAGCGGCCGCAGGCCGCCGCACCGGCGTCCCCCTGGATCCGGGGACTGGGCTCCGCCCGATCGACGGGCTGATCGCGCGCCCTGAGCTCCAACCTGTTGTCAGCTCCTTCGGACACAGCGCGGTGATCGCGCCCTGATCCGTGGCGGTGTGGGGCGGCAAGTACGCGACTTCGCGCCACACCGGCGCCACGTGTGCGTTGGCAAGCGCATTGCTCTTACGACGCGCGTCCCTAGTCGCGGCAGTGCAGGAGGAATCACCATGGCAATCAATCTCGAATCCCACGCGTTTCCGGCGGCAGCGGTCTACGGCTCCCCGGCCACCGTCCAGGATCAGCAGGGAGAGGGCCATGGCCAGCAGGCCGCTGCTCAGGACACCGGCTACAGCGCATCCAGCGCCTTCGAGCAGAATCCGGGCGCGTCCATCGCCCACGCCGGGATCCAGGACCAGGAGGCGGCGGGCGGCGGCGACCTGCTCTCCAAGCTGAGCGGCTTCATCCGCGCGGTGGGCGACGTGGTCGTCCAGTTGGGCGAGTACATCCGCAGCGCGAGCGGCGCGCTCGGCGATACCCTCGCCGGCCAGGCCGCTCCGGCCGAGCCGCAGGCCCCGGCGGCTCCCGCGGCCGCCGCTCCGCAGCCGGTCCCGCTGGGCACCCCGGTCGGAGCCCCCGCGCCGACCGCGCCGGGCGCGCAGCCAGCCCTCATCGCCCCCCAGGCCAACGCCGCCGCGACGCTGGCGGCGCCCCCGCGCCAGACCAGCCCCTCGCTGAACGCGCGCCCGGCGGCGCCGGCTTCGACCGCGAACGCCTCCAGCGCGACCTCCGCGGCGAGCGCCGGCGAGTCGGCGCCCGACCTCTCCGCGCTGGTGGCGACGCCCCGCGGCGGCGGCGCCCGGTCTTCCCAGTCCAGCGGCTACCCCGTGCTCAACCCGCTCCCGGCGTACCTGGGCGACGGGCTGGGGTTCTTCAACTTCGGCGAGTCCGCGGCCGCGGCGCCCGCCCAGCCCCAGGCGCAGGACGCGGGCTTCCAGGGCTTCGAGGCCTCCATCGGCACCACCGGGTTCGAGGGCTTCCAGGGGTTCGAGGCGACCACCGGCAACCAGGAGCCGGAGGCGGCCCTGCCGCAGAACGCCTCCGCCCTCCCGGCGCAGCCGGTCGCCGCGCAGACCTCCGGGCTGAACCCCATCGCCCAGATCCAGGCGTTCGAGAACGCCCACATCGACCAGGTGGGCCTGAACAACGTCATCCCCTTCCCTGGCCCGGCCGCCCGCGACGCGCTCGCCGGCGAGGCCAGCAACGACGTGACCGGCGCCGCCACCGAGAAGCCCCAGGCGGAGACGACCACCCCGCGGTACTCGGGCATGGTCTTCCGGCCGGCGTTCTACGGAAACCTGCGCTGCTGATCGCAGCCCGGCCAACAAGCTTTCGCACCCACCCATCGAAGCCGTCGCCGAGGGCCCGCACCCCTCGGCGACGGCTTCGCTCTTTGCGGGCTTTCTGCGCGTGCTCCTGATCCGCGCTCGAGCCGCGCTCCCTGATCCGGCGGGAGTGACAGCCGGACCTGACAACAGTACGAGCATGTGCGCCCCGATCTTCCATCGCCGCCACGAAGCGCCTCGACGTGATTCCGCGGATCTGCGCAGGCGCCGGGGTCTGGCATGGTGCGTGCTCATGCCCCCTGTGCGCATGTGAGCCGCCTACTGGTTCACATCGAAAGAACCCGTAGTTTCCAACCCCAGGAGCACACCATGGCCACCCCGATCTCGAACTTCCAGCCCAGCGCCGGTCTCTACAACGCCTATGGCTACGGCTCGCCGGCCTCGGCGATCCAGCAGCCGGCGCAGGCGCGCAGCCCCCTGGGCTACGGCGGGGCGAGCAGCTTCCAGCCGGCGATCGCCGGTGGCCAGCCGGCCCTCGGCGGTGCTGGCGCGGGCGGCGGCCTGCAGGGGATCGCCCAGGCGCTGAATCAGCTCGTTCAGGTCCTCGGCCAGCTGGTGCAGTCTCTGGGCGGCGGCGCGGCGCCGGCCGGCGGCGGGGCCCAGGGCGCGGCGGGCAATGCTGGCAACGCGGGTAACGCCGGCAATGCTGGCAACGCGGGTAACGCGGGCAATGCCGGGAACGCTGGTAACGCTGGTAACGCCGCCAACGCGGGCGCGGCGGGCAACGCTGGCAACGCCGGGGCGGCTGGCAACGCCGGCACCGGGTACGCGATCGCCGCCGGCGGCTACGGGGCTCCGCAGGGCGCCATCGGCGGTGGCGGCTACGGCGGCGGCTACGGGGCCGGCGCGGTGGGTGGGGCTGGCGGGGCGGCGCAGGGCGCCCGGAGCAGCATGCCGATGCCGACCGACGCGCGGGAGTTCCAGAGCTACATCAACGGCGCGACCAACGGCGACGGCAAGCAGGACGGCAACGTGAAGCAGAACCGCGCCATGCCGAACACCCGGTTCGGCACCGTGGGCAACGGCGACCTCTTCAAGGCGGCGGTGGCCCGCGACTACGCCGTGCAGTTCGCGGCGGTGGCCAACGGGATGAACGGCCGCTCGGCGCAGGGCCTGGCCCAGGGCGCCCAGGCGTTCGCCCGGATGTCGCCGGACGCGCAGACCTTCATGCAGGTCGCCTCGGTCTACAAGGGCGACGGCAAGAACTACGACAACGGCAAGCTGAAGGAGCTGATGAAGTCCAAGGGCATCGCCGCGGCGAACAACCCCGGCGTGGGCGACACCGACATCGAGACCCTCGGCGCGGTGGCCGGGGCCATCAGCAGCGGCCAGCTCTCGCTCAAGGACATCACCGGCACCAAGGGCGCGGTCAAGGACGAGGGCGCCTACCAGAAGGCCATCCAGAACGTCACCAGCGGCCAGTTCGCCCGCTCGGTCCAGCAGTACGACGGGCAGCCCATCGGCCAGGGCGGCGGCACCGAGCTGGCCAAGGGCGGTGGCGGCGGCAAGGCTGGCCAGGCGGGTAACGCTGGGAACGCCGGCAACGCGGGTAACGCTGGTAATGCCGGCAACGCCGGGAACGCTGGCAACGCGGGCGCTGCCGAGGGCGCGGCGGCGGGCGGCGCGGGCGACATCGGCGCGGTCCTCCAGCAGATCGTCCAGCTGCTGGCCCAGCTGCTCCAGCAGCTCCAGGGCATCCTGGGCGGCGGCGCGGCGGGCGCGGGCGAGGCGGGCGGCGCGGTCGGGGCGGCAGGCAACGCGGGTAACGCTGGCAATGCCGGCAACGCGGGCAACGCTGGGAACGCCGGCAATGCTGGCAACGCCGGGAACGCTGGCGCGGCCCAGGCGAACGCGGGCAATGCCGGCAACGCCGCGAACGCGGGCGCCGCCGGCACCGCGGGTGGCGGGTACTAGAGCACCTCGCGAACTTCGGCGCGGTTCAGCGGCCGGCGCCCTCCCATCGTGGAGGGGCCGGCCGTCGCTTTTGCGGGAGGCCGCTTCCGGGGCTCGTCAGCGAGACCTGACAGTGCGGCGCGAGGGGCGAAAGGTGAAGCTGACACCCACCCTCCACCACCTTCGCAACTCGCTGAAACTCCTCGGGAGCCACCCCTCAGATCCGGTGGCACACGTCGTGCTGATGTACGCGCATGAAGTCCACCTCCGGTTCCTGAGGGTGGAGCGAAGTTTCTAGGAGCTGATCATGCCGACCGCGACCAACAACCTCCTCTTCCCGAACGCCCTCCTCGGTTACGGCTACGACGCCGGCCAGGGCCAGGGCGCCTATGGGCAGCAGCTGCCCGCCCAGGGGCTGCGCACCGGTCTGCCGCAGCAGCCGGCGGTGCAGGCCTTCGGCGGCGTCAGCGGCTTCCAGCCGGCGGCGGCGCAGGGCCGTTGCGCCGGGAAGGGCGGCGCAGCGGGCGGCCTGGGCGGTGGCGCGCAGGGCGCGATCGCCGGCGGCGGGTACGGCGGCAACGCGGGGAATGCTGGGAACGCGGGTGCGGCGGGCACGGCGAACAACGCGGCCGCCGGGAACGCGGGCAATGCCGGCAACGCGGGCGCGGCGGGGAACGCCGGCCAGCTCGCCGCGGCCGGTGGCCTCCCGCCGGAGATGATGCAGTCCCTCCAGGGCCTGGTCTCCGCCCTCACCCAGGTGGTCCAGCAGCTGGCGACCCTGCTCCAGGGCCTCGGCGGCGGCGCGGCGGGTGGGGCGGCCGGCGGCGGCCTCGGTGGTGGCGCGGGCGGGGCGGCGGGTGGCGGTCTGGGCGGCGGCGCCGAGGGCGCGGCCGGCAATGCCGGGAACGCGGGCGCCGCGGGGAACGCCGGCAACGCGGGCGGGGCCGGCGGCGGCGGCGACGGGGCCATCGGTGGCCCGGCGGGCGGCTACGGCCAGCCGGCGGTGGGCATCAACCCCAACGTCAACTACCAGCAGCTGAGCACCCAGCAGCGCAACCAGATGTCCGGGATGACCGAGGAGCAGCGCGCCGTCCTGCACCTCTGGGGCATCCAGATGGGCTCCTCCGGGCACCAGGACGGCGGCGTGTACCTGAACGTCCTGAATAACCCGCAGCAGTTCAAGCCGGCCGAGGTGGCCGCGGCGCAGAAGCTGGCCGCCCAGGACATGGCGCAGTACGGCGGGTACACCGGCAAGTCGCTCGACAACGCGTTCTTCGGCGTCTACCAGCAGCTCACCGGCAAGGACATCTCGCAGCGCTACGCCAACTCGCCCATCAACTTCGCCCAGGGCCCGGTGAACATGCAGAACCGGCAGACCGGGCAGAACGGCCTGACCAACTTCGACAACGAGGTGATGCAGCTGTGGGGTCACTCCCCGCTGTTCACCGGCGGGAAGATCGACGGCTCCATCCTCGAGTACTCGCTCAACAGCCCCAACGCGATGGAGGCCAACCTCAACAAGGGCGACCTCCAGGCGCTGGAGCAGATGGACATGGCCTCCGACGGCGTGCTCAACGGCGACTCGCTGGAGAAGAACTTCGTCCAGGTGCTGGACCGCATGTACCTGGGCGGCGCGGACGCCAGCGTCCAGGGCGGCATGAACGCGGCGCTGCAGGAGGCCTCCGCCCGGCGCGAGGGCCTGCTCCCGCCGCCCGCCCCCGAGGCGCAGGGCATCAGCCCGCAGGCGATGCAGGCCATGCAGCAGGCCATCCAGCAGGGCAAGGGCGCCTCCTCGTGCCCGTTCCTCAACGGCGGCGGCGCCGCCCTCCAGGCGAACGGGGCCTGACCAAGCTTTGAAAAAGAGTCGGGCGCTCGGCGCCCACGGCTGAAGGATTCCTCACATCTCGAGGACCGAAGCCTTCTCGGCGGCACGGGTGACTCCAGCACCCCTGCCGCCGAACTTTTTGCGGGGAAGTTTTCCTGGGATGGTCGTTCCATCCCCATGAGACGAATCGCGATCGTCGGATCCGGCATCGCCGGGCTGTTGACCGCCCATGGCCTGCGGCGCGCGGGCCACGAGGTGACGCTCTACTCGGACCGCACCCCCAGGCAGTGGCTGGAGGAGTCCACGCCCACCGGGGTGGCCGGCCGCTTCCACCGCGCGCTGTCCTACGACCGCGAGCTGGGGCTGGCGCACTGGGACGACAACGCGGCCTCCATCGACGGGGTCGCCCTGGCCTTCTGCGCCAAGCCCCGGAACCAGTTCCTCACCCTCAACGGCCGGACCAGCCACAGGGCGATGGGCATCGACGTCCGCGCCATGTCCGCGCGCTGGATGGAGGAGCTGGAGCAGCGCGGCGGCAAGGTGGTGATCGAGCCGGTGGACGTGGGCCGGCTGGACGCCATCGCCGCCCAGAACGACCTCACCATCGTGGGCGTGGGGAAGGCGGACCTCTGCAACCTCTTCGAGCGCAACGCCGCGCGCAGCGTCTACACCCGGCCGCAGCGGAACCTGTGCATGGCGATCATGCGCGGGCGGCCGGTGCAGGAGCCGGGCGAGACGATGAAGACCGTCCGCTACATGATCGTGGAGCCCTACGGCGAGGCGTTCTGGATGCCGTTCGTCCACAAGACCGGCGAGGCGCTCTGGGCCATCCTCTTCGAGGCCAAGCCAGGCAGCCGGATGGATCGCTTCGGCGACGTGAAGTCCGGCGATCAGGCGCTGGCGCGGCTGCGGGAGCTGATGCGGGAGCTCTTCCCGTGGGCCTCCGCCTGGCTGGAGCCGTTCACGCTGGCGGACCCCAGGGGCTGGTTGGTGGGCGCGGTCACGCCCACGGTGCGCGACCCGGTGGGGAAGCTCCCCTCGGGGCGGGTGGTCACCGGGGTGGGAGACACGCTGATGGTGTTCGACCCCATCGGCGGCCAGGGCGCCAACAACGGGACCCGGATGGCCAAGCACCTGGTGACCGCCGTCAACGCGCGCGGCGACGGGCCCTTCGACGCGGAGTGGATGACCCGGACGTTCGAATCTTTCTGGGAGAACGACGCCCGCCACCACTGGCAGTTCAACAACCTGCTGCTGGAGCCGATGACCGGCCCCGGCCGGCTGCTGATGATGGCCGGGTACGGGAGCGATGGCGTGGCAAATACTTCGGCCCAGCGGGTCGCCAACGCCTTCGCCGACAACTTCGACGACGCCCGGACCTTCACGCCCGCGCTGCTGACCGCCGCCGCCGCGCGCAAGGCCATCGCCGGTCTGGGCGGCCACTGGGCCACCGGGCTCTTGCGCGGGGTGACCGGCGCGGCGCGGGGGCAGCTCCTGCAGGCGATGGGGAGGCAGCCCGGCCACCCCACCGCCGCGGCGGCCCTCTAGGTCCCCTGCCGGGACTCGAACAGCTCGCCCTTCACGCCGGGCAGGCTCTGGGCCGGCATCCGGGAGAGGACGTACTGCACGGTGTCGTGCAGCGTCTGGAGCGGGTCGCGCGCCTTGAACCTCAGCTCGCGCTCCGCCTTGGAGGCGTCCAGCCAGAACCAGTGCTCGCCGATGTCCACCGAGTGGTAGTCCAGCGCCGGCTCCACCCCGCGCAGGTCGGCGATCTTCTCCAGCAGCTTCGCGCCCCACAGGTTCCCTTGCTTGGGGAGCCGGAGCGCGGGCGCGGCCACGCCGGTGAGGCGGGACAGCCGCTGGAAGAACTCCTTCATCGTCATGTTGACGCCCATCAGGTGGCGCCCGCCCACCTCGCCCATGCCGAGCGCGTTCACCAGCGCGTCCGCCACGTCGCGCGCGTCGGCGAAGGAGATGCCGCCGTTGGGCATCCCGGGGATGTCCCGGTTGAGGAACTTCACCACCGTCCAGGTGGAGGAGAGCCGCTCGTCCCCCGGGCCCATCAGCAGCGACGGGTTGCACACCACCAGCGGGATGCCGTTCTGCCGGCAGTACTCCAGCGACAGCTTCTCCTCGTAGATCTTGGAGAGGTAGTACGGCCACTGCCCGACCACGGTGATGGGGTAGTCGTCGGCCTCGGTGGCGGTGCGCTCCTCCTTCGATACCGCGATGGTGCCGGAGGTGGAGGCCAGCACGAACCGCTTCAGCCCCGCCGCCTTGCAGTCGCGGAGCAGCTCGCGGGTGCAGTCCACGTGCAGCTCGTACATCTTCCGGCCGTCCTTGGGGTCGAAGGAGACCAGCCCGGCCAGGTGGTAGACGGCGTCGACTCCGGCCAGCGCGCGGCGCACCGCCTCGCGGTCCTTGAGGTCGCCGGCGACGTGCTCGGCGCCCTCGGGGAGCGCGGTGGGCCGGGCGCGGGAGATCAGCCGGACCTGGTGGCCGGCCGCCTGGAGCCGCGGGACGAGGTGCGCGCCGAGGAAGCCGGTGCCGCCGGTGACGAGCAGCCTCACGAGTGCCCCCTCGCGGCGGGCGCCTTGTCCTTCGGCTCGGGCAGCTCGGTGCGGCCGTCCACGTTGAGCACCTTCCCCTCTCGCAGCGCCTTCACCGCCTCCTCCGCCAGCCGGGTGACGTGCCGGTAGCTCTCCGACCGCGCCATCCCCTGGGTGCGCTTCTTCATCTCCGGGTACGGGAGCGCGGGGCCGATGCGGACGCCCAGGTGCGTGCTCTTGGGGAAGATGGACCCCTTGGGCAGCGCGTCGTAGGTGCCCTCCAGCCACAGCGGGAGCACGTCCACCTTGCAGGTCAGCGCCAGGTACCCCAGCGTCGGGTAGAACTCGCCCAGCTGCCCGGTGGTGGAGCGCGTCCCCTCCGGGAAGATGAGCAGGTTGTAGCCCTGCTGGAGCGCCTCGCCCGCCATCCGCAGCGACTCGCGCAGGGAGCCGTTGCGGTCCATGGGGATGAGGTTGGTGAAGTTCTCGAAGTAGGCGCGCTTGAGCCTGGTGTCGAAGAAGTAGTCGCGCGCGGCGAGCGCGGTCAGCCGTTCGCCCTGGTCGCCCAGCACCACCTTCACCAGGCCCATGTCCAGGTGCGAGGCGTGGTTGGCCACCACCAGGAAGTTGCGGTTCTGGGGGATGAAGGTCTTCCCGGTGACCTTGACGTCGAACACGCCGCCGTAGAGCACCCGCTGGCCGAAGGAGAGCAGCGCGCGGCCCACGTCCGCCAGCGGCTCCGGCACCGGGATCTCGTCGCCGTGGTCGCGCTCGCTCTCGGTGGGCGGCTCCGACACCGGGACCCTCTTCGGCTCGGCCGCGGCGCGGCGGCCGCTCTGCGCCACCAGCTTGCGCAGGTCGTCCACCGTGTGGATCTGCGAGAGGTTGTCCACCGCGGGCAACGGCACGCCCGCGTTCTCCAGCGCCGCCGACAGCTCGGTGAGCATGAGCGAGTCGAACCCCAGCTCGCCGGTGAGCTGCGCCTCCGGCTTCACCGCGGAGACCGGCCGCTGCGACACCTCGGCGATCAGCGGGTACAGCCAGTCCGCCACGCCGCCGGTGGTGGCGGCCGCCTGCTGGCGCACCTTCTCGCTGGAGGTGGCGATCCGCTCCTGCCGCTTCAGCTCCTCCACCACCAGCTTGCGCTTCACCTTGCGGGTGGAGGTCTTGGGGAGATCGCCGTCCCAGAGCCGGAGGACCTTCACCCGGCGGTAGAACGGCATCCCGGCGGAGACCTCGCGGAAGTGCTCCTCGATCTCCTGGCGCACCTCCTCGCGGGGACGCGCCGGGCCGTCCTTGTCCTTGGGGTCCTTGTACTCGGGCACGCAGAGGCAGGCGACCTTCTCCCCCACCCCGCCCTCGTCCGGCAGCCCCACGATGGAGAGCTCCTTGACGTGCGGGTGGTCCGCGTAGAGCTCCTCCAGCTCGTCCGGGTACACGTTCTTCCCGTTGGCGTCGATGATGACGTCCTTCTTCCGCCCCACGAGGAAGAGCCGGCCGTCCGCGTCCAGCCGGCCCAGGTCGCCGGTGTGGAGCCAGCCCTCCTTGAGCACGGTGTCGGTGGCCTCGCGGTCGCCGAAGTAGCCGGCCATCACGTTGGGCCCGCGCGCCACCACCTCGCCGATGCCCTCCGCGTCCGGCTGGTCGATCTTGATCTCGATGCCGGGGAGCGCCGCGCCCACCGTGCCCGCCTGCCGCTTGTGGCCCAGCTCGGACACCGCCAGCACCGGCGCCGCTTCGGTGAGGCCGTAGCCCTCCGCGATGGTGAAGCCCAGCGCGTGGAAGGCCTTGTGCACCTCGTCCGGCAGCGCCGACCCGCCGGAGACCATGAAGCGGATCCGCCCGCCGAACTTCCGGTGCACCGGCCAGAAGAGCAGCTTGCCCAGGTTCACCGAGGACCGGTTGCGCAGCTCGGCGTTGGCGGACATCAGCGCCTTGGTGGCCTGCTCCACGAACGACGGCTTCGCCGCCAGCTCCTGGGTGATCTTCCGGTGCAACAGCTGCCAGAGCGCCGGCACGCCGATCATCGCCGTCACCCGGCCGGTCTCGAACACGTCGCCCAGGCGGTCCGCGGTCAGCTCGTCGATGTAGCTGATCTCCGCGCCGCGGCTGAACGGGGTGAGGAAGCCGCAGGAGAACTCGAAGGTGTGGTGGAGCGGGAGCACGGAGAGCAGCCCGTCCCCCACGCCGATGTCGAACACCCCGGCGATCTTCGCCACCAGCGCGGCGAAGTTCCGGTGGGTGAGCATCACGCCCTTGGGCTGGCCGGTGGTGCCGGAGGTGAAGATGAGCGACGCCACGTCGTCCGCGGACGCCGTCTTCCGCACCGGGCCGATCCGGTCCGGGTGGGCCGGGTCGCCCTCCATCGCCTGGGCCAGCGAGTGCACCTGCGTCTTCAGCCCCGCCTCGGCGAGCGCCTTGTGCAGGCCGGGCAGGTCGCGGGCGGAGTCCTCGGAGATGAGGCAGGCGTCGGCCTCGGACCGGCGGGCGATGTTCACCACCTCCGCCTCGGTCAGCTCCGGGTCCACCGGCACCGCGGTGGCGCCGGCGCGGAGGATGCCGAAGTAGCTGATGCCCCACTCCGGCCGGTTCTCGGAGACCAGCAACACCCGGCCGCCGCCCTTGATGCCGCCCTTCTGCAGGAACGACGCGACGCGCGCCGAGTAGCGGTCCACCTGGCCGTAGGTGAAGCGCTCCTCCTTGTCGCCCTTGGCGAAGCGGAACGCCACCCGGTGCCGGTAGTTGTGCACCGACGCTTCGAACAGCTCCAAAAGGTCGCGGTGGGCGTGGATGGTCTTGCGGCGCTCCGTCTCCTCCTCCAGGCCGGGGAACACCCACTTCTCCAGGCCGGGGAGGTGCACCTCCAGGAAGTACTGCCGCCAGTCCATCTCCTGCGGGGCCCAGCTGATCCGCTTCCGGTCCTCGGCGCTCAGCCGCTCCACCACCGACCGGGTGTTGTCGCAGCGGAAGACGTACCGGTTCTCCCACATGAAGGGGAGGAAGAGGTCGATCAGCCCGTTGAGGGACGTCGCCTGCTGCTCGATGTCGTCCAGCTTCACCTTGGCGTGGTCGAGGAAGGCGGCCACGTTGGGCGCGCCCCAGGCCGGCTTCACCTCGTCGATCAGCCCCTTGAGCATCTGCGCGCCGCGGATGAACAGGGGCGCGGACCGCATCTGGTAGGCGGCCTTGGTGATCGGCGTCGGCTCGATGCGGGCCTTCAGCTCGTTCCACAGCTTCGACCCGGTGGTCTTGCTCCTGTAGAACTTGCGCCGGTAGAGCCCCACCAGCTCCACCGCCCTCGCGGCGATGAACGGGTTCGAGTCGCCGGAGGCCAGCTGGTAGACGCGCCGCTCGTGCGGCCCTTCCACCGTATGCGCGGCGATGGCGATCAGCGCGCTGCAGACGTGATCCACCGGGATGATGTCCAGGATGGCCTTCTCACCGGCGGGGATGCCGCGCTGCCCCTTGAGGATGGCGAAGCACAGCGGCGCGGAGGTGGTGAACCCCTCGTTCCAGCCCGGGAAGGGGAACCGGGCCGCGCTCTCCACGATGGAGGGGCGGACGATGGCGAAGCGGAGCCCCTCCGTCTGGAACAGCGCCTGTTCGCCCAGCGACTTCGTGTAGACGTAGGTGTTGGGCCAGCCCCAGTGGGCGGCGCGCTCCATCCCCGCCTCGACCAGCCGGGTGGTGGTCCACAGCTTGCGCTCGCGGCCCACGGCGAGGCGGAACGTCTTCTCGTCCTTGGCGTCGCGGCCCTCCTCCTGCAGCCGCTCCAGCGCGCGCTGGCGGAAGGTGGAGGTGAGCGCCTTGTCGTCCGCCTCCTCGCGCAGGCGGGCCACGATCTTCTCGCAGTCCTTCAGCTCCTGCTCGAGCGAGAAGTCGCGCCCGTCCAGCTCGTCGCGGCGCGGGAAGTAGCCCTTGACCTCCTCGTCCTCGAACACCAGGCCGGAGCGATTGCCGACCACGAAGGCGGTGGAGACGTGCACCAGCGGCAGCGAGAGCTTCTTGCACAGCGCCGCGGTGTTCATCACCCCGGTGGTGTTGACGTTGAGGCCCACCTCCAGCGACGGGTTGAAGGACACCAGCCCGGCGCAGTTGATCATCACGCTGGCGCGGCCCTGGACCATGGCCAGCTGCTCGGCGGTGAGGCCCAGGTCCGGGTCGGTGATGTCGCCGTCGAAGATGACGCACTTCTTCTGCAGCCACTCCAGCGCGCCCGCCTCGCCCATCCGGTCGCGCAGGGGCTGGAAGGGCTCGGAGGTGGCGACCTTGTCGTAGAAGCGGCGCTCGGAGCTGGTGGAGGACCCGCGGCGGACGACGACGTAGACCTTGTCCAGGTCGTCTCCATACCGGTCCAGCAGCATCGAGAGGGCGACCTTGCCGAGGAAGCCGGTGGCGCCGGCGAACAGCACGCCCTTGCCTCCGAGCACGCGCGCGACGTCCAGGTTGGCGACGGGGGGGCTCATCGGTGGCACCTCGTTAGATCCTCACGTCGGTCTGGAGGATGGGCGGGATCTTCACCAGCGTGATGGTGGCGCTCCGGCCCATGAAGCCGCGCGCCTCCTCGATCGCCTCGGAGAGCGTGTCGGTGCGCTCCCAGCCCAGGAGCGCCGGGACGTGGTTGTTCTCCGCGCCGGCGACGATGATCTTCCCCGCCCACTGGCGTCCGTTCTCGCCCCAGTACCACATGTAGAAGGGGTGGGCGCCGTGGTACGCGTTCCCCTTGCGGTACAGGTGCACGTAGCTGGGGTTGGTGGCGAACTCCCGCTCGTACTTGTGCTCCAGCACCATCGCGTCCCGCGTCTCCGGGAGCAGCCGGTTGAAGAACTCGATGTAGCTGGGGTGGTGCTCCGGGTCGAACTCGTCGTAGGCCGGGTGGCAGAGGATGATCACCCCGCCCTTCTTCACCAGCGGCACGCCCCGGTTGAGGTTGAACAGGTAGCCGCAGCCCATCACCTGCAACAGCAGCGGGTTGAGGATGGAGTTGACGTTGTAGGGCGAGATGTACGGCACCCCGAAGATGACGATGTCCGCCTGCCCCTCCACCGGGACGGAGTACTGCCTCCAGGACAGCTCCAGCGTCTTGTCGTGGGTGGGCTCGGTGGCGCCGGCGTGGACGCCGATGACGGAGTAGGCGCCGGGGATGGCGTGGAAGATCTTCCGCTTCATCGCCCGCGGCATCCGCTGCAGCGCGGCGCGCATCGCGGTGAACTTCATCCGGTCCAGCTCGGTGAAGTCCTCCTCCTGCTTGCCCAGGAAGTCCACCTGGTCGCCGAACATCTTGTTGTTCAGCACCGTCTCGATGTGGAAGACCTTGAGGTGCTGGTCGATGACCCGGCCGATGCGCTCGGTGCTCTTGTGGAGCGCGGACCGCTTCGGCTCCATGTAGCTCTCGGAGTCGCGGATGGTCTTGGGGTTGTGGTGGGCGCGGAGCGACTCGTAGTTGGTGAGCCCGGTGCCCACCGACTTGTGCCCGCCGTCCATGGGCACCAGGTTGATGTTCACGTAGATGAGCAGGTCGCTCTCGGCGGCGCGGCGGTTGATCGCCACCACCTCGCCGTGGGAGGTGCGGTCCAGCTCCACCATCCCGTCCGGGTCCTCGGCGTCGTGGTTGTAGTAGCGGTCCGGGTAGAAGTCGTCCCAGATCTTCTGCCCCACCATCCGCTTCATCTCCGCCTCGGTCATCCGGCGGTGGAGCGCGTTGGCGATGATCAGGTGGACGTCGTCCACGCCGGAGTCGGCCAAAAGCTCCAGCACGATCTCCAGCACCTGCTGCCGCACGTCGGGCGTCCGCATCGGCGGGAGGGGGAGCGAGATGTCGTCCAGGGCGACGGTGACCTTCATCCCCGGGCGGAGCAGCGCGTGGAGCGGCTCCATGCTCTCCGGGTGGTTGATCGCCCAGCGGATGGCGGCCTTGACGTTGGGCACGCCCTCCAGCGGCGGGCGCGCGCAGATGACGCGGGTGCCCTCCGGCATGTCCTCGAGCAGGAAGTCCTCGCCGGAGAAGAGCACCCGCGGCGGGGAGCCCTTCTCGGTGATGATGATGTGGGACTCCTCGTCGTAGAGCTTCTTCAGCGTCTTGAGGGGGCGCATGCGTTCTTGGGGTCGAGGGGCTCGGGGATCAGCGGAGGTCGAGGACCGGCCAGTTGTAGGCGCGCGCCAGGGAGCGCAGCCGGAGGTCGGGGTTCACCGCGGTGGGCCGCCCCACGATGGCCAGCATCGCGTAGTCGGAGGCGGAGTCGGAGTAGGCGTAGCTCTTGTCCAGCGCCAGCTGGTGCTTGACGCAGTACTCGCGGATGGCGTGCGCCTTGTTGGCGCCTTCGATGATCGGCGGGATGACCTTGCCGGTGGCGATGCCGCCGTTGAACTGCATCTTGTTGGCGATGAGGTCGTCCGCGCCCAGGTGGCGCGCCAGCGGGCGGACGGTGAAGTCCAGCGCGCCGGTGACCAGGACGATCCGGCAGCCGGCCTTCTTCGCCTCGTCGATCAGGTCCTGGGCCTTGGGGAAGATGGCCGGCTCGAGCACGTCCTCGAAGAGGTCCTCCGCCAGGGTGACCAGCCGGTCCTCGGAGAGGCCGGAGTAGTACCGGTAGAAGAACTCGTTGAAGACCTTCCGGTTCACCGCGTCCAGCGCCCCGAAGAGGGGCAGGGAGGCGAGCGCCCCGAAGGTGCGACCGGCGATGCCGGAGAGCGAGCCCCGGTTCATCGCGTAGTAGGCGTAGGTGTGGACGATGTTGGTGCGAACCAGCGTTCCGTCCACGTCGTAGAAGGCGGCCTTGGACAGCATCGGCGCGGGGCTTGTACACGAGGGGAGGGGGGAAAGTCGAAGGCGGAACGGGTGCCGCACCGCCCCACGACCTGCCTGGGGTGGACCGGGCCTCGAGGCGCGGACGGGGCCGCTCACGGCGTCCCCCCTGCCGCGGGGGGAAACTTTCGGGGCCGTACGCCTTGTCCTATCGTCCGGATTCCGTGGCGTTCGATCTCGACGCGCTGGAGAAGCGGGTCGCGCGGTTGCCCCCCAGGCACCGCGCGGCGTTCGCGGCGCTCTGCACGGAGCGGATGCTCCCCAACTACGCCATGTTCTCCCGGCTGTGCCGCTGGGGGGACGCGCAGGCGCTGCGGGCCGCGCTGGACAAGGTCTACGAGTCGCTGGCCAGCGGGAACGTGGACGCCGCGGCGATGAAGAAGCTGAAGGCCAGCTGCGAGAAGCTGACCCCCGACATCGACGAGTTCGCGGACGAGAGCGTCTCCTGGGCGGCGGACGCCGGCCACGCGATCGTCGCCACCCTCGAGTGCCTGCTCTCCGGGGACGCGCGCCAGGCGTGCGCCTGCGCGAGCGCCGCCAAGGACACGGTGGACAACTTCATCCAGGAGCAGACCGAGCTGTCCTATTCGGACCCGGTGCTGATGGGGAAGCTGGAGGACGATCCCCTGCTCCTCCGGGAGATGTCGCGCCAGCAGTATTCGCTGGACGCGCTGGAGAAGATGACGGCGCTGGACGCCAAGGCGATCAAGGACCTCCGCGCGGAGTTCGGCGGCCAGGGAAAGAGCAACATCAACCTGGACTGGCGCGAGCAGAAGCGGAAGTAGGGCCAACTACCAATCAGCTACTAATCGGTGGCGGATTAGTAGTTCGAAATACCAGTTGCCTACTAATCGCGGGTGAATTAGTAGTTGAGGCGTGCAGCTGCCCGAACAGGCGCCCGACGTCGCCACGCTGTTCCTGGACGTGCTCGCGGACGCGGAGCGCCGCTTCGCTCCCGTCTTCCGGGCCGGCATCGGGCCGGAGCCGGAGGGCCGCTATCTCCACTGGGACGAGCTGCGCCGCCGGACCCCGCCCGGAGACCTCACGCCGGTGGAGTGGTGGCTGGCGGTGGGGTGGCGGCGGGAGGCCATGCGGTCGCCGCTCCCGCTGGGGGACAAGACCAACCGGCCCTTCTGGTTCGCGCGGACCTCCAGCCTGGACGAACGGTTGCACCAGGTCGACCGGAAGCTGGGGGGCCGGGTGGATACCCAGGACCCGGGGATCGCCACCCCGGAGCGACGGGACCGCTACCTCATCGGTTCGCTGATGGAGGAGGCCATCTGCTCCAGCCAGCTGGAGGGCGCGTCCACCACCCGCCAGGAGGCGCGGGAGCTGCTGCTCTCCGGGCGGAAGCCGAAGGACCGCGACGAACGGATGATCGCCAACAACTTCCAGGCGATGGAGCTGATCCGCGCGCACCTGCGGGAGCCGCTGTCCCGCGACTTCCTGCTGGAGCTCCACCGGACCCTCACCGAGGGCACGCTGGAGCCGGGCGCCGTGGGGCGGTTCCGCCGCCCGGACGAAACCATCACCGTCCAGTCCCACGCCGACGGCACGGTGCTCCACGTCCCGCCCCAGGCGGCGGCGCTGGAGGAGCGCCTGTCGGCCCTCTTCCAGTTCGCCAACGAAGCCCCGGGCCAGGTCTTCGTGCACCCGTTCGTCCGGGCGGCGGCGCTGCACTTCATGCTCTCCTACGAGCACCCGTTCGTGGACGGGAACGGCCGGACGGCGCGGGCGCTCTTCTACTGGAGCATGCTGCGCCAGGGGTACTGGCTGACGGAGTTCCTGGCCATCTCGCGCGTCATCAAGACGGCCCCCGGCCAGTACCTGCGCGCCTTCCTCCACTCGGAGACCAGCCGCGGGGACATGACCTACTTCCTGCTCCACCAGCTGGAGGTCGTGCTGCGCGCCACCGAGGTGCTGTTCGCCTACGTGGAGCGCGAGGAGCGGCAGATCCGGGACGCGGAGCACATCCTCAAGGGCGCCCACCGCTTCAACCACCGGCAGCGGGCGGTGCTCTCCCACGCGCTTCGGCACCCCGCGGAGCTGCACACCATCCAGGCGCACCAGCGCGAGCACGGGGTGGTCTACCAGACCGCCCGGCAGGACCTGCTGGACCTCGCCCGCGCCGGCTACTTCCGCAAGATGAAGCGCGGCCACGCCTTCGTCTTCGCGCCCGCCGCGCGGCTGTCCGGCGCCATCAAGCGCGCGCGCGCCTGAGCATCGCCGTCCCGAACAGCGCGTCCCAGAACGGGAACGTGCCGGCGAAGTTCCGGTCGTACTCGGCCGGGTCGGCGCTGTGGTGGACGCGGTGGAAGGCGGGCGTGGCCAAAACCCACTCCAGCGGGCCGAAGCGGGCGCGGATGTCCGAGTGGAGGAAGGACGTCCACAGCTTGCGCAGCAGCACCACCCAGACCAGGTCCGTCAGCGACGCGCCCAGGAGCGCGCCGGGCAGGCCCACCGCCAGGCCCTGCACCACGAAGTCCAAAGGGTGCTGGCGCCAGGCGTCCAGCCAGCGCAGGTCCGTGGCCTCGTGGTGGATGCGGTGGAAGCGCCACAGCCAGGGCACCCGGTGCAGCGCGCGGTGCGCGGCGTAGCCGCACCCGTCCGCGAGCACGAACGCGGCGGCGATCCGCCACGGCGACGGCGGCCCTGAGGGGGCGCGGAGCGACTCCAGCCAACCCAGCACCGGGTCGCCCACCGCCCGCATCAGCATCGTGTTGAGCACGAACAGCGCCGCGCAAAGGGCGGAGGCGCCCGCGCTCCGGCGAACGCCCCCGTGCGGAAAGAATCGCTCCAGCGGTCCGAGGAGGCCGGCGGAGATGGCCAGGAACACCAGCGCGCCGGTAGCGGTCTCCAGCATCGCGCTCTCCCCGCGGCCTTCCGGGCTTAGTAACCCTCGAAGCGCCCCAGGTCGATCCGCTTCCGCCGCGGCTTCGTCTTGGCCTTCAACACCGGCGCGACCTCCTTCGCCGTCGCGACGTCCTTCCCCTGCGCGGCGGACTGCGCCTGCGGGGCCGGAGCCGGCTCCTCCGCGACCGCCACGTCCGAGAGGAGCAGGAATCCGATCGCGCCCAGCGAAGCCGCCATCGAGGTGATACCCAACAATGTGTGCCTGATGGTCATACCGATGCGAACGCACCAGCCGACCAAACGATCTGTGCTCTGGCTGCCTACAACCAGCCGTTCTCCCGGTACCACACCAGCGACCGCCGGATGGACTCGGCGAGCGTCACCTTCGGCGCGTATCCGAGCATGCGCTCCGCCTTCTCGATGGAGCAGGTCCACGCCGGGGCCAGGAGCTGCCGCGCCAGCTTCCGGTTCACGGGGAGATGCTTCCCGGTGAGCCGGGAGACGGCGTCCGCCGCCGAGAACAAGCCGTAGAGGATGGGCCCGGGCACCTTCATGCGCCGGGGCTTCACCTCCAGCTGCCTGGCCACCTCGTCCTGCAACTTCTCCAGCGTGGTGGTCTCCGCGGAGGAGACGAAGAACGCCTCCCCGGCGGCCTCCGGCCGGTCCGCCATCAGCAGGAGCGCGTCCACCACGTCCTCCACGTCCACCATGGACAGGGGGCGCTCCTGGCCGCCCACCACCAGCTTGAACCCCCTCTTCACCAGCTTGAAGAAGGTGAGGTTCTCCCGGTCGCCCGGGCCCACGATGCGGGACGGGCGGGCGGAGACCACCTCCAGGCGGTCGCGGTAGGAGAAGGCGATCTGCTCGGAGGCGGCCTTGCTCTCCCCGTACGCCTCGAAGGGCGCGAAGGGGTCCGACTCCAGCTTGGGCCGCCCCGGCGCCGACGGCCCGGACGCCGCCAGCGACCCACAGAGCAACACGCGGCGCACCCCTCCGGCCGCCGCCGCCTCGCAGACGTGGCGGGTGCCCTGGGCGTTCACCTGTTCGAACAGCTCCTTCGACGGGGCCCGCCGGATGCCGGCCAGGTGGAACACCACCTCTACTCCCTTGGCCGCGGGCGCGAGCGACATCGGGTCGGTGACGTCTCCCTGGAAGCGCTGGACGGCCAGGCTGGAGAGACCCCACTCGTCGGCGCTGGAGCGCAGGAGGACCCGCACCTCGTCCCCGCGCGCCACCAGCCGCCGGGTCAGCCACGTGCCCAGAAATCCGTTCGCTCCGGTGACCAGCGCGCGCATCCGGGAGCGCCCTCTGGAGAAAACCGGAGGTGAAGGCAAGCAAAAAGGGCGCTCTCTCCTCTGGGGGCGTCCTCACTTCCACCTGTACTTTCCCAAGGAGAGTGCTACAGGTTCGCGCCGGGCTGCGTACCCGAGCCTGCCCTAAACGCCCCTCTGAGGGGGAGGAGAGCACAGAAGAATGGCCGCCAAGAAGACCGCCAAGAAGGCACCCGCGAAGAAGTCGGGCGCGAAGCGCAAGCCAAACGCCGCGTTCATGAAGGAGATGCAGCCCTCTGCGGCGCTGGCGGAGATCGTCGGCAGCAAGCCGCTGCCGCGCACCGAGGTCGTCAAGAAGCTCTGGCAGTACATCCGCAAGAACAACCTCCAGGACGCCAAGGAGCGGCGGATGATCAACGCCGACGACAAGCTCAAGGCGGTGTTCGGCGGGAAGAAGCAGGTCTCGATGTTCGAGATGACCAAGCTGGTCAACAAGCAGCTCAGCTAGCTTCGAGATCTCCGCGAAAGCGCACCTGGGCCCGCCGGTCTTCTCCGACCGCCGGGCCCTTGGTGTTTCCAGGCCTCCCTACGCCGCGCCCGACAGCCGGCCCCACATCGCCACCGCCACCCCGGCCAGCACCAGCGCGAAGGCCGCCAGGTCCGTCCCGCGCAGGCGTTCGCCGAGGACGAGGGTGGTGAAGACGCTGAAGACGATCAGCGTCACCGCCTCCTGGATGACCTTGAGCTGCGGCGCGCCCAGCGGCCCGCCCCAGTCCGCGTGGCCCAGCCGGTTGGCGGGCACCTGGAAGCAGTACTCGGGCAGCGCCATCAGCCAGGACAGGCCGATGGCCACCAGCAGCGACCAGCTCCGCTGCTTAAGGTGGTAGTACCAGGCGAAGGTCATGAAGGAGTTGGACGCGATCAACAGGCCGATCGCACCCGCCGCGCGGCTGAACGCAGAGGTCATTGCGGCCAGCGATAGACCATCTGCGGATCCTGGGCCACCCAGATGTCGGCGGGGTTGGTGCCGTGGAGGTCCACCAGCGTGCCTCCGGTGCCCGCGTCCAGCAGCCTGGTCCAGGCGCTCCCGTTCCACTCCCACGCGGTCTTCGAGTCGATGACGAAGAGGGAGTCCCTCCCGAAGGCGAGCACGCCCCGCAGGGCGCCGGCGTCCGGAGGCGCCGGGTGCATGGCCCACGCGCTCCCGTTCCACTCCACGACGGCCGCGGTGTCGGTGACCGCGAACGCCAGGCGCGGGCTCACCGAGTAGACCGCCTGCACCGAGGCGCCGGAGTTGGGCAGGGGCGCGGGCAGCGGCGTCTGGATCCACGTGGATGGCTGCGAGAAGCGGTAGAGCCGCGGGTCCGCGGGCGCGCCGGGAGCCTGCCCCGCGGCGAAGATGACGTCGCGCGAGGAGCCGTGGATGTCGTTCAGGTGCACGCCGCTGATGGGGTCCAACGGCTGCGAGCCGGCGTCCGCGAACCAGCGGAGCGTGCCGCCGTCGAGGCCGACCACGTAGACCTCCGCCGCCGACCCCGTGCGGAAGCCCACCACCGAGACCGGGTCCGGCAGGTTGGCGGAGACGATGCCGCCCTGGTCCTGGAACGGCGTGGCCGCCAGGGCGTGCGTGCAGAAGAGCCCGGCCGGGCCGACGGTGAAGGCCATGCCGTTCGCCGGGTCGGCCCAGACGCCGGTGTAGGTCCCGTTGGCGCAGTCGCTGTCGTAGTTCTTCGGCCACATGGTGCCCGCGGCGTACGTGTCGTCCGGCGCGTGGACGCGGAGCTTCTGGCCCGCGCCCGTGGCCCACACCCCGCCGTCCGTCCAGGACCAGACGGATCTCCAGACGTGGCTGGAGCCGCCCGCCGTGTGCGCGACCCACCCGGCGTCGTTCGGGCACGCGCTCACCCCCGCGTCGTCCTTGTCCACCCGCCCGTCGCAGTCGTTGTCGCGCCGGTCGCAGATCTCCGGGAAGCCCGTGGCGGTGAACGGATCGCCGTCGTCGCAGTCGTCGGAGCTGCTCGCCACCGGGATGCCCGCGTCCGCGACGCAGATCTCGGTCGGCGCGCCGTGCCCGTCCTCGTCCTCGTCGGGGTGCTTGCCGGTGACGCCGCTGCCGTTGGCCTGGCACATCACCCCGCCGTCGGGCGCGCAGACGTTCTGGCCCGGGCACCCGTACGGCGCGCTGCAGCCCGCGCCCTTCCCGAGGTTCTCGTCGACGCCGCTGACGCAGTTGTCGTCGAGGCCGTCGCAGATCTCCGGGGCGCCCGGGTGCACGAAGCCCGCATCGTCCTGGCAGTCCCCCGGGTTGAGCGCGTACCCGGCCGGCGCGGTGCACCGGTAGAGGACGTCGTCCGTCCTCCCGAACCCGTCCCCGTCGTCGTCCCGGTAGAAGGCCAACCCGTTCGCGCAGCGGGTTCCCCCATCCTGGGCGCACTGGATGGTGCCGCAGCCGCCGTCCCCACCGCAGGGCCCGCCGACGTTGAAGCCCTCGTCCGCGCCGTTGGCGCAGTTGTCGTCCTGGTTGTTGCAGATCTCGGTGGCGCCGGGGTGGATGCTGGCCTGGGCGTCGTCGCAATCCGTCCCGGCCGGCGCCGCCACGAACCCGTCCTGGTCCGCGTCCGTCGCCTCCAGGAACAGCTCCAGCGAGAAGGTCTGGCCGCGCGTGACGGTGACCATCCGGACCTCGCCCGCCACCTTGGGGCCGTCGCAGGTCTTCTCGTGCGCCTCGGTGGCGAGGCGCACCTGGTCGCTCCACCCGGGCTTCCCCCAGATGCTCACCGTCAGGTCGCCGTTGCGCGTCCCCGGCGGCACGGGCACCGGCTGGGGCGCCGGCAGGTCGGGGTCGGCGCCGTCGGACGCCTGCACCTGCACGCATGCCGGCTCGAACCCCGAGTAGTGGAGGGTGAGCTTGATCAACGGCGCATCGCCACAGGCGGAGAGCGCGGCCAGGAGGCCGCAGGCCAGCAATCCACGGGACCAGGCGCGCATTGCGGCCCGGAGCGTACCAGCCCGGAGGCCCTCGGCCGACTGTTCGCCACCGGAGAGCACCCCGGGGGCGGGGACTGTCCGGTGGCGCGACAGTGCATACCTCCGGGCGGTGTGACCTACGAACGTTCCGGCGACCCGAGGGCGGCGGCCGCCCGCGCGCTGTTCGAGGAGGTGCGGGACGAGTTGCTCGGCGCGCCGGCGGCGCCGCTCTCCACCTACCGCCTCCAGCTCAACCGCGACCTCCCCTTCCCGAAGGCGGCGGAGGTGGTGCCCTACCTGTCGAGGCTGGGCGCCAGCCACCTCTACGCGTCGCCGACCCTCGCCGCCGCGCCCGGCAGCCTCCACGGGTACGACGTGGTGGACCACCAGTCGCTCAACCCGGAATTTGGAGGAGAAGCGGGCTGCGCGCAGCTCTGTGAGGCGCTCGCGCGGGCCGGGATGGGCCAGGTGATGGACCTGGTGCCCAACCACATGGGCATCGAGCGGGGCAACGCGCTCTGGATGGACGTGCTGGAGAACGGCCCCTCGTCCTTCTACGCCCGGTACTTCGACATCGACTGGGACCCGCCCAAGGCGGAGCTGAAGGACAAGGTGCTGCTCCCGGTGCTGGGCGGGCAGTACGGCCAGGTGCTGGAGCGCGGGGAGCTCAAGCTCTGCTACGAGGGCGGCGCGCTGCTGGTCCGCTACTACGACCACGCCTTCCCGCTGGCGCCGCGCCAGTACGGGCGGGTGCTGGTCCATGGGCTGGAGGCGCTGGCCGGCCGGCTGGGCGCGGACCACCCGGACCTCCAGGAGCTGCAGTCGGTGCTCACCGCCATCGAACACCTCCCCGCCCGCACCGAGACCGACCGCGCCCGCGTGCTGGTGCGCCGCCGCGAGAAGGAGGTGGTCAAGCGCCGGCTGCACGCGCTGGTGGAGCGCAACGCCGCCGTCCGCGCGCACCTGGAGGAGAACCTCCGCCGCTTCAACGGCGACCCGGAGGACCCCTCCAGCTTCGACCTGCTGGATGGGCTGCTCGACGGCTGCAGCTACCGGCTGGCGGACTGGCGGGTGGCGGGCGAGGAGATCAACTACCGCCGCTTCTTCGACGTGAACGGCCTGGCCGCCATCCGCGTCGAGGACCCGGAGGTGTTCGAGGAGGCGCACGCCCTCCCCTTGCGGCTGTTGGCCGAGGGCAAGGTGCACGGCCTGCGCATCGACCACCCGGACGGCCTGTTCGACCCCACCGCGTACTTCCTCGACCTGCAGGAGCGGTACTTCCTGCTGCGGGCCAGGCGGCGCGCGGAGGCGAGCCCCGGCCCGGTCCCCTGGGGGTCGCTGGAAGGGCCGCTGCGCGAGCTGTGGCGCGCCGAGGTGCGGGCGCGCGAGGACCACCCGCTGCGCAAGGCGCTGTTCGTGGTGGTGGAGAAGATCCAGGGCGGCAAGGAGCGCATCCCGTCCACGTGGGCGGTGCACGGGACGGTGGGCTACCGCTTCGCCAACGCCACCACCGGCGTCTTCGTGGACCGCGCCGCCGAGCGCGCGCTCACCGGCGGCTACCACCGCTTCATCGGCCGGGCGTTCGACTACGGCGAGCTGGTGGCGGAGCGGAAGCGGCTGGTGCTGGAGATGTCCATGTCCAGCGAGGTGAACGTGCTGGCGCGCGAGCTGAACCGCATCTCCGAGCTCAACCGCCGCACCCGCGACTTCACCCTCCACTCGCTCCGCCGCGCGCTGGTGGAGGTCATCGCCCGCTTCCCGGTGTACCGGACCTACGTGGACGGCTGGCGCCAGGAGGTGGACGAGCGCGACGCGCAGTACATCCGCTGGGCCGTCGCCCGCGCCCGCCGGCATGACCCGGCTTCCAACGCCTCCATCTACGACTTCCTCCAGGACGTGCTGCTCCAGCGGACCGGGCCGCGCGCCGCC
>DASRBA010000056.1:0-18125 GCA_035637895.1 Myxococcaceae bacterium
GAGACCGACCCCGTCTACAAGAACTCCGGCCGCGGCAAGGGTTCGGACCTCCACGCGGCGACCGTCGTTGGCGATACCGTGGGCGATCCGTTCAAGGACACCTCGTCGGTGGCGATGAACCCGATCATCAAGTTCACCACCCTCTTCGGCCTGCTGGCGGTGGAGCTGGCGGTGGAGCTGGACAAGTCGAGCAAGACCACCAGCACGGTGCTGGCGCTGGTGTTCTTCGCGGCCTCGCTGGTGTTCATCTACCGGTCGTTCTACGGGATGCGCATCGAGTCGGCCGGGCTGTCCTCCAAGTCCGAGGGCGTGAAGGCCAAGGCGGCGTAGCGGCCGCCGTCGCCTTCCATCGTGGAGACCGCAGTGGGCGGCAGCGGGATGTCCATCCTCCGGGTGACGTTCCTGGGCACCAGCGCCGCCCAGCCCACCATCCACCGCAACCTCTCCGGCATCGCGGTGAAGGCGGACGCGGACCTGCTGCTGTTCGACTGCGGGGAGGGGTCGCAGCGGCAGATGATCCGCTTCGGCACCGGGTTCTCGGTGGACGCGGTGTTCTTCACCCACTTCCACGCCGACCACTACCTGGGAATCATCGGCTTCCTCCGCACGCTGGGGATGAGCGGGAGGGAGCAGCCCATGGTCCTCCACGGGCCCGCCCCGGCGAAGCGGCTGCTCCACCAGGCGGTGCACCTGGGCGTGGACGCGCTGGCCTTCCCGGTGGAGATCGTGGAGCTGCGGGGCGGGGACGTGGTGAAGCGCGGGCCGTACCAGGTGCGGGCGGTGCAGGTGGAGCACCGGGTGAACGCGCTCGCGTACGTGCTGGAGGAGAGCGCGCGGGCGGGGAAGTTCAACGTCGACCGCGCGCGCGAGCTGGGCGTGCCCCCCGGCCCCGACTTCGGGAAGCTCCAGCGCGGCGAGGCGGTGGTGCTGGCGGACGGCAAGAGGGTGGGTCCGGAGGACGTGCTGGGGGAGCCGCGCGCCGGGCGCAAGCTGGTGGTCTCAGGGGACACGCGGCCGTGCGGCGCGCTGGTGGAGGCGTCGAAGCAGGCGGACGTCCTCATCCACGAGGCGACCTTCTCCGACGACGAGCAGGCGCGGGCGCTGGAGACGCGGCACTCCACCGCTCGCGAGGCGGGGCGGGTGGCGCGCGAGGCCCAGGCGCAGCGGCTGATCCTCACCCACCTCTCCACCCGCCACGACACCGACCCGTCCCGGCTCCTCCAGCAGGCGAAGGAGGAGTTCTCCGGGGCGGTGGAGGTGGCGCACGACGGGCTGACGTTCGAGGTGCCGATCCGGGAGTAGCCGCCGCGGCGGGCGCTCTGGTTACGGCGGCTGGTTGCGGTCGCGGGGGGTGCTGGGTTGGCCGTAGTCCTCGGGGCGGGTCCCCGTGGGCGTCGCCGCGGAGCACTGGCAGACGCGGCAGCCGCGCGCCTCGTCCATGGTGCAGTCCGGGACCGTGAGGCAGACCTGGTCGCGGGACTCGGGGCACAGGGTCCGGTCCTTGGTGGACTGGAAATGGGAGCAGGAGAGCGCGAGGCCCGCCGCGGCGAGTCCGAGGAGGATCCGGCGCACGGGACTCACGCCTTCCGCGAGTTGATCATCTCGAGCTTGGTGATGTGGTGGCCGTCGGTGCGGAAGCGGACGGTGTCGATGGTGGCCGGCTGGCCGGGGGCCTCGGTGCGGATGTCCGCGTAGTTGTCGTCGCCCTGGCGCGGGAGGTGGGCGGTGACGTGGTGGGAGGCCTTGCCGGCCGTCTTGTCCAGGTGGGTCCGGATCTGCTCCTTGCCTCGGAGGTGCAGGTTCTCGCTGCTGGCGTGCAGCTCGGCGGTCTCCGTGAAGACCTCCGCGGCCCCCTTCGGGTCGTTGGTGGTCATGTGGTGGGCGTAGCGCTCGATCAACGTGCGGTCTACTTGGTGGGGTCCGGCAATCGTCATGGTCGACACCTCCGTGCGAGGACCGCATTCTTACTCCGATGGCGGGGCTCGCGCGGGATTGGATGCGACGTGGGGCGCTGATGGCGCTGGCCGCCCTCTCCGGCGCCTCCGGGCTCACCTTCGAGTTGATCTGGATCAGGCAGGCCTCGCTGCTGCTGGGCCACACGGCGGTGGCGATGAGCGCGGTGGTCGCGGCGTTCCTGGGCGGGCTCGGGCTGGGGGCGGCGGCGCTGGGGCGGCGGGTGGACGCGGCGCGGCGGCCGCTGGCGCTCTACGGCGCGCTGGAGTGCGTGACCGCGGTCGCGGCGGTGGCGCTCACCCTCGGGCTGCCGCACCTGGGGAGGTGGGTGGCGGGCATCGGGCCGTGGCCGGCGAGGGCGGCGATCGCGGTGGTGCTGGTGCTGGTGCCGGCGGCGGCGATGGGCGGGACGCTGCCGGCGCTGGTGCGGGCGGCGGTGGAGGCGGATGAGGGCTCCACCGGGCGGCGGTTCGGGGCGCTCTACGCGGTGAACACGCTGGGGGCGGCGGCCGGGTGCCTGCTGTCGGGTTTCGTGCTCTTCGGCGCGCTGGGCATCACCCGGACCGGGCTCCTGGCGGCGCTCGGGAACCTCGTCGCCGGGGGCATCGCCCTGGCCTGGTCCCGGAAGGCGCCGGCGCCCGAGCCGACGGCCCCGAAGGCATCGGCGCCCGTCGAGCGGTGGCTTCTCCTCCTCGCCGCCGCGGCGGGCTTCGCGGCGCTCGCGCTGGAGGTCCTCTGGTTCCGCGCGCTGGCGAGCGTCCTCGACTCCACCAGCTACGCCCTCTCGCTCCTCCTCGCCGTCTATCTCCTCGGGCTCGTCGCCGGCGCCTGGCTCTTCGCGCTCCGCCCTCCACCCGTCGCGCCCCTCCACCGCTTCGGCGAGGTGGAGCTCCTGTTCGCCTTCGCCGCGCTGGGCTCCCTTGCCCTGCTCGGCCAGGTCCGCGCGCTGGAGCACCTCTCCATGGCCCTCCGCGCCACCGCGGTCCTTCTCGTTCCCTGCGCGCTCTCCGGCTACGCGCTCCCGCTCCTCGTCGAGGCCTCCGCCCGGACCTCCGGCGCCGGCTCCCGCTCCGGCCGCATCTACGGCGCCAACACCGCCGGCGGCATCCTCGGCTCGCTCCTCACCGGCCTCTTCCTCATTCCCCGCTTCGGCACCCAGCCGGCCTTCGCCGTCGCCTGCGCCGTCTCCGCCGCCGCGGCCCTCCGCGCCGCCCGGGGCCGCGCCCCACTCGCCGCCGCCGCCGCGCTGGCGCTCTGCCTCCTCGTCCTCCCGCGCGGCTACCTCGTCCGCGGCCTCACCCACTTCTCCGACTCCACCACCGTGGACGTCCGCGAAGGGGTGGACGGAACGCTCGCCGTCCTCGAGTACGACCGGGCCTCCACCTGCAACTCCGGCCTGTACGCGTGCGGCCCCGCCTGCCCGGACTTCCACCACCGCCAGCTCCTCTTCGGCGCCACCTCCTACGCGAGCACCGTCCTCCCCGCGCGGCGCTACATGCGCGCGCTGGGCCACCTCCCGATGCTCCTGCACCCCTCCCCCGCCGACGCGCTGGTCATCTGCTTCGGCACCGGCACCACCGCCGCGGCCGTCGCCGACGACGACCGCCTGCGCGCCCTCACCCTGGTGGACCTCAACGCCGACGTCTTCGACGTGGCCCCCGACTTCCAGGAGGTCAACGGCGACGTCCTCGCCGACCCGCGCGTCCGCGTCTCCGTCGACGACGCGCGCCACTTCCTCGCGGCCACCGACCAGTCCTTCGACGTCATCGCCTTCGAGCCCCCGCCGCCACGCTCCGCCGGCGCGGTCGACCTCTACACCACCGACTTCTACGCCCTGGTGAAGCGACGCCTCCGCCCGGGCGGGGTGGTCGCCCAGTGGATCCCCCTCGGCCAGCAGAGCGACCAGCTCAGCCGCGCCCTCGTCGGCGCGCTCACCGCCTCCTTCGAGCACGCCACCCTCTGGCTCCCCGCGCGCCTGGACGCCATCGTCATCGCCTCCGACGCGCCGCTGCAGCCGGAGCTCATCGCCTCGCGCTGGTCCCACCGCTCGCCCGGCGCGCTCGCCGAGGTCGGCCTGGGGCGCCCCCGCGTGCTTCTGGACACCTTCGTCGCCGGGACGGACGCGCTCCGCCGCTACGCCGCCGCCGCCCCCGCGCTCACCGACGACCGCCCGCTGGTGGAGCTGTTCCTCTCCGCCGACCCCACCCCGTTCGACGGCGAGGCCTTCGCGTCGCTCGTGGAAGGCGAACCCCTCCGCCGCCTCCTCCGCGCGCACCTCTTCGCCCGCGCCGGCGAGTACGACCCCGCGCGCGAGGCGGTGTCCTTCGCCGCCCAGCTCACCGGGGACGACCCGTACACCGAATTCCTCCAGCAGATGGAGTACGGCTGCCTCCGCCCCGCGCCCGCCGCCGCTACATCATCCGCGCGTCCGCGTCGTGCACCCGCGACCGGCGCTCGGGGTGGACCGCGGCCTCCACCCGGAAGAACGCGTCCATCACGATGATCGCCGGCCGCTCCGCCGCGTGCAGGTCCACCCACCGCTGGAACGCCTCCCACCGCGACGCCACGTCCCCCAGCGCCACCTTCAGCTCCCGGTCATCCAGCGAGATCGCGGGGCTCAGCCGCCGCGCCGCCGCCTCCGCCCGCCGCTCCAGCGTTCCGCACGCCTCGAAGAACGCCCGCGACTGCCGCCACCGCTTCAGCCGCCGCCACGCCGGCACCAGGAAGTCCGTCCACTTCGCCACCACCCGCACGTCCACCGGCACCCAGGGCAGGTTCAGCGTCTCGCCCACGTCCTCGAACAGCGCGCGCAGCCCCTCGTCGGCGGCCGTCTCTTCCACCGCCTCCAGCGTCCGCCGCCGGTACGCGCTCCTCGGCCGGGCGCCGCCCGCCGACCCGGGCCGCCCCACGGCCTCCTCCTTCAGCGCCAGCCGCAGCACCGTCTGCTGGAGGAGCAGCTGCGCGCCCCCGTACAGCAGCGCGTCCAGGTCGAGCAGGATGCCCCGCCGGTCCGCCTCCGACAGCAGCACGCCCTCGCCCGACCCGTAGTCGTCCGCCAGGTCCGCGAACGCGTGGCTGAGCAGGGCCAGCGACTCGCGCAGGAACGGCCCGGTGGCCATCACCGGTTGCAGGCGCGTCCACAACAGGCTCGCCACCTCCGGCTCGGTCGCGGCCAGCGCCTCCCACGTCCCCGGCACCCACGGGATGCCGAGCACGTCCTGCACCTCCTTCAGCACCGTCCGCGCGCCCACCGCCCGGGAGCTGGGAGGGATGACCTCGCTGCGACCTTCGGACATCGGCTGGGCTCCTCCTTTCCTTCCGGAGGAACCTGGGGTGCCACCCTCTGCGACACAACCAACCCCCGAGCGCCCGTCCTTCCGGCTACTCCTCGGGCGACTCGTCCTTCGCTTCCCGCTGGATGCGCTCCCAGGCCTCGGTGATCTGCCGGGTCTTGCGCTCCGCCAGCTCGCGGAACTCGGGGGCCAGGTGGGCGACCTTGTCGGGGTGGTACTGGGTCATCAGCGCCCGGAACGCCTTGCGGGCGTCGGACACCGCCGTGCCGGGCGCCACCCCCAGCGTCGCCCAGGGGTCCGCCTCCACCACCGGCACCGGCGTCACCTCCTCCGCGTCCGGTTGAGCCACCCAGTCCCCGGTGGCGCGCGCGCCCCAGGGCGGGGTGGGAGCGTGGGCCTCCGGGTCCTCGATGCGGGGGCGGCGGTCGGTGGCGCGCTCGGCGACGCTGCCCAGCGGCGGGCCCGGCTGGCGCGGCGACTGCGGCCCGCTGGCGCGCTTGGTGGCCTGGCCCGGCCGCGGGATCATCCGGTGGGCGGCGGCGAGCGCCTCCTGGATGCTCCAGGCGTCCTTCTCCGGCGAGCCCTGCTTCTTCACCACGTCCTCGACCGCGCCGTTCTTGAGGAGCAGGTACCCGTTGGACGCCGCGTAGGCCTGCGCCTTGTCCTCGGGGAAGAAGGCGGTGCCCAGGTCGCCCAGCGGGTCGCGCCACGCCACCTGGCTGCCCTCCTCCTCCACCACCACCAGCTGCGTGAGGTACTGCCCGAAGCGGCGCTCGAGGGACGCGTACGGCTCCCGCTCCGTCACCGGTCGCGAGTGCTTGCTCTGGCGCGTGCCGCTCACCAGCACCAGGCCGGGCGCGATGACGGCCCGTTCGCGGAGCTTCCGCGAGACATCGCGATCCTGGATGGAGAACAGCTCGATCAAGGCCCCTCGTTGATTATCACTGTTAAGGTCGCCCGCGCATGACAGAGCACTGCGCGCACGCCGGCCTCCTCGCCGCCGCCCCCCCGTTCGCCTTTCCTGGCGCCACCGACCACTACGCCCCCGACCGCCCCGTCCGGGCCCAGCACGTCCGCATCCAGGTGGACCTGGACTTCGAGTCGAAGTCCCTGGAGGGCGTCTGCACCACCACCCTGGAGGCGGTCCGCGAGGTGACATCCTTCGCCTTCGACGCGGTGGAGTTGGACGTGCGGCGGGTGCTGGTCAACGGCACGCGCGCCGAGTTCGACCTCTCCGGCGACCAGCTGTGGGTCCGGCCGCGGCGGGCGCTGGCGAAGGGGGCGAAGGCGGACGTGGCCATCCACTACCGCTGCACGCCCTCCAAGGGGCTCTACTTCTGGGGCCCGGACGAGGGGTACCCGGACCGGCCGCTGCAGGCGTGGACGCAGGGGCAGGACGAGGACTCGCGGGCGTGGTTCCCCTGCCTGGACGCGCCGGCGCAGAAGGCGACGACCGAGGTGATCGCCACCTTCCCGGCCCGGATGACCGCGCTCTCCAACGGTTCGCTGGTGTCGAACGAGCGGGACGGCGCGCGGCGGACGATGCACTACAAGCTCGACTATCCGCACTCGCCCTACCTGGTGACGCTGGTGGTGGGTGAATTCGACGAGGCGGAGGCGAAGGCCGGAAAGACCCCGCTGCGGTACCTGTACCCGAAGGGGAGGAAGGCGGAGGCGCTGCGGGTGCTGGGGCGGACGCCGGAGATGATCGCCCTGTTCGAGGACCTCACCGGGCGCGCCTACCCGTTCGGCTCGTACGCGCAGGTGTTCGTCACCGAGTTCATCTTCGGGGCGATGGAGAACACCTCCGCCACCACGCACACCGACGTGGTGCTGCACGACGCTCGGGCGGCGCTGGACTACACGGCGGAGTGGCTGGTGGCGCACGAGCTGGCGCACCAGTGGTTCGGCGACCTGGTCACCTGCCGCGAGTGGCCGCACGGCTGGCTCAACGAGGGCTTCGCCACGTACTTCGAGGTGCTCTGGTACGAGCACGGGCTGTCGGTCGACGAGGCGGACCAGAAGCGCAAGGAGGACCTGGACGCGTACCTGGCGGAGGTGGGGCACCACTACGCGCGGCCCATCGTGGCGCGGAAGTTCCACCTGCCCATCGAGCTGTTCGACCGGCACCTGTACCAGAAGGGCGGGCTGGTGCTGCACGAGCTGAGGCGGCGGCTGGGCGACGAGCTGTTCTGGGTGGGGATCCGCCACTACCTGAAGAAGCACGAGTGGCAGTCGGTGCAGACGGCGGACCTGGCGCGCGCCATCGAGGAGGCCACCGGGCACAACGTGGACCGCTTCTTCGACCAGTACGTGTTCGCGGCGGGGCACCCCCAGCTGAAGGTCGAGGTGAAGTGGGAGGGGGAGGAGGGGCGGCTGCGGGTGAAGGTGAAGCAGACGCAGAAGGCGGAGAAGAAGGACGACCCGGCGCCGATGTTCGACCTCCCGCTGCCGCTGGAGGTGCACGTGGGCGGGGACGTGCAGCGGCACGAGCTGAAGGTGACCGGGCCGGAGCACCAGTTCTTCGTGGCGTGCGCGCAGAAGCCGTCGATGGTGCTGGTGGACGGGCGGCGGGAGCTGGTCTGCACGCTGGAGGTGGACAAGGCGGTGGAGTGGTGGGTGGAGGAGCTGCGGCGGGCGCCGGCGGCGAGGGCGAGGACGGAGGCGGCGGCCGCGCTGGGGAAGGACGCGACGCGCAAGGCGGTGGACGCGCTGGCGGCGGCGCTGCCGAAGGAGAAGTTCTGGGGGACGCAGGCGGCCATCGCGCGGGCGCTGGGGCAGGCGCGGACGGAGGGGGCGAAGCGGGCGCTGCTGGACAACGTCCGGCTGTCGAACCCGAAGGGGCGCAAGGGCGTGGTGGCGGCGCTGGGGAATTTCAGGCGGGACCCGGAGGTGTTCCGGGCGCTGAAGGGCATCTGCCAGGACGGGGACAAGAGCTACTTCGTGGAGGGGGAGGCGGGCCGCTCGCTGGGGAAGATGCGGATGCCGGGGCTCATCGCGACGCTCAAGCCGATGCTGAGGCGGCGGTCGTTCCAGGACACGGTCGCGCAGGGGGCGATCGACGGGCTGGCGGAGTCCATGGAGAAGGACGCGTGGGACGTGGTGGAGCCGCTGACGCGGTACGGCCAGCCGCCCTTCGTGCGCCGGCAGGCGGTGTCGGCGGTGGGGAAGCTGGGGGAGCCGGCGGAGAAGAAGAAGCAGGCGGTGGAGCTGCTCTCGGACCTGCTGCGCGACCCCCAGTTCCGGGTGCAGCTGGCGGCGTTCGACGCCGCCCGGTGGCTGGCCGACCACCGGATGATCCAACCCATCGAGACCACGCCCTACCGCGACGGCCGCTCGCAGCGCTCCGCGAGGGAGGCCGCTCGCGGGCTCCGGGAAGGCTCGCCGCCGCAGAAGGAAGTGGCGTCGCTGCGGGAGGAGATCGACAAGCTGAAGGAGGAGACCCGGAAGCTGCGCGAGCGGCTGGAGGCCGTGGAGGCGCCGGGCGCCGCGAAGAAGGACAAGGCGGGGAAGGGAAAGCGCCAGTGATTCGTCGCCTGGTGGCACTGATGAGCTTCGCCCTGGGCGTCGGAGCGTCTGGGCAGCCACTGGACTACGACGTTTTCTCCGAGCCAGACGGGTACATCACAGAGGATCAGGAGACGGCCGCTCTGGATCTGCTGCGCGATCCCGTTCGACTGGAGCTCCTCCATGCAGATGTGCTCAAGGGCAACACGCGCGCGCTGCATGTATTCGAGCAACTCGAGGCCACGCTCCTGGAGAGCGGGCGGCGACTCGCCGAACGAGTAACCAGTCCAGACTGCCTGATCCCCTCCTATCGCGAGCTCTCGAAGAGGTGCGTCCCCGACTGGTCCTTCCTGGACTTCTTGGCCAGGGACAAACCCGGAGCTGCGGCCCTACGCCAGGCCATCAGTCGTGCCTTCGCCGTGACTGCCCACCAGCGGGGACTCGAAAATCGACTCATCCTTTCCGCACTCAGCTCGATCGTTTCGGTCGGGGTCGCGGCAACGGTCCTCCGTGAGGCAGAAGCGACCGCCGCAGCCGGCACGTCCGTCGAGGAGCTTTCGGGCGCCGCAGGCGGCCCCGCACGCGTCAACAAAGTTGGGCCTCATCCAGAAGCCCAAGGCTCTCACACGTCCTTCAAACGTGACCCGACGACTGGGAAGGTAACGGGGTACACGGAGCTCGACTCGGCCGGAAATCCCGTAAAGAGATTCCGCGGCGAGGGTAAACCTCACGGTGGCGTGGAGCCGCCATTCGTTCTCGAGCCCAAGCCAGGAAAAGGCCCCGGGTCCCCGCCGAAGGTGCCCCGCACGCCTCGCCCTGACGAGCTTCCGAAGGGGTACGGCGTTGAGTAACCGCGGTCCGCTGGAGGCAGCCTCACGGCTGTGGCCGGAACAGGACGCTACCGGCTTCCACTACTTCGACTTCTTGCACGCACGCGGCTCGCCGCGGCAGGCGCTGTTCTACTCGGGTTTGTTCTGGCCGCAGTTCGTGGAGCTCGAGGGTATGGTCTTTCTGGAAGGGACCATCGAGGACGAATCGGATCGACAACGTGTGCGAGACGCTCTTCGCCGGTACGGAGGGAACCGGGTGCAGACGGAGCAGTCCATCAACACCGTGGAGATCCCGCCACTCTTCGGCGGGCGCGCGGGCGAGACGACGGATGGGGAGGATGCCTTTCTCGCTTCCTTGATCTGCGCCACGTGGGCAGCACGTCTTCGTGAGCTCTTTCCAGATCGAGCATTCGCCGTCGAAATGGTGCCTGCGGACGAAACTGGGGAGATCGCGGTGCGGTTCTATCAACGCACCTGAGCTCAGGTACGAGCGAGCGCTTCGGCAAGTGCTTGCTCATCAATCGAAATGAACCGCGGGGCTCCTTCCCGAGCATTTGGAGGTAGGGATCCGAGCCTGCGGCGAAGTTGCTGAGCGCTCTGTTTAGCAGCCGGACGCGAGCAGGCAACTCCGGCTTGCCTATTTCACTTTGCACCCGGACGACCCATTCCGCAGTTGCATGTGCCGATGTCATTCGCGCTGTAGTGATCCCGCAATCATCATGTAACTCCATCTCGCCACCTGCATGGGCAGCGAGGCGAGTATTGACCTGACTCGCTTTCAAGTCATGCTTCGTCGAGCAGGCACTGAAGGCCAAGCACACCACCTTCAAGCCGATAAGAACCTGATCGAGCAGTTCGGACATCTTCAATAAACGAGACCTTGAATCAGTAAACGTCGCCGAGCGCAGCGTCGCCACCGCTCCATCTTCGGCTTCCAGTTCCCATTTACGAAAGACGTTCGAGGGCCAGCGATGTGTCAACGACCACTACAATCTCCTCGAACTCGTCTTCATTTTTAGGCTTGGGCCGCTTCGCAGTTGCTGGCGTCGGCATGAGCGTTTCGATCCCTCGCCCGGAGCAGCGCGGGCGGGGACCACATTGACCCGCCGCTGGCATGCTGTTTCCGCGATAATGACTTTGGCAGACATGCAAAATCAACCCGAGTCGCATCGCCGAAGTGACGCCACATCTTCTGGTTGGCGAGTCTAGACTCCTCGCAAGATGGCGGACTCCAGCCACCGCTGGTTCCTGGCGCTCGGGGGGGCGGCGCTGCTGCTGAGCGCCTCCCTGGGCGGCCTAGTGCTGCTCCGGAAACGGCGCGACCCCTCCGCGCCACCGAACCCGGGAGCGTCCGGGAGCCACGGGCCCGAGCTGTCAGGCGGAGCGTGCGGTCCGCAGCGCTCCGAGTACCACCCGCTCCCGGAAGCGGAGGCGGCGCCCGTCATCCTCTGGGCCGCCGGCTCCGCGCGCCTGTTCATCGACGAGCAACCTGCCTACAGCCCCCCGGAGAAGCCCAAGCGCTTCGCCCCCGGCGAGCACGCCGTCCGCATCGAGGCCCCCGGCGAGGAACCCATCCGCACCCGCATCCGCATCGACCCCTTCACCCCCGTCCTCCTCCACGCCCAGGCCGACCCGCAATTCGGCCTCAGCCTGGTCCGCCTCGGCGCCGGCTGCCTCCCCTGCGAGCCCCCCGCCACCCCCGTCGATCTCTCCCCCCGCAAGCCCTCCCCCACCTCCGCCGTCCTCCTCGCCTCCGCCGGCCACCTCCGCCACGACCGCTGGCCCCAGGCCGCCGACGGGATCCGGCGCGCCTCCGTCGCCGACCGCAAGCGACCCATCTTCTACCGGCTGGCCGCCATCACCGCCGAGGACGGCGCCCAGCACGACCTCGCCCGCGCGCTGCTGGAGCGCGTCCCGCCCGCCCAGTCCAACGACCTGGCCACCCTCCTCCCCATCTTCGACAAGCTCGTCGCCTCCGAGTCGCAGCGGCGCAAGGACGTCACCCTCGCCCGCTGGAACAAGATCACCGAGTGGTTCGCCGCCGTCTCCGCCCGCTACCAGGGCGACGCCGCGTCCCCCGTCTCCGCCGCCACCAAGCGCTTCTCCCGGCTCTCCCTCGTCTTCGACACCGCCGTCCGCGAGGGCACCTCCGAGCAGCAGGCGGAGGTCGTCCGCGCCGGCGAACAGACCCTCACCTCGTTGATCAAGGACCTCCGCGCCCAGCGACCCGAAGACTGCCGCTTCCAGCAGGAGCTCACCGCCGTGGGGTCCCGATGAGCGCCCTCGCCCGCGCCCAGCGGAGCTGGAAGCTCTGCGCCGCCATCTCCCTCATGTCCACCGCGGTCGCCGCGCTCACCGCCCGCCTGGACGCGGTGGACGTCCTCGGCCTCCACGCTGCCGACCTGAGCATGTACGACCGCGGCCTCACCCGCTTCACCCTCCGTCCGCAGCGCTCGCCGGACGTGGTCATCGTCCAGGTCGACGACCGCACCTTTCACATGGTTGCCGCCAACCCCGCCCTCGCGCACGCCTACGGGAACTGGCCCTACTACCGCACCGCCTGGCTCCACCTCGCCGAGCACCTCGCCGCCGAGGGCGCCCGCGCCGTCATCCTCGACTTCACGTTCGACGAACCCGACTCCGAAGCCTCCGGCGACCTCAAGTTGGGCGAGGGGCTCGCCGGCGGCCACCTCCCCGTCTACGCCGGCGTCGCCGCCAGCCCCGCCGGCACGGCGCTCCCGAAGGTTCAGCCCCACAACCTCTTCCCCGCGGAGATCGCCGCACCCGTCGCGGCTCCGGAGGGTGCCGATTCCGGCGAGTTCGTGGAGACGCCCGAGCCCAAGCCGCCGACTGGCGAGCAGGTCGCGCTCGCGCTCGCGTTCCCGGTCGTCGCCGAGGGCGGCCTCCGCCTCCCCGAGCTCCACCGGGAGGCCGACAGCCACGGCCAGCTCCGCATCGCCGAGCCGGTCCCGCCCACCGCGCGCCTCCTCACCGCGTTCGCAGGCGCCGGCCTGGTGGTGCCCGAGGTCGACGCGGACGGGAAGATGCGCCGCACCCGCTTCGCCTACACGGACGGGACGAACACCTTCGTCACGCTGTCGGTCGCGGCGGCGGCGGACCTGCTCGGCGCTCGGGAGCTGCGCCTGTCCCCCGGCCGCCTCCAGCTGGGCGAACGCGCCATCCCCATCAACCAGGACGGCACCGCCGAGATCGACTACGGCGGCCCGCTCGAAGCGCGCTTCCAATCCTTCTCCTTCTTCGACGTCCTCAACGACCGCAACCTCAAGGCGGACGGCCAGCCGCGCTACCTCCCGGCCGGCGCGTTCAAGGACAAGGTCGTGCTCGTGGGCGGGTTCGCCATCGGCCTTGCGGACCGGAAGGCCACCCCGTTCTCCTCCTCGGTGCCGGGGGTGGTGAAGCACGCGGCGGAGATGGACGGCCTGCTGCACGGCGGGTTCATCGTCGAGGCCCGACCGTCCGTCTCGGTGGGCCTGGCGCTGCTGGTGGCGGCGCTCTCCGCCATCCTGGTGCTGGGCGCCCGGAACATCTTCGTGGAGATCGCCTGGCCGGTGGTCCTCTACGCCGGCTTCTTCGCGGTCAGCGGCCTCATCCTGGTCACCACCAAGGTGCACGTGGACGCGGCGATGGGGATGGCCGCCGGCATCCTCTCCAGCCTCGCCTCCATCGCCGCCAACCACCTCTTCGCCAACCGCGAGCGCGAACGCATGAAGCTCATGTTCGAGCGCTACCTCTCCCCCGCGGTGGTGGAGCAGCTGGCGGACCAGCCCGACCTGCCCAAGCTCACCGGCGAAGCGGTGGAGATCACCGCGTTCTTCTCCGACATCCGCGGCTTCAGCACCTTCTCGGAGAAATACAAGGACGACCCGCGCGGCCTGGTGCAGATCCTCAACACCTACCTGACCCGGGTGAGCGCGGCGCTGCTCCAGCACGGCGCCTGCCTGGACAAGTACATCGGCGACGCGGTGGTCTGCATCTTCGGCGCGCCGGTGCGCCACCCGGACCACGCCCTGCGCGCCTGCCGGGGGGCGCTCGCCGCCCGCGCGGAGGTGGAGCGCATCCGCGCCGAGTTCCGCGACAAGGGCCTCCCGGACGTCTACACGCGCATCGGGGTCAACACCGCGGTGATGTTCGTGGGGAACGTCGGCAGCGAGCAGCTCTTCAACTACACCGCCATCGGCGACGGGATGAACCTGGCGGCGCGCCTGGAGGGCGCCAACAAGAGCTACGAGACGTCGATCATGATCGGCCCGCGCACCTGTGAGCTGGCCCGCGACTTCATCGAGGTTCGGGAGCTGGACCGGGTCCGGGTGGCCGGAAAGACGGAGCCGGTGACCGTCTACGAGCTGCTCTGCCTCAAGGGCGACCTCCCGGAGGCGAAGCGCCGGGTGGTGCGCTTCTACGAGGACGCCCTGGCGCACTACCGGGAGGCGCGCTTCGACGATGCGCTCCAGCTCCTCGGGCAGGCCCTGGCCATCCAGGAGGACGACGGGCCTTCTCGCACCCTCGCCGCCCGCTGCCGGAAATATCGCGACCTCCCAGCCGTCTCCCCGTTCGATCCCGTCACCAGCCTGGAGAAATAGGCGATGCCCAAAGCAATGCTTCTCTGTGGACTGTTGTGGGCCGGGGTGGCCGCCGCCGGCGCCAAGCCGGGCGACATGCTCTACATCAAGGCCCGCAACACCCGCATCCTCAAGGACTCCTCCGCCAACGCCGTGATGGTGGGCGTCCTCCAGCCCGGCGACGCCGTCACCTGGCAGGGCCCGGACCCGAAGGACAAGCGGTGGCAGCGGGTCGTCTCCGGCAAGAAGCAGGGCGTGGTGCTGAGCGTCAACCTCACCGCGGAGAAGCCGAAGGCGGAGGTGATGGGGGTGACGGGCAAGGAGGCGGCGGATACCAACGCCTGGGGGAGCTCCGGCGCGGCCAGCAAGGCCCTGGGGCCCGGCGCCATCCAGTACGCCAAGGAGCTGAAGTCGAAGACCGCGGCGGACCAGCTCCAGCGCGCGGAGAAGATGGCGAAGACCGTCGGCCCCCGCGAGGTGGCCGAGCACGCGCGCAAGGCCGGCCTCCGTGAAGCGGTGGGCGCCAGCGACCAGGTGGCGGAGGTGAAGCCATGAGGCGGCTCCGGGTGGCGGTGCTGGCGGCCGGCGCGGCGGCGCTCTCCTGCGTCCCGGTTCCGGAGAGCCTGGGCGCCGCCCTCGACGGCGCGGCGCACGACCTGGTGGCGGGCGGCAAGGACCTGGCGGCGGAGGGCGGAGCGCTGGCGGCGCAGGCCCAGGAGTGCCATCGCCTCTCCACCTTCGACGTGCCCCTGAAGGAGGAGACCGCGGTGGGCGGCGCGGTGGCGGTGAAGTGGGTGAGCCAGGGCGGGGGCCTGGTGATGGGCTCGAACGAGCCGGCGGCGCCGGCGCGCGGGCCGAAGGACCAGATGACGGTCTACGTGAACACGGTGGGCCGGAACCTGGCGATGCAGTCGAGCCGGCCGATGATCGACTGGACCTTCGGGGTGCTGGAGTCGGACGACTTCAACGCCGTCTCCGCGCCGGGCGGCTACGTGCTGGTGACCCGCGGGCTCCTGCGGCGCGTGGACAACGAGGCGCAGCTGGCCGGCGTGCTGGCGCACGAGATCGCCCACGTCACCGAGAAGCACGCCATCGCCACCTACCGGAAGGTGAAGACGGACGCGTGCTTCAGCGCGTTCGGCGGGAAGATCATCGGGGACGTCACCACCCACCTCCGCGCCGCCTTCACCGACGTGCTGAAGAACACGACCGGGCAGATGGTGAACCTGGACGACAAGGCGAACTTCGACATCCTGTTCGCTTTCACCGGGGCGCTCACCCAGGCGCTGGATGAGCACGGCTTCGAGACCGACCAGGAGTACGACGCGGACCGGATCGGCCTGGGGCTGGTGATCTCCGCCGGCTACAACCCGCACGAGTACGTGAAGTTCCTGGCGAAGATCCCCGAGGGCGGGACGGCCTTCCCGCACCACCCGTCCAACGCGGACCGGCAGCAGCGCCTGGCCGCGTTCATCCAGACCTACCAGCAGCAGCCGGACTTCTACCCGGACTACCCGTTCGAGAAGGCGCCGGTGGTGCCGCTGCGCGGGGAGCTGGCGGCGGCCGGCGCCGGCAAGTGACTACTTCTTGTGGCCCTTGGCGGGCTTGACCGGGTTCTTCTTGGCGGCCTCCTCGGCGGCCTTGGCCTCCTCCGCGGCCTTGGCGGCGGTAGCAGCCTCCGCCTCGGCCTTGGCCTTCGCCTCGGCGGCGGCCTTCTCGTCCGCGGCGACCTGGGCCTTCTCGGCGCTGGTCTTCAGCCGGCCCAGGCTCTCCTCGAAGTGCTTCCCGAGGCTCTTCTCCATGAAGCCGACGAAGAAGCGGCCGGGGAGGAACATGCCGAAGTCGCCGTTGTCCACCCAGGTGACCTTGGTGCCCTCGCCCTCGGGGGTGAAGGAGATGGAGCCCGCGGAGGGGGTCTGCATCCGCTCCATCTTCATCTCGTAGGAGACGCCGCTCTTCGGGTCAGCCTTGGTGAGGGTGAGGGTGCCGCTGCCCTCCTTGCCGCCCTTCCACGACATCACCGCGCCCTGGCCCAGCGCCGCGCCGCTGAAGTCCCACGTGGCGGAGGGGTCCATGGATTTCCAGCCGGCCCAGGTCTCCCACTGCTTCAGGTCCGCCACCGAGGCGTAGATGGTCTCCGGCTTCGCCTTCACGGAGATCGCCCGCTCCGCGTGCCACTTGGGCGTCATCATCAGCGACGCCCCCGCCCCGAGGACCAGCAACACCACGATGCCCAGGAGAATCTTCTTCAGCATGTGTCATCACCCCTTTCGAAGGCGCGGACCCTAGGCAGCGCGCACTGGCGGTGCAAGTGGCGCCCGTGCCGCTCGATCTAGCGCAGCGCGGCCTGGCTGAGCGCGCGGTGGACCTGCTCCAGCGCCTTGCGCGCCTGGAGGAGCTCCGCTACCTCGGCGCTGAGCTGGGCGACTTGCCGGGCCAGCGTGTCCCGCTCCTCGGTCACCGCCTGCACCGCGCGGCGGAGGGTGCTCGATTCGTCCTTGGCGTCTTCCAGCTCCGCGGCGATGCGCTCCTCCTCGGCGAGGCTCTCCTGGAGCTGCTGGTCCTTCTTCTGGATCTCCGCCTTGAGGACCTCGGTGCCCCTGGCGGCCTCGTCCATCGCCTGCCGCGACTCCTGCAGCCGCAGCAGCGTCTCGTCCCGCTCCGCCTCCAGCGACCCCAGCTCCTTCTCCAGCTCGCCCAGCAGCTGGGCCCGCGACTCCATCTCCCCCGCCAGCCGGCGCGCCTCGTCCATCCGCAGCCGCGCCTCCTCGGTCGCCTTCTCCGACTGCCGCCGGGTGGCCTCCAGCTCCTGCGCCAGCATCAGGTTCTTCTGCCGCAGCCCGGTCAGCTCCGCCTGCAGCGCGGCGATCCGCTCCACCGCCAGCTGCCCGGCCTGCGCCACCGTGGCCGGCAGCGGCTCCGGGCGCGGGTTCTCCCGCACCGCCTTCAGCCGCTCCTTCAGCCGTCCCCGCCGCTCCTCCAGGTCCTCGCGCGGAGGCACCGGCGGGGCGGGGGTCTGGATCTCCACCACCTCGGGAGGAGGCGCCGCCGACGCGCGCGGCGGCGGCTCGGGCGAGAGCGCCTTCTGGAGCGCCTCCGCCGCGGTCGGCTTCGGAGTGACCGCCATCGCCGCCCTCGCGCGCACCTCGGCCGCGAGGTCGGGCCTGGCCTCCTCGGGGACGACGTGGGTGGGCTCGGAGGAGACCTCCTCGGGAGGGGCGAGCTCGGAGAAGGCGGCGCCCAGGCGGACGCGGGGCTTGGCGCGGGAGACGTTCTGGTCGAAGGCTTTCTTCATCTGGGTCGCTTCCTCATCCGGCCCGCGCCGCGGGCGTCTTCTGGGACTTGCGCTTGGCCAGGCGCTCGAGCACCTCGTCGAGCATGGCGGAGATGTCCTGCGCCCCCTTGCACTCGCGGTCCGCCAGGAACACCGGCACGCCCTCCGAGGACGCCTGCGCGAACTTGGTGCACTGCCGCACGATGGTGGGGAGCAGGTACTCCGGGTAGTGCTCCTGGAGCGCCTCCAGCGCCTCCTTGGCCAACTTGAAGGTCTGGTTGAACGCGTTGACGACGATGAAGACGTTGTCCAGCAGGTGGCCCAGGTCCTCCTCCAGGCTCTGCACCGTCTCGAAGAGCAGCTTCAGCCCGTGGAAGGAGAGGAAGTCCGCCAGCACCGGCACGAACAGGTCGTCGGACGCCATCAGCGCGTTCAGGTTCAGCAGGCCGAACGACGGCGGCGCGTCGAACACCGTCACCTGGTGCTGCCCCTCCAGCTCCTTGAGCGCGTTCCGCAGCCGCAGCTCCCGCCCCGCCAGCGGCATCAGCGACAGGTCCACCGTGCTCATCGACAGGTTGGACGGGATGAACGACAGGTTCGGCACCGGCGTGCGCTGGACGACGTCCTTCACGGGCACCTTGCGCACCAGCACGTCCAGCAGCGTCCGCTGGAAGTCCTCCCCCTCGTA
>DASRBA010000057.1:0-42304 GCA_035637895.1 Myxococcaceae bacterium
ACGTGGATCGGCGAAGGCGCCGGTAGCACGGGCGTTGCGACTTACGATGGCGCCAATTTGACCATGCACCAGTTCCCCGGGTCGAATCAGAATCCCTGGCTCAACGTTGGTCGTGGTGGAACGGGTACCCTCATCATTAAGGGGGGAGCGACTGTCACCCAGGAACCAGGACAAGACAACAATGCTCGCCTCTTGGCTGGCTGGGGCAATGGCGCTACCGGCGACGGCACGGTTATCGTCAGTGATCCGACGACCAGCGTCCAGGTACATCAGCTTTGGATCGGCCGGGCCGACAATAATTTCGGCGGCAACGGACACATGACGCAAAACGATGGTACGGTCAGTGTCGACCTGGATCTTTCCGTCGGTGCCAATAACAGCAATGGTTTCTCCGGGCACGGTGACTACACGTTGCACAATGGCCTGTTGAACTATGGCACCGCCTCAACGGGTAATAGTGAAGACCTAAATATTGGTAATGGCGCCGGGGCCGTCGGCGTCTTTACACAAGATGGCGGAACCATGCAACAAACTGCCTCGGCGGCCTGGGGTGGCGGCGGTGGCGGCCGCATCCGCGGGTCGGAGGGGGTGCCGCCGGAGGCGACCTCGGCGCGGAGCTTGTCCGCGCGGCCCTGGAAGACGGTGGCGCGGGTGGGGTCGTTGAGCTTGTCGCGGCAGTGCGCCGCCAGCCGCTCCCACAGCCGAGCCCGGTCCACCGGGTCCGCGCTGGCGGTGGCGGCCTGCTCCAGCGCCAGCGCGGCGTCGATCGGCTGGCCGCGCGCCTGGCTCATGTCCGCGAGCTTGATCCACGCCTCGGCGTGTCCCGGGTCCAGCCGCACCGCGACCCGCAGCTCGGCCATCGCGTCGTCGCCGCGGCCGCCGCGCTCCAGCAGCGTCACCAGCTCCATCCGCGCCTGCCGCCCGCGGTTGCCGCGCGGGTCGCGGGTGAGCTGTGCGCGCAGCGCCTGCTCGAGGAGGTGGGCGTTGTTCGTCCGCCGCGCCAGCGCCGCCACCCGCTTCTGCGCCTCCGGGTCGGCGGGCGATTCAGCCAGCACCTCCGTCCACGCCCAGGCGGCGGAGGACGGGTCCGACGAGTGGTGCTCGGCGAGCCGGCCGAAGCGGCGCAGGAGGTCCAGCCGCCCGGCGCTCCGCCGCGGCACCGCGTGCAGCTGCGAGCGCAAGGTTCCGATGGGCGGCGTGTCGCCGAGCTGGATGCGCGCCTCGGCCAGGCCCATCAGCGCCACCAGGTGGCCGGGCATGATGCGCGCCGCGGCCTCGTAGTCGGCGCGCGCGGCCTCCAGCTCGCGGCGGTGGAGGTGCACGTCGCCGCGCGCCACCAGGGCGATGACCTTGGCCTGGTCGTCGGCGGCGCGGTCCACCGCGTCGTCCAGCACCTTCCGGACGCCGGAGACGGACTCCACCATCGACAGCAGGCGGACCTGCTCCTGGAGGGCCTGCTTGTCGCCGGTGAGCTCGACGATCTCCCCGTAGACGCGGGCGGCGCCGGTGGGGTCCTTCAGCTCGTCCTCCAACAGCTCCGCCAGCCGGGTGAGCAGCTCCACCTTGCGGCGCGAATCGGCCAGGCGGCCGACGCGGTCCCGGTAGAACTGGGAGAGCTCGCGCCAGGCGCCGCGGGCGACGTAGTGCGCCTCCATCCGCTGCTCGAGCGCGGGGTCGGGGACCTCGTTGATGGCCGCCGCGCGGAGCGCCGCGGACTCCGGCCGGCTGCCTTGCGCGTCCGCCTCGTCCGCGGCGGCGAGGAGCTCCTGCTGGGTCGCCTTGCGCGCGCTGACGGGCACCGGCGGCAGCGCCGGCGCCGACGCCGCGGTGGCCTTGTCCAGCACCGCCAGGCCCAGCTCCTGGATGAGGGTGCGGGCGCGCGGCATCTTCCGCACCTTCTCCGCGGAGGACATGCACTGCTGCACGGCTTCCTTGAGCTGGACGGCCGGCGCGCTGGACTCGCGGAGCGCGCGGAGCCAGAGGAGCCGGAGGTTGAAGGCCGCCTCGTGGTCCCCCAGCTGCTGGAAGAACTGGGCGGCCTGGGCGAAGCGGAACGCGGCGCGGGCGGGGTCCTTCATCCGTTCGCCCCACAGGCGCGCGCGGTTGAGCGAGGCGCGGGCGGCGGCCCCGGTGGCGTTGCGCTTGAGGTCCTCCTTCACTTCTTTTTCGAGGGAGGCGTCCAGCTCGTCCCAGCGCTCCTCCTGCAGGAGCAGGGAGTTGAGCGCGCGGCGCGCCCGGCGGTCGCCCGGCTTCTCCGCGAGGAGGTAGATCATCTGCTCGCGCGCGCGGTCCACGGCGCCCACCCGGCGAAGCAGGCGCGCCAGGTGGCGGCGGACCTCGGTGCGGGTGGCGCCCTCGTTGTCCTCCACCCCGGCGGTGAGGAGGGTGATGCAGGCGGGCTCGGTGCCGGCCTGGAGGGAGACCATCACCAGCGTGGAGGCCAGCCGGCGCGTCATCGGCACGGAGCGGGTGGCCTTCACCAGCTCCGCGAAGGCCTTGTGCGCGCCGCCCTCGCGGAGGAGGCGGAGGGCGGTGCGGCGGTGGGCTTCGACCAGGGCGTCGGGGTCGTCGGCCGTGCCGGGCGTGTACGCGTCCGACTGGATGGTCTTGCCCAGGTCCTGGACCTCGGGCATGGGGGCTTTGGGCGGGGGCGCCATCAGTAAGGGCCAGGCAGTGTAGCCTTGAGGGTCGGGAAATGGTTCGGCCGTTCGTTTCGGTGCTGCTGCCGGTGCGGGACGCGGCGCGCACGCTGGAGGCGGCGGCGCGGAGCATGCTCCACCAGACATACCCCCGGTTGGAGGTGTGGATCGTCGACGATGGGTCCACGGACGGGTCCGGGGAGGTGGCGGAGGCGTTGGCGCGGGAGGATGGGCGGGTGCGGGTAGTGCGGACGGGGGGGAAGGGGTTGGTAGCGGCGCTGGAGCTGGGGCGCGCGAGGTGTGCGGGGGAGTTGGTGGCGCGGATGGACGCGGATGACGAGTCGCTCCCGGAGCGGTTGGAACGGAGCGTGGCCGCGCTGGAGGCGGACCGGTCGCTGTGGGCGGTGGGGACGCAGGTGGAGATCTTCCGGGACGACCAGCCGGTGAGCCCGAACATGCAGGCGTACGCGCGGTGGTTGAACGGGTTGACGGATCCGGAGCGGCTGGCGGCGGAGCGCTTCGTGGACGCGCCGCTGTGTCATCCGTCGGCGTTGATCCGCAGGGAGGCGCTGGAGGCGGTGGGAGGGTGGAAGGACGGCGCGCACGCGGAGGACTTCCAGCTCTGGCTGGAGCTGCTGGCGAGGGGCGGGAGGCTGCGGGCGGTGGAGCCGGTGCTGTTCCGGTGGAGGGATTCGGGCGGGAGGTTGACGCGCGTCGATCCGAGGTACTCGTGGCGGAGGATGGTGGAGCTGAAGGCGGAGTACGCGGCGAGGTTGGCCCCGCGCGCGAGGGTGTGGGGCGCGACGGAGGTGGGGCTGCAGATGATGCGGGCGCTGCGGGGGCGGGGGACTGAGGTGGACGCGCTGGTGGACGTGGATCCGAGGAAGGTGGGGCAGCGGATCGACGGGGTGGTGGTGTCGGGGCCGGACGCGCTGCCGCCGCCGGAGCCGGGGTGCTGTTTGTTCGCGGCGGTGGGCGCCAAGGGCGCGCGGCAGGAGATCCGGGCGTTCGTGCTGGCGCGCGGCTACCGGGAGGGGGCGGACTTCTTCGCGGTGGCGTGAGCGCGAGATGGCGCCCTCGCACCCGCGCAGGGCGCACGCGCGCCGGACCAATGTCTCCGCCTCGCGGTTCGACTAGCGTTCTTCGCGCATGGTCCGCACGCTCGCCGCCGCCGCACTGTCCGTCTTCTGCTCACTCCCCACCATGGCGCAGGCCGCCGGACCGGTGGCCCCGCCACCACCGCCTCCGGCGCCCGCCTTCGAGCCGCCGCCCGCGCCCCCCGCCCCGAATCCGGTGTCGCCGCAGGCACCTCAGGGCCCACCGCAGTCGATGCCGGGCAAGATGCCGCACGTGCGCTTCTACGCCGGTGGCGCGGGCGTGAATCAGGCGTCGTCCGGGAATGGCGGCGCCGGCCTCCTGGGCATCCAGTGGTACGGCGACCTCTTCCCCATCATCCAGTGGTACTGGGGCGTGGAGCTGGACGGCGTGGGCGTGGGGAGCGGGTTCCTGGCGCTGGTCGACGGCGACCTCGGCGCGCGCCTGACCCCGTTCCCCGACTGGCCGCTGCGCCCGTACTTGCGCGCCAACGTCGGCATGTCGGTGCTCGTGATCCTCCCCATCCCGAGCGCCGGCATCGCGGTGGGGATGATCCTCCCCATCTTCAACACCATCTTCCTCGACATCGCGCTCGGCGGACGGCGCGCCTACGACGTCTTCGACACCACGAAATCGATCGACTTCGGCGTGATGGAGCTGAGCATCGGGTTCTGATCCCGGCCCATCACTTCGTGAACGCGTCGAACCGGATCTTCTGCCGGCCCGAAGCGCCGGCCACCCAGACGCCCAGGAAGCGCCCGCCGCCGTCGAGCGGCGCGACGCGCGGGCTGTAACCGGTGATCTCTGGACGGGCGGCGGCCGCGCCAACGATCGGATCGGCGATCGCGGCCTCCACCGTGCTCCCGGTGGACGAACCCTTCGCCGCGGTCAACCACAGCGCGGTCCACGACGCTCGCGTGAGGTCCGCATAGAGCGAAGGGAGCGTGTCCACCGCCCCATCCCCACTCGCCGAGCTGACCAGCACCGGCGCGTCCCAATCGATCCCGTTCGCGGAGGTGGACATCATCGTCTCCGTCGACCGCTCCGAGAGCACCGTCAGCACGCCGTTGCTCGCCGAGGCGTCGTACCGGGTCCAGACCATCAGGAACCGGCCGTCCTCTCGCTGCACCGCGAAGGGGAAGGTGTTGTGGGTGGCGTCGTCGTTCACCCCGTTCAGCCGCCGCGGCGATCCCCACCCACTCCCCGCGTTCTCGGACACGTAGATCCGCAGCGTCTTCTCGTTGAGGTCCACGCGCCCGTCCGCGCCGCGCGACGGCGAAGCGAAGAACACCAGCAACCGCGAGCCGACGCGGTCGTGGACGAGGGACGGCACGAAGTCGTTCGGCCCGCCGGCGACGATGGTCTCCTGGTCCAGGTCCCAGGTGGTCCCGTCGGCCGACGACTTGGCGAGGATCTTGTTGTTCGTCCCCAGCACGTTGACGTGGATGACGCGCCACCAGGCGAGGTGGAAGGTGCCGGCCGGGTCCTGGGCGAGGCTCGGATAGAACGAGTCGCCGTCCGAACGCGTGAGCTGCACCGGGTCCGACCACGCCTGCCCGTCCGCGGACCTGGAGAGGAACAGCTCCTTGTCGCCGCCGCCGTTCCGGTCCGAGTACCAGGCCACGGAGAGCGCCCCGTCCGCGGCGCGCAGCAGAGACGGATCCTCGTCCTGTCCACCCTGGTTGCCGGCGCTCAGCACCTGCCCGGTGATCACCGGCGGCGGCCCGCACCCCATCAACGCGACGAGGGCGGCGGCGGTGGCGGCCCTCACGGCAGCCTTCCCGGGAACGCCGCCGCGGGGGCGACCCAGCTCCTCGTTCATGACGGCGGGGGTCCTCATGGCGGTCCCTCCGGCGGGCGCACTCCGTCCGCCTCGAAGATTCGCGCCAGGTCCGGCGGCAATGGCGCGACGAACACGCGCGGCGCGCCGCCCGAGGTGACGGCCAGCGCGTGCGCGTGGAGCAGGCACCGCCCGGCCGGCGCGCCCGCCACCACCTCCTGCCCGCCGTAGCGGCGGTCCCCGGCGATGGGGCAGCCCAGGGCCGTGAGGTGCGCCCGGAGCTGGTGCGTCCGCCCGGTCTCCGGCAGCAGCGAGACCAGCGCATGGTCCGCCGACTCGAACAGCCTGGAGTAGCCGGTGAGCGCGGGGACGCCGTTGGCGGCGCGGGTGGCGCGGTAGCGGCCGGGGCGGGACGGGTCCTTCGAGATGGGCAGGTCGATCCGCCCCGCCGCGGCCAGCCCCGGCTTCACCGCGGCCAGGTAGCGCTTGCGCGCCGCGCCCTCGCGGAACTGGCGGGCCAGGTCGGTGGTGGCCTGGGGCGTCTTGCCGAACACCGTCACTCCGCTCGTCTCCCGGTCCAGCCGGTGCACCAGCCCCGCCTCGCGCCCCAGTCGCCCGGACACCAGCGCGAGCAGGCTGGGAGCCCCGCCCGGCGTCGGCTGTGCTGGGAGCCCCGCCGGCTTGTCCACCGCGATCAGCTCGGCGTCCTCGTACAGGACCACCAGCGCGGCGGCCCCCCCGGCGGGCGCGTCGAGCGTCGCGGCCCCGGACTCCTCCAGCACCACCGTCACCTTCTGCTTCGCGCGCAGCCTGGCGCCCCCGTCCCGGCAGCGGCGCCCGTCCACGTAGACCGCCCCCCGGTCGATCAGCGCGCTGGCCTCCGGGTCCGCCAGCCTCAGCTCCTGGCGCACCACCGCCCGGACCGCGAGGCCCTCCTGGGCAGAGCCGATCTCGATCGTTCGCCGCTTCACCGCTCCATCCCGACCTGCATCTCCATCATCTCGCGGGTCAGGTCGAGGCAGCTCGCGCAGACGCCGGCGCCCTTCCCCGCGACCACCACCCGTTCATCCGACGCCTTCTGGCCGCAGAACGAGCACCGCGCCCGGGAGCGCCGGTCCACCTTCCGTAGCGTCTCGCCCGCGCGCGCCCCCCCGCCGATCACCGCCGCCGCCCGCGCCGCGCACCCGTCGCAGAGGTACACCTCCGGACCCGCCACCAGCTTCTTCACCTCCGACGGCGGGCGGCCGCAGAACGTGCACACCGCCTCGCGCGCCGGGCGCGACCGCAGGATGCGCCCCCACCACGTCCCGCCCGCGCTCTCCACGATCTGCTGCACCCGCTGGTGGCTCAGACCCAGCGCGGCGGCGATCTCCCGGAACGACCCGCCGCCCAGGTGCATCCGGCGGATGGCGGTGTGGTACTCCGCGCGGGCGAGCGTCACCTCCTTCTCCGCGTTCACCAGCGCCGCCCCCGCCAGCCGCGCGCGCCCCAGCAATTCCTCGTCGATCACCGCGCCTGCATCTCCTGTCCAGTCGCTCTAGACATTCTGTCTATCGTCGCTAGACAGATCAAGCCCGGCGCGGCCCGCCGCCCCTGGTATAGGCTCCCGCGCCGCCGTGGACCGGACCCTCCCCTCGCTCTTCTCCGAGCTGGACGACTGCCTGACCGCCGCCGGCCAGGCGCGCGCCGCCGCGACCCCGGATGAGGACGCGCTCCGCGCCGTCCGCCGCGCCTTCCCGGCGTACGGCCGCCCGGAGTCCTTCGCCGCCGCCCGCGAGGCGCTGGAGAGCGCCGCCACCGACGCCCGGAAGAAGGGGCGCCTGGAGTATCTGCTCCCGTTCCTGGCGGAGGAGGTCGCCGACGCGCTGGCGGAGGAGGCGGACGCCGCCTGCGGCGCCTTCGAGCGGACGGCCCACGTGGCGCTGGGGGACGAGCACCTGGACCTCGCGCAGGCGCTGCGGCGGCTGGGCACCGAGGACTCGCGGGAGCGGCGCGGCGCCATCCAGAAACAGCTGGGCGAGGTGCTCCTGGACCACCAGGCCATCCACGCGCGGCGGGTGGAGGCGGCGATCCGCGCGGCGGAGGTGCTGCGGTTCCCGTCCCACCGCGCGCTGGTGGAGGCCACCTCGGGCCCGCTGCAGCCCACCCTCGACGGCGCCGCGGCGGCGCTGGCGCGCAGCGAGGACGCGTACCGGGACCTGCTGGCGTACTTCCTGCGCAAGCTGGACCCGCGGCTGCGGTCGCTCCCCGGCGGCGGGGCGCAGCGGCACGACCTCATCCGGCTGGGCGCGCTCGAAGCGCCGTTCACCCAGGCCGACCTCCTCCCGGTGGCGCAGCGCTGGGTATCCGAGCTGGGCTTCACTCCCGACGCGGACAAGCGCATCAAGACGATCGCGGCGCCCAGCCCGGATGCCCTCCCCGAGTCGGAGGCCATCCCGGTGGAGGTGCCGGGGAAGATCGTCCTCCGCCTGGGCACCGCGCCCGGCCTCGCCGCCTGGCGCGGCGCGCTCCACGCCATGGGCCGCGCGCAGGCGCTGGCCGGCGCGGGCGAGGAGCTCCCGCCCGAGCGGCGGTGGCTGGGCGACCCCGCGACCTCGCTGGGCCACGGCCTCTTCTTCGAGCACGCCCTCCACGATGAGGCGTGGCTGCGCCGCTACCTGCGCCTCGCGCAGGGCGAGTCTCGGGAGGCGGCGCGGCTGGCCGCGTTCCTCCAGCTCGCCCGCCTGCGCGAGACCTGCGCCCAGCTCCTCTACGAGGTCTCCCTCCACGAGCGCGGTCCGTCGCGCGCGATGGCGGACGCCTACGCGGAGCAGTTGCAGGGGGCGCTCCAGGTGGTCTTCCACCCCGGATTCTTTCTCTTCTCCGTCGCGCCGCACCTGCGCGCCGCCGCCCGCGCCCGCGCGTTCGGGCTCGAGGCGGCCCTGCGGAAGGAGCTGGAGGAGCGCTTCAACGAGGACCACTGGCGCAACCCGCACGCCCGCGCGTTCCTCTCGCTCCGGTTCTCCCGCGGAGCGCCCGCGCCCGCGCGCGCCGAGGCCGCCGACATCGCCGCCGCCGCCGCGCGGCTGATCGCGGTGATGGGCCGCTGAGGCGACCGCGCGGCGCCCCCTACGGGTGGTTGCCGAACTTCCCGAGCAGCGCGGTGAGGTCCGAATCGTCGACGCTGCTGCCGCTGCCGGTGAGGTCCACCGTCCAGTCGTAGTACGGCGCGGCGGCGGTGGCGGGGTTGGTCCCCAGCCGGATGGCGAGCGCCGCCAGGTCGATGAAGTCGATGGTGGCGTCGCGGTCGAAGTCGCCGTCGCCGTTGACGCCGCGCTCGGCGGTGGCGTTGGGGTAGATCTCCCAGACGCCGCGCCCATAGGTGCCCACGCGGACGATGCCGCCGGTCTTGCCGATGAACATGTCCGTGACCGAGGCCAGCGGGAGGCCGGATCCGTAACGCTTCCAGGTGTTGCCGCCGTCGGTGGTGCGGTACACGCCGATCAGCGTCCCCACGAAGAGGGTGTTGTTGGTGGCGTCCGCCGCGTCGTAGCGGACCACGTTCACCGGCACGTTGGGCAGGTCCTGGCCGGTGCCGTTGCCGTGGAGGGGGACCCAGGTGAGCCCGCGGTTGGTGGTGATGAAGAGGTGCCCCAGCGGGTCCGGCACCGGCGTCTTCCCGTCCTGGGTGATGGGCGCCGCGGTGCCGACGACGAACACGTCGCCCAGGGGGTGACCGGTGGAGCCGGGCGGGAACGCCATGGACGAGGTGAAGCTCATGCGTTCATTGGTGTCGATGGCGCCGGAGTTGTTGACGTCCGCTCCCAGCACGGTGGTGCGGGTCCAGGCGCAGGTGTTGGTCCCCGCGCAGTTGGAGGTCACCGCGTACCGCCCGCCGGAGAGCGCCACGCCGAAGACGCCGTCCGACGACTGCGAGGCGGACACGTAGCGGACGAAGGACGGCATGCAGTTCACCCCCACCGTGCCGCCGTTGCTGACGTCGGTCACCGAGGCGACGAGCGACTGCCAGTTGGCGGTGACGGGCGACCCGGAGATGCGGAACACGCCGTGGTCGGTGGAGGAGATGAACGTGTTGCCGGCCGTCGCCGGCAGCACCGGCGCGTAGGTGTTCTTGAAGGGGATCGTGTCCGGTTGCGTCTGGCCGGAGCAGGTGAAGGTCTGGTTGCCAGCCGGGTCTGCCCCGGGGTCCTTCTGGTTGAAGGCGCCACCGCTGTTGCACTGCGAGTTCCCGGCGCTGGGGATGCAGTAGTCGTGCTCCTGGTTGGAGGCGGCCCAGTACACCTCCGCGCCGGTGCCCGGGTCGCGCCCGTACGCGGCGCCGAAGCCGTCGCCGCCGATCACCTGGTTGAAGGTGGTGGGCGCGGCGGCGAAGTCGCGCACGCGGGTGCCGTTGTCCTGCAGGCCGATCACCACCCGGTTCGGCGATCCGCTGTTGGGGTCCCCGGAGCCCAGCCCGAACACCAGGTGCGTCACCAGGCCGGTGTTGGCGCCGTTGAAGATCACGTTGGCGTCCGTGGGCGAGCCGGCGGCGAACAGGGTGTCCGACCAGTAGAGCCCGCCGTCGGTGGCCAGCAGCGCGCGCACCGCGCCGCCGGAGCGGACGAGCACCGCGCGGTGGTGGTCCGCGTGCGCGTAGGCGAGCGTCCCCGCCTGCACGTCGCCGTAGGGCGAGGCGAAGGGCAGCCAGTGGGTGACGTTCTCCCAGACCGGGGAGGTGTTCGTCCCGTTGACGGTCCGCATCGCGCACAGCATCCCGCCCGCGAACACGCGGTTGCTGTCGCCCGGGTCCACCGCCAGCGCGTGGTTGTACGCCGCCTGCCCGGAGCCCAGGTTGTTGGTGTCCCCGCAGTCGCGACCGCCGCCCGCGACCTTGGTCGGGTTGCCCAGCCCGCCGTTGGCGGTCGTCCAGGTGACGCCGGAGTCCATGGACCGCCAGAAACCCATCGGGTCGCCGCCGGTGCTCTCGTCCTCCGACGACACCTGCGCGTAGATGACGGTGAGCGGCGGGTTGGCGGTGGACGGCGTCCCACCCGCCATGGTGATGCGGCCCGCGACGTTGGCCGGCAGCGCGGCCAGGCGCGAGCTCCAGGTGGCGCCGCCGTCGGTGGAGGTCCAGACGTCGCCCTGGTTCCCGTTGGCGCAGCCCGAACCGGAGGCGACGCCGAAGAACACCTCCGCCGGCCGGGCCGCCGCGTCGCAGGCGGACACGCCGCTCGCCGCCCAGCGGCTCACCCCGCCCACCTGCCCCGTCCAGACGATGGTCCAGATCTTCTGCAGGCGCTGCGGGCCGCTCGCGTTGGGCAGGTGGATCAGCGAATAGGTGGCGCCCGAGTCCACCGAGCGGAACAGCCCCACGTCCGTGCCCACGAGGACGGTGCTGGGGTTCGCGGGATCGACCTTCACCATCTGCACGCGCTGCGCCTTCACCGGGTTGCCGGCCGGGTCTGCTCCGGTGAGCTGGAGCGGCGCGGACCACACCGAGCCTCCGGTGACGGTCTTCACCATCTGCCCGCCGATGCCGTCGATGAAGTCGCCGGTGCCGACGTACAGCTCGTCGAAGTTGCTCGGGTTGGCGTCGATGGCGCCGATGGAGAGGTTGGGCAGCGCGTCGCCCATGGGCACCCAGGCGGGCGCCGGCGCGCCGAAGTTGTACGTCCGCCACATCCCGCCCCCGGCCATGGAGACGATCACCTGCGCCGCGTCCGAGGGGTTCACCAGGATGCCGCTGATGCGGCCGGAGTCGATGGCCGGGTACTGCACCGCGTTCCACTCGAAAGCGGCGGTGTGCGGCCCCACGCTCACCCAGGAGGGCGCGGTCACCAGCGAGGTCGGGCCGATGCCCGGCGCCTGCCGCCCGCCCGCGCCCGGCATCAGGGGCGCCCAGCGCACCGACTCCTGGTGGGCCAGCTCCGCCCAGCGCTGCGAGACGTCCGCGGTGGGGTTGCCCCACGCGATGCGCGCGGCGATCGCCCGGCGCACCGGGTCGTCCGACTCGCGCAGGCCGTCGATCTTCTCGGCGCCGCGGCGCTCCTCCACCTCGGCCGGGTCCTCGTGCCAGCCGTCGTCCGGCGCCAGCGGGTCCTGGAGGAAGTGGGCCAGCTTCGCCCGCTCCAGCGCGGTCCGGTACCGGCGGTAGGCGCTGGCTCCACTGGGGACCGCGAAGGCGACCAGACAGGTGGCCAGCGCGACGACCACCACGCGACGTTCGATGAGAGGCACGGAGGGACCCTTCGGCGGCGGAGTTGTTACCGTCGCGAGTGTAGGCTGAGCCGCGCGGCGGGAATCAACCCGCCGAGCCGCCGCCCGAGGAGGCGCCCGTGCGCTGCGCCATGATGTTGAGCTTGCTGGCGTTCGCCGCCGCGTGCCGGAGCGCCTCCACGGACGTCCCACCGCCGCCCCCGCACGCGCAGCTGCCGGCGCCCATCACCGAATCACCGCCGGAGGCGCCGCCCCCGAGCGCCACGCCGCCGCCGACCACCGGCACCACCGTGCCGCCCGCCGCGGCCGGCGCCGCGCTGCCCACCGGCAACGAGTGCAAGACGGATTCTGACTGCGCGCTCACCTACGCGCCCGAGTCGGGCTGCTGCGCCACCATGTGCGTGCCCAAGGGCGTGTCCGTCGCCGAAGCGCGGCGCCGCAACGCCATGGTGCAGGACTGCGAGCAGAAGCGCGGTCACCCGTGCCCCGCGCCCGCTTGCCGCGCCCGCCCGTTCCAGGCCGCGTGCGAGGGCGGCATCTGCTCCGCGCGCGTCGTCGACGACCGCTGACGGAACGACGCCTTGGCGCGCCTACCGCTTCTTCCGGAGGGCGCGGACGATCTTGTCCTTCGCCTTCCCGTCCACGCCGGGCGCCGCCGCGGGCACCGCCCGGTTGGAGGCCGTGGTGCTGGTGGCCTTGTGACGCCGGAAGGCCTTGAGCAGGTGCATCTCCAGGAGCAGCAGCTCGTCCTTCAGGTCCTCGCGGTCCCCATGCTTCTGAGGCAGTGGGGCGCGGGGGTCCTCGACCCGGACGCCATGACGCATCCGGACGACGCTCTCCTCCGTCGCGCTCAGGTTCGGCCGCCGCGCCAGCGCTTCCTTCACCGCCTCCGCCGTCACCACTGCGCTGCTGCTTCCGCCCTTGGGCTCCATGCTCGATCCACCTCTCAGCAGGCATCTGAACGCCTGCTCATGTGCGACGCGGCCCGGCCGCAATCTTCCGCGATTCTAGAGAGCGACCCTGGACGGTCAATTTTTCGACCGACAGGTTGCGACCGGCCTGTAGCAACCCCCTACGGCGACTCGTCTTCCGGCTCGGGCGGGGGCTTGGTGGCGGCGGAGGAAGGGGTCGTCCCGGCGTCGGTCGCGCCCGCCCGGGGGATGCCGAACCGGTCCAGCGCGTCCGCGATGCCGGGGGGCTTGTCCTCGTCCGGGAGGTACTGCTCGGGGGCGTGTAGCGAGAGGTCGCGGCCGACGTCGCTGATGCCGCTGTCCAGGGTGAGGCGGACGAACGCCTCCTTTCCCTGGTCGCCCTCGGCGGGGACCTTGATGCGGCCCTCCAGCTTGGCGTGCAGCACCACCGCGGTCTCCTCGTCCACCCAGACCTCCCCGGAGATCTCCTGCGGCTCGCGCTTGTCCGCGAAGCGGCGGCGGTTGAGCGTGGCCGCGTCCGCGCCGCCCTTCGGCTCCATGACCGTGGGCAGCGCGGCGGCGTTCGCCGAGGCGAGCTGGACGGCGGGGCCCAGCGTCACCCGGTAGCGCTGCGCGGAGCGCCCGTCGGAGGTGGTCTGCCCGTACGGCTCCAGCTTCAGCCGCCCGAGGAAGAGGCTGTCGAAGTCGCGCAGCGCGCCGGAGACCTCCTCGCGGACGCGCTCCGCCATCCCGCGGTCGCGCAGGCGCTGGCGGTAGGGGCCGTACTTGCCGCGCGCGAACACGTCGCCGTGCACGCGGATGACGTCCATCCCCTGGTCGTGGCTGTTGCCCACCACCGCGTGGAAGTCGCCCGACAGGCCACCCGCGCCCGCCTCCAGCGTCCGGTTCTCCGTCAGCTCCAACTGGTTGCCGCGCGTGCCCCACTCGAACTTCACCGCGGCCTGGGAGCGGTGCGAGCCCAGGCGCTCGGTGATCTCGGCGGCGTCCATCCGCAGCACCCGCCGCGCGAGCGCCGCGTCCGAGCCCAGGTTCCCCGCGTTCAGCTTCTCCTTGGCGGAGGCCACCACCCGCGGCGGGTCCTCCGGGGAGAAGATGCGCTTCTTGGCCGCGCGGTCGGCGGAGTCGCGGTTGCAGCTCCACGAGGCGACGGCGGCGAGGGCGCACACCGCCGCCAGGAGGGAGGCGCGGAGGCGCGGGCGCGGCGTCTGGGTCGGGGGATGGCTCACCGGGTCGGGCAAGTTATGTGCGCCCCTCCAGGGCGGCAAGCACAACGCCAGGCGGGCGACTGCGATTCCGGTGCCAGGGCCGGATGGCGAACAGTGACGGGTGATCCGCACGCCGACCTTGGAGTAGAAAACGGGCTCGAAATGCAGAACCTCCGCGACAAGCTGCTCCAGGCGGGGCTGGTGACCGCCGACCAGGCGAAGCAGGCCGAGGAACGGAAGAAGACCGAGGCGCCGAACCGCCACCGGTCCGCCCCTCCCGAACGTGGCGAGCGCCCGCGACGGAACGAGGCCCCTCCGCCGCACGAGGCGCGTCCGGACAGCCGCATCCCCAAGCTCCCTCCGCTGCCCGGCTCGCGGGAGCACCAGCGGCTGGTCTCCAAGCAGCAGCTCGAGCTGGACCGGAAGATCCGCGACCTGGTCGCGGCCGCGCAGGTCCCGGTCGAGGCCGGCGAGCAGACGTTCTACTTCGTCACCCGCAAGGGCCGCCTCCGCCGCCTGGAGCTGACCGCCGCCCAGCGCGAGCGGCTGGAGAAGGGCGAGCTGGCGGTCGTCGAGCGCCCGGACCCGGGGCAGATCGAGCACGCGCTGGTGCCCGCCGCCGCCGCGGACGAGCTGCGCAAGCTCTCCGAGCGCGCGGTGCGCTTCTTCAACAAGGAGGGCGCCGCGGTGGGCTTCCTCACCGACGAGGACCTGAAGAAGCGCCAGGAGGCGGAGGCCACGCTGCCGCCGGAGGCGCCAGAGGGCGAAGGCGACGCGGACCGCGGCGACGCCGAGCCGGACGCGCCTCCGCCTACCGATCCTTCACCTGGTGCTTGAGGAACGCCGCCCGGAGGTCCTCGGGCAGCTCCACCGCCTCGAAGGTGTCCATGTTGATCGCCACGGTGACGATCTCCAGCTCCGCGCTGGGCGCCTTCGCCTCGCCCGCGTGGAGCCGGTACACGTTGGTGACGGACTTGGTCCCCAGCCGCGCGGTCTGCAGCACCACCCGGCACTCGTCGCCGAAGCGCAGGGGCGAGAGGAAGTCCGCGCGGGCGTGCACCGTGGGGAAGCCGACCTTCCGCTTCGACAGCAGCTGCGCGTAGGTGATGCCGGCCTCCGCCGGGAAGAACGCCTCGAACGTCCAGTGGCAGTACTGGAACAGGCGCGGGTAGTAGACGATCCGCGCGTAATCCACGTCCTCGAAGCGGACCGGGAAGCGGTGGGTGAAGGCCATGGTGGCTCGCTCGCGCGCTACCGGGTGAAGGCGTCGATGCCGGTGATCGCCTTGCCCAGCACCAGCGTGTGCACCTCGTGGGTGCCCTCGTAGGTGAACACGCTCTCCAGGTTGAGCATGTGCCGCACCGGCGGGTACTCGTCGGTGATGCCGTTGGCGCCGTAGATGCTCCGGGCGGAGCGGGCGATGTCCAGCGCCGACTTCACGTTGTTGCGCTTGGCCAGCGACACCATCTCCGGGGTGACCTTGCCCTCGTCCTTCAGCCGCCCCAGCCGCAGCGAGAGGAGCTGCGCCTTGACGATCTCCTGCAGCATGTCCGCCAGCTTCTCCTGCGTGAGCTGGTAGGCGGCGATGGGCTTGTCGAACTGCACGCGGGAGAGGGAGTACTCGCGCGCGCCCTCGAAGCAGGCGATGGCGGCGCCGGTGACCGCGAAGGCGATGCCGAAGCGCGCGTTGTTGAGGCAGGAGAGCGGCCCTTTGAGGCCCTGCACGTCGGGGAGCATGTTGCGCGCGGGGACGCGGACGTCCTGCAGCGCCAGCTCCGAGGTGTAGGAGGCGCGCAGCGAGAACTTCCCGTGGATCTCCTTGGCGGAGTAGCCCGGCGACCCCTTCTCCACCAGGAAGCCGCGGATGGACTCCGCGCCGCCGTCGTCCACCTTGGCCCAGACCAGCGCCACGTCGGCGATGGAGCCGTTGGTGATCCACATCTTGCTGCCGTTGAGGACGTACGCGTCGCCGTCCTTGCGCGCGCGGGTGCGCATCCCGCCCGGGTTGGAGCCGAAGTCGGGCTCGGTGAGGCCGAAGCAGCCGATCAGCTTTCCCTTCGCCATCGCCGGGAGGAAGCGCTCCTTCTGCTCGTCGCTGCCGAAGGCGTGGATGGGGTACATGCAGAGCGAGCTCTGCACCGAGGCGAAGGAGCGCAGCCCGGAGTCGCCGCGCTCCAGCTCCTGGAGGATCAGCCCGTAGGTGACGTTGTTCAGCCCCGCGCAGCCGTAGCCGTGGAGGTTGGCGCCGAACACGCCCAGCTCCGCCAGCTTGGGCACCACGTCCATCGGGAAGGTGCCGTTGCGGAAGTGCTTGCCGACCACGGGGAGGTACTCGCGGTCGATGAAGCTGGCGACCACGTCGCGCCCGGCCTTCTCCTCCGAGGAGAGCAGGTCGTCGATGCGGTAGAGGTCGGTGACGGCGGCGCGCGGCATGGGTGGCCCTCTAAAAGGTGGCCGGCGGCTTGTACCAGACCCCTCACCCGGGAGGGAGGGCGTGGCCGGGCGGGTGCCGGTGCCGGCCGTCGAGCGCCGGAGGGAAGCGCGGCAGCCGGACGGTGAAGGTGCTCCCGCGGCCGGGCTCGCTGCGCACCCCCACCCGTCCCCCGTGCGCCTCCACCACGGACCGCACCACGTACAGGCCCAGCCCCAGGCCGGCGACGTCGCGGGCCTGACGCGAGCGCTCGAAGGGCTCGAAGATGCGGCGCTGCTCGTCGCGGGGGACGCCCACCCCCTCGTCCGTCACCCCCAGCTCCACCTGGTCGCCCTCCCCGCGGACGGAGACGACGATGGGCTTGCCGGCGCCGAACTTGATGGCGTTGGCCACCAGGTTCGCCACCACCTGCTGGAGCCGGGCCTGGTCCCACTGGCCGTCCACCGGCCCGGAGACGCTCACGTCGGCGCCGCACCCGGCCGCCTCCAGCTCGGTGGAGAGGTTCGCCACCACGTCCCGCGCCAACGCGCCCAGGTCGACGCGCTCGTAGTGGAGCGTCCAGCTCCCCGAGGCGAGCCTCGAGGTGTCCAGCAGGTCCTCCACCAGCCGCGCGAGCCGCCCGACCTGGCGATCCACCGGGTCCAGGTGGCGCGGCAGCTCCGGGTCGCTGGAGGCGCGGCGGAGCAACTGGAGCTGGATCTTGAGTGGCGTGAGCGGCGTGCGCAGCTCGTGGGAGGCGAGGGCGATGAACTCCTCCCGGAGCGCCAGCGCCCGCTCCCGTTCGGCGGCGAGCGCGCTCAGCAGCAGCGTGGTCACCGACGCCACCGCCAGGAACATGTCCAGCCCCAGCAGGCTGGCGCCCAGCGACGCCTCCACCATCGGCCCGCGCCCGGCGACCGTCTCCAGCACGGCCGGCACCGCGACCGCCAGCGAGGCCGCCGCGCCGCCGGCGGGACCGTAGCGGAGCGCCATCCACACCAGGCTGGGAAACACCATGTACGGGAGCGGCTTGAAGACGGGCTCCAGCCATGGAACGCCGCTGAAGACGGTCACCGCCACGCCCGCGGTCACCGCCAGGCTCGCCACCGCCTCCAGCGCCCTCGGGCGAAGCGACCTCAGGACGGCCTGGCTGCTCCAGGTGAACAGCGCTGGAGCGACGATCAGGTCTCCCAGCATGTCCCCGGTCCACCAGTCGACCCAGGCAGACGTCGTCGCCGGCGCGGGCAGCACGCCGCCGAGCCGGAGGCTGGCCACGCCGACGGTGGCGCTGAGCACCGGGCTCGCCAGCGCGGCGACGGCCACCAGCGCCAGCACGTCGCGCATGCGCCCCAGGGTCCGGTCCATCCCCAGCCAGTGCAGCGCCGACGCAGCGGCCACCGCCTCCAGCGTGTTGCCGGCGGCCATCCCCAGCGCGGCCGCGGCGGGGACGCCGGGCGTCAGGACGTTGACGAGGAAGGCGCCCAGGGCGATGCCGGGCCAGTGGCGGCGCCCGAGGAGGAAGAGGGCCGCCAGGGAGATGCCGGTCGGCGGCCAGACGAGGGTGACGCTTCGCCCCACGGTCGCCACGCTGAGCCCCAGGCGGGCGGCGGCGAGGTAGGCGGCGGCGAGCGCCACCACCACGCCGAGCGTCCGGAGGCGTTCACGCACGAACGGGAACGTAGCAACCCCGAGCGCGGGGCGCCCACCGCCGGGCGCCCATCCGTCATCCCGGGTGCACCCGCGCCCGGAGCGGCTATGCTGCGCCGCCCCATGGCGACCCTCCCTCACGTGGTGGTCACCGGCGCCAGCCGAGGCATCGGCCGCGCGGTGGCGCTCCGATTTGCCCGCCAGGGCCACCCGGTGTGGGCGCTGGCGCGGTCGGAGACGGACCTGGAGTCCCTGCGGGAGGCGGTCCCGGACCGGGTTCGCCCGCTGGTGGTGGACGGGGAGGATGAGGCGGCCCTGCGCGCCGCCTGCAAGAAGATCAACGCCGAAGGCGCGCCCGGGGTGCTGGTGAACAACGCGGGGATCGCGCCGTCCGCGCCGCTGGTGAAGACGCCGATGGCGGACTTCGACCGGGTGATGGCGATCAACGTGCGGGCGCCGTTCGTGATGTGTCAGGAGCTGGTGCCGGGGATGGAGGCGAGGAAGTTCGGGCGGGTGATCAACATGGCCTCCACGGCGGGGCTGAGGGGGTTCCGGTACACGTCGGCGTATTCGGCGTCCAAGCACGCGCTGCTGGGGTTGACGAAGTCGCTGGCGCTGGAGACGGCGCAGAGCGGCGTCACCGTGAACGCGGTGTGTCCGGGATGGGTGGACACGCCGATGGTGGCCAGGGCGACCGAGCGGATCCAGAAGGTCACCGGGCGCTCCGAGGAGGAGGCGCGGGCGGCGCTGTGGAAGATGCACCCCATCGGCCGCTTCGTGCAGCCGGAGGAGGTGGCGGAGGTGTGCTTCTTCCTCGCCGGCGAGCAGGCGGGGGCGATCACCGGGACGACGTACGTCATCGACGGAGGGGAGCTGGCGTGAGCCCGAGGCATCAACAGCTGGTCCAGCCGCTGGGTTGGGCGAGGCCGAAGGGGTACTCCAACGGGGTGGTGGCGAAGGGGCGGATGGTGTTCGTGGCGGGGCAGATCGGGTGGGACCCGACGTCCGCCAGGCCGAAGCTGGGGAAGACGTTCGCGGCGCAGTTCGACCAGGCGCTGAGCAACGCGCTGGCGGTGGTGCGGGAGGCGGGAGGGCGGCCGGAGGACCTGGCGCGCGTCACCATCTACGTGAGCGACAAGAAGGAGTACCTGGCGGCAGTGAAGCCGGTGGGGCAGGCGTGGAGGAAGCGGGTGGGGCACCACTACCCGGCGATGACGCTGGTGGAGGTGTCGTCGCTGCTGGAGAAGGGCGCGAAGGTGGAGATCGAGTGCACCGCGGTGGTGGCGGAGGAGACGGTCGGCGCGCCGCTCCCGTCGGCCCGCAAGCCGCCGGTGCGCTGAGCTTCACCCGCGGAGCGCCGACTTCAGCACCTTCCCCCGGTCGCTCTTCGGCAACCCATCCACGAACTGCACCACCCGCGGCGCCTTGTAGGGGGCGAGGGCGCCGCGGACGTGGGCCTTGATCGCCTCCGCCAGCGCCTCACCGGCCGCGTGGCCCTCGTTGAGCACCACGAACGCCTTCGGCTTCTCCAGCCCGTCCGCATCCTTGAACCCGATGACCGCCGCCTCGCGCACCGCCGGGTGCTGCAGCAGCGCGTTCTCCACCTCCACCGGCGACAGCCACTTCCCCCCCACCTTCAACATGTCGTCGCCGCGCCCGCAGAAGAAGAAGTACCCCTGCTCGTCCTGCCGGAACTTGTCCGCCGACACGCACCAGTCGCCGCGGAAGGTCTGCTTCGACTTCTCGTGCTGCTGCCAGTACTCCAGCGCCATCGAGTCGCCGCGGATCCACAGCGTCCCGATCTCCCCGCGCGGCAGCTCCGCGCCGTCGTCGTCGCAGATCTTCGCCTGGTACCCCTCCACCACCCTCCCCAGCGACCCCAGCTTCACGTCGCCGATCCGGTTGGTGATGAAGATGTGGAACATCTCCGCGGACCCGATGCCGTCGAGGATCTCCACCCCCGTCTTCGCCTTCCACTTCGAATACAGCTCCTCCGGCAGCGCCTCCCCCGCCGAGATGCACGCCCGCAGCGACGAGAAATCCACCTTGTCGATCTCCGGCGAATTCACCATCGCGTTGAGCGAGGTGGGCACCGCGGTCAGCACGGTGGGCCGGAACCTCCGGATCGCCTCGAACAGCCGCTCCGGGGCGCTCCTCTCCGGGAAGATGGCGCCCGCCCCGCCCGCCAGCAGCGGGAACAACAGGTTCGTCCCCAGCGCGTACCCGAACGCCAGCTTGGGCGACCCGGCGCAGATGTCGTTCGGCCCGTAGCCCAGCACCGGCAGCGCGTACGTGAGCGCGTTGAACACGAAGTCGTGCTGCTTGTGCACCGCGGCCTTGGGGAACCCGGTGGAGCCGGAGGTGAACAGCCACACGCAGGCGTCGTCGCGGTGGGTGGGCGCGCACGCCTTGTCCGGCACGGCGCGGTCCAGCTCCCCGTCGTAGGAGAGAGAGCGCCCCGGGTGGCTCCCGCCGCCGGCCACCAGCACCTGCTCAAGGTGCGGGCAGGCGTGGCGCACCGCCTCCAGCGCGGGGAGCGCGGTGGCGTGGGCGATGACGATGCGCGCCCGGGTGTAGTTGGCGTAGTACTCCGCCTCCTCCGGCTTGAGGTCCGGGCTCACCGCCGCCACCACGCCGCCCGCCTTCACCACCCCGAACCAGGCGGAGGCGAACTGTGGCACGTCCGGCAGCATCAACAGGACGCGCTCCTCCATCCGCAGCCCCAGCCCGCGCAGCACCGCCACCGCGCGGTCCACCCGGTCGGAGAGCTGCCGGTAGGTGATGACCTGGTCGTCGAAGTAGAGGGCCGGCCGGTCGCCGAAGCGCGGGAGCTGCGCCTCCAGGAACACCTGGGTGAGGTTGAGCGACTCGGGGAGCCGGTGCGGGTCCAGGTCCATGGCGAGCGTCATGCGTCACTCCTTGGAGGCCGTTTCGCGGCGGCGCGCCGCTCGGTCAGCCAGAGCGCCAGGCCCATGGCGGCGCCCAGCGAGGTGAGGATGAGCCCCAGGGTGTTCTGGCGCTTCGTCCAGGCGACCTTTATGTCCTGCTCCAGCGCGCAGTCGTCCGGGGCCATCCCGGCGCAGTCGAAGGGCTGGTCGGCGGTGCGCCAGGCGCTCCACACCATGCCGCCGCCGCCGAGCAACAGCGCCCCGATCAGGCCCACCATCACCGCCAGCACCATGCGGCTCGTCGGCTTCGGAGCGGGCTCAGCCATGCGGCTCCCCTCCCTTGAGCAGCTCGCGGGCGATGACCAGGCGCTGCACCTCCGTGGCGCCCTCGTAGATGCGCAGGCTGCGGATGTCCCGGTACAGCCGCTCCACCATGAAGCCCTTCACCACGCCGTTGCCGCCGTGCACCTGGAGGCTGCGGTCGATGATCCGCTGCGCCGCCTCGGTGGCGAAGAGCTTGGCCACCGCGGCCTCGTAGGTGACGCGTTCGCGGCCCTGGTCCTTGGCGGCGGCCGCGCGGTGCACCAGCAGCCGGGCCGCGTCCAGCTCCACCGCCGAGTCCGCCAGCAGCGCCTGCACCGCCGGCAGCTCCGACAGCGGCGCGCCGAACTGCTTCCGCCGCCTCGCGTACGCCAGCGCCTCGTCCAGCGCGCGCCGCGCCATCCCCACCGCCGCCGCGCCCACCGTGGAGCGGAAGACGTCCAGCGTCCCCAGCGCCAGCCGCATCCCGCCCCCCTCCGCGCCCAGCAGCGCCGCCCCCGGAACCCGGCAGCCGTCGAAGTGCAGCTCGCCGATGGGGTGTTCCGCCATCAGCTTCAGGCCGGTGTCCACGCGGAGGCCGGGCGCGTCCGCGGGGACGACGAAGGCGGAGATCCCCTTGGGCCCCGGGCCGGTGCGCGCGAAGACGGTGTAGTGGGTGGCGATGCCCGCGTTGGAGATGAAGCGCTTGGCGCCGGAGAGCTTCCAGCCGTCGCCGTCCCGCGCCGCCGCCGTCTGCAGCGCGGCCACGTCGGAGCCGGCCTCCGGCTCGGTGAGCGCGAAGCCGAAGAGCGCGCGGCCGTCCGCGACCTGCGGGAGCAGCTCGCTCCGCTGCGCGTCGCTGCCGGCGAGCAGGACCGGGTGGCTGCCCAGGCCCGCCACCGCGAGGATGGAGTCGGCGGCGGCGTTCCGGTAGGCGACCTCCTCGCGCAGCACGCAGATCGACCGCACCGAGAGCGCCTCGCGCGCGCCGCCGAACGCGCGGGGCACCAGGTGGCGCGCGTAGCCCAGCTTCTTCAGGGCCGCCCACAGGTGGTCGCCGGAGGCGTGCTCGTCCAGCTCCAGCGCGCGCGCCTCCTCGCGGGCGAGGTCGCGGAGCTGGAGGTGCTCCGGGTCGAGGAAGGTGGGCTCGGGGGCGGGGGGCATGGGGGGCTGGGTCAGCGGCCGGTGAAGCGCGGCGGGCGCTTCTGGGTGAAGGCCTCGTACGCCTCGCGGAAGTCCTTCGTCTGCATGCAGACCGCCTGGGCCCGCGCCTCGTTGTCCAGCGCGCCGGAGAGGTCGAGGTTCAGCTCGCCGTTGAGCAGCTCCTTGGTCATCCCCAGCGCGAAGGTGGGCCCGTCCGCCAGCCGCTTCGCCCACGCCATCGCCTCCGGCAGCACCTGCTCCGGCGGGACCACCTTGTTGAACAGGCCGTAGCGCTCGGCGGTGGGCGCGTCCACCGCGTCGCCGAAGGCCAGCAGCTCCGTGGCGCGGCCCAGGCCCACCAGCTTCGGCAGCAGGTAGGCGGCGCCCATGTCCGCGCCCGCCAGGCCCACCTTGACGAAGAGGAAGGCGATCTTCGCCTTGTCGCTCGCCACCCGGAGGTCGGAGGCGAGGGCGATCACCGCCCCCGCGCCGGCGGCGGTGCCGTTGAGCGCGGCGACGATGGGCTTGCGCAGGGCGCGCATGTTCTTGATCAGGTCGCACGTCATGCGGGTGAACTCCACCAGGCCCGGCATGTCGCGCGAGAAGAGCTCGCCGATGATGGAGTTGACGTCGCCGCCGGAGCAGAAGCCGCGCCCCTCGCCGGTGACGACCACCGAGGCGACGGACGAGGACGGCTCGCGCTCCAGCTCGAACATCAGGTCCCGCAGCTCGCGGTAGACGTCGAAGGTGAGCGAGTTGAGGGTGTCCGGGCGGGTGAAGGTCACCACCCCCACGCGGTCCTTCACCTCGAAGCGGAAGGAGGAGGGCTGCAGCATGGGCGCGCTCTACCACGCTGGACGGGGGCGCCGGAACGGTCAGGAATGTATGTTCGCGCGATGCTCAGCTCGACCCTGCTCCTGGCCCTCCCCCTGGCGCTCGCCGCCGGCTCCGCGTCCACCGCCACGCCCGTCCCCGCCCGGGTGGTGGAGGAGGCGCGGAACATCCTCGACCAGATGGTCTCCACCGACACCAGCCACGGGCACGAGACGGACGCGCTGGGGCCGGTGGTGGAGCGCCTGCGCGCGGTGGGGGTGAACCCGCAGGTGCTGGAGTCGGCGCCCGGCCGCGGCAACCTCGTCGCGCGGCTGCGCGGCGACGGGACGAAGAAGCCGCTGCTGCTGCTGGCGCACGTGGACGTGGTGCCGGTGGAGGGGCAGCCGTGGACCGTCCCCGCGTTCAAGTCCACGGAGAAGGACGGCTGGATCTACGGCCGCGGCATCAACGACGACAAGGGCCAGGCGGCGATCTTCACCGCCGTGTTCCTGGAGCTGGCGCGGGAGAAGGCGAAGCTGCACCGCGACGTCATCCTCGCGCTCACCTCCGGCGAGGAGACCGGCGGGCACGCGGGCGCGGAGTGGCTGGTGAAGAACCACCCGGAGCTGGTGGACGCGGAGCTGGCCTTCAACGAGGGCGGCATGAGCAGGCTGTCGGCGGACGGCGACAAGGTGGAGTACGTCGGCCTCGGCGTGGCGGAGAAGACCTTCCAGAGCTTCTTCCTCACCGCCAAGGGCCCGGGCGGCCACTCCTCCATGCCCTCGCCGAAGTCGGACATCGTGCCCCACCTGGCGAAGGCGCTGATCAAGGTGGGCGAGCTCCGCTTCCCCGCGCACGTGCTCCCCACCGCGCGCGAGCACCTGGAGCTGCTGGCCAGGGCGGCCAGGCCGGAGGTGAACGCGGTGATGAAGAAGCTCTTCGCCGGCAAGCCGCTCACCCCCGCGGAGGACGACACCCTGGCGGCGGACGCGCCCCGCAACTCGCTCCTGCGCACCACCTGCGTCACCACCATGCTGCAGGGCTCCCCCCAGGACAACGTGCTCCCCACCAGCGCGGTGGCGACGGTGAACTGCCGGGTGATGCCGGACGAGACGCCGGCGGGGACGCGCGACCGGCTGGCCGCCGCGGTGGGAGATCCGTCGGTGACGGTGGAGCTGGCGGGCGACTTCGGCAGCGCGCCGGAGACGCCGCGCGACGACGCCTTCGACGCGATCTACCGCCAGGTGGCGTCGCACCACTTCCCCGGCGCGCCGGTCATCCACCCGTTCGCGGCGGGCGCCTCCGATTCCCGCTTCCTCCGGATGAAGGGCATCCGCGCCTACGGCGTGCTGAGCTCCCCCGCGACCGAGGAGGAGGGGCTGACCGGGCACACCGCGCACGGCCCGGACGAGCGCCGGCAGGTGAAGTGGTTCGCGCCCAACGTGGCCTTCTTGCGCGAGCTGACGCGCGTGGTAGCGATGTGACGGAGGAGCACACCATGTCCAGGACCACCGCGCAGATCCAGACCGCGGACGGGGCGTGCCCCGCCTCGACCTTCAAGCCCGAGGGGACCGGCCCGTGGCCGGCGGTCATCCTCTACATGGACGGCTTCGGCCCCCGCCCGGCGCTGTTCGACATGGCGGAGAAGATGGCGGCCCACGGCTACTACGTCCTCCTCCCGGACCTCTTCTACCGGCTGGCGCCGTACGAGCCGCCGTCGTTCGCCTGGTTCCAGGACCCGGAGAAGCGGCAGCTGTGGTTCACCAAGTTCCTCGGCACCGCCACCCAGGCGAACATGATGCGGGACACCCGCGCGTTCCTGGACTTCCTCTCCGCGCAGCCGGAGGTGAAGCAGCCCAAGGTGGGCACCACCGGCTACTGCATGGGCGGCGGCCTCTCGCTCGCGGCGGCGGCCTTCTTCCCGGACCGGGTGGTGGCCGCGGCCTCGTACCACGGCGGGAGGCTGGTCACCGACGCGCCGGAGAGCCCGCACCTGCTGGCGCCGAGGATCAAGGCGAAGCTCTACATCGCCGGGGCGGTGGAGGACCCGTCGTTCACCGACGAGCACAAGCAGAAGCTGGGCGAGGCGCTGAAGGCCGCGGGCGTGGACCACACGCTGGTGACGTACGAGGGCGCCAGGCACGGCTGGGTGCCGGCGGACCAACCGATGCATGACCCCGCCGCCGCGGAGCGCCACTGGCAGTCGCTGTTCGAGCTGTGGGACTCCAGGCTGAAGGGCTGAGTCAGCTCCCCAGGAACCACTTCGTCCCGGCGACGGCGACGTCGGGGGGCACCACGTGCGGCCCCTCGAACTCGCGGTAGGTGACGCCGTAGCCCATCTCCTTGAGCTTGGCGACGACGGCGCGGCCGCACTGGTCGATGTTCAGCACCTGGTCGGCGGTGCCGTGGGCGACGAAGACGCGGGGCGAACCGCGGGGGTGCTCGGGCGCGGAGAAGCCGGGGGAGAAGGCCAGGATGGACGAGAAGACGTCCCCGTTGTCCAGGCCCAGCGAGAGCGCGTAGGAGGCGCCGTCCGAGAAGCCGCCCACGCCGACGCGCGCCGGGTCCACCGGCACCAGCGCGGCGGTCGCGCTGAGCAACTGCTGGAGCACGGCGGCGTCGGCGCCGTAGTCGCCGATGAGGCGGTCCCACGTGTAGTCGGCGGACTGCGGCGCCAGCAGCACCACGCCCTGCTCCTCCGCCTGCGCCTGGAGCAGGTCGATCATCCAGCGCGCCTGCCCGCTGGCGCCGTGGAAGACGACCAGCAGCGGGCGGGGGCCGGGCCGCCCGGTGGGCACGTAGAGGAGGGCGTGGCCGCTCTCCGAGCTCAGCGGGTGGACGCCGGGGGTGAGGCCCTCGGGCGGCGAGCCTCTCGGCAGCTCCAGCGCCAGGCGCCCGGGCGTCCCGGTGAGCATGGGCGCAGGCGGCTGGGCGCGGGGGCGCGCGGTGGCGCACGAGGCGAGGGTCAGGGCGGCCAGCACGGCGAGCAGGGAGCGCGACATGCCTCCCATCAACGCACGTCCGGCTCGGGGTCATTCCCCCAGAGCAGCGAACGGCGCCCGCTAGGCCGCTCCCCGGAACGCCGCCAGCGGCACCCGGCAGTCGGAGCAGGTCTCGCCGGCGCGGTACTCGGAGCTGCAGATGGGGCAGTAGCGGGTGGCGTCCCCGGCCACGCGCTCCGGCGGCGCCAGCGCGTCCTTGCTGGACGTCTTCGCGTCGCGCAGCGCGCGGTCCCAGATCTTCCGCCGCGCCTGGAAGAACGCGGACAGGCCGACGGACCCGGTCCGCTCGGCGCTGAACTCCAGCCGCCGCAGCTCCCGCCGCGCGCAGACCAGCAGCGCGCGCTCGTCCAGGAGCGCCGCCGCGGCCGCCGCCGGCTCGAAGCGGGCGTAGATGGCGCGGGTGGCGATGCCCAGCGCCCGCACCGCCGAGGGCGGGAAGAGCGCCATCTGCGACACCAGCCCGGCGATCTCGTCGCCGCGCACCTTCCCCCGGACCAGCATCATCCCCGTCACCACCACCACCCACCCGTGCAGCACCACCCACAGCCGCAGCGCGCGCTCCAGCCTCATCGGCGCCAGGTCGGGGAGGTAGACGATGGCGGGGAGCAGCCCGAACACCACCACCATCAGCAGCGGGCAGAGCACGCGCAGCGCCAGCGCGTGCCACCGCACCGACGCGCGCACCGCGCGCAGCGCCTCGACGTCGGAGGACTCCTGCAGCAGCTCCCTCACCCGCTCGACGCGCTCCGCGGGCGCGGCCTTCTGGACGGCGGCGAGCTGGGCGGCGAAGCGCGCGGCCATGGCGGGCGTGGCGGCGCCCACCACCGGCTTCTTCCCCGCCATCACCCACGGCCGGAAGCGCCACGTCTCCGCCTTCGCCGGCGGCAGCCCCTCCAGCTCCACCGCTTCCAGGTCGCCCGGCTCGAAGAGGGTCGGCTCCGCCGAGCGCGACGGGTCCAGCCGGTACACCGCGCCCCCGGCGACGGCGAGCGGGAAGGCCTGCACGCTCACCACCTCGCGCCAGGGGGCCAGCCCCAGGAAGGTGAGCCCCGGCCCGCGCCAGTCGAACGCGCGGCCCAGCGCGGAGGTGAGCACGCGCTGGAAGGGGCGGACGACGGCCACGCCCGCCGCCACGTAGAAGGCCGCCAGGAAGGGGAGGAATTCGACGAGGAATTCGGTCATTCGGGCTCGGCGTTCCCGGGGCCGGGACCGCCCTCGGGCGCCCTTCGCCTCACGGCCCGTTCTGGTTGGACGAGTCCTCGCGCCTGAACAGCCGCTTGAAGAAGCGCCCCACCGTCGCCGCCACCGCCGCGAGGCCGACCAGGATCGGCTTGATGAGCTTGCCGATGTACCCGAACAGGCCCAGCTTGGCCGCCACCGCGGCCCCGCCCCCGACCACCAGCGCGGTGAGGCCGTACTCCGCCACCTTGTCCCCCGGCCGCCACTCCGCGTACGTCTTGCCCGGCTGGTACGAGAAGCGCTCCAGCACCTTGCGGAAGGAGGCCTTGCTGGTCTCGATCCGCTCCGGTTTGTCCATCAGCGTGACCGCCATGACCCCTTCGCGGCCCAGCACCTTGACCTGGTAGTTGACGATCTCGCCGCCGTTGTCGTCCCTGGCCAGGATGCCCCACTCCAGGTTGTGCGTCCGCGCGTCGTAGTGCGGCGGCTGCAACCAGCGCACCACGTGCAGCCCGGGCGAGCCGTGCTCCTTGCGGAAGTCGTTCGACTCCTCGGTGCCTTCCTTGATGTGCTCGAGCAGCTCGTCGGCGTCGATCTTGTCCTTCTCGTCGTCCTTCACGTAGCCGGACGCCTCGTACTCGAACAGCGCCAACCATTGCTCCTCGTCGGCCACCGGCCCGACCATCCCGACCTCCTTGCCCGAGGTCGGGTTGCCCAGCTTCTGCAGCAGCTTGATGGTCTGAGGCGAGTCGAGGAACGCCTCCTCGTCCTGCAGCTGCAGCTGCGCGATCGAGTCGCCCAGCGGCATCTTCCCGGGCCCCTTCTCCCAGGTGAACTCCGGCTTCTGTTCCCCGGGCTCCGGGTGCTCGTCGGCCGCCAGCGCGGGCGCGGAGAGGAGGCCGGCGGCCAGGGCGAACGCGAGCCGGCGAGGCCAGTGGGTCGGATGGTGGCGCATGTGGAGGATCCCTCGCCGACACTTTCGATCTGTCCTCGGAGGCTTGTAAAGGTGGGCCGCGATGACCCCTCCGCCTCCGCCCCCCTTCGCCCGAGACATGCCCTGGCCGTCGGTGAAGCGCGCCGCCGAAGCGGGCGCCTACGCGCTCGTCCCCGTCGGCTCCACCGAGGCCCACGGCCCCCACCTGCCGCTGGGCACCGACGTGTTCATCGCCGAGGCGGTGGCGGTGCGGACCGCCGACAACCTCGAGAAGCGCGGGAGGGAGGCGATCATCTTCCCCACCTGCGCGTACGCGCTCGCCGAGTTCGCCAGGCCCTGGGCCGGGACGGTGAGCATCGGCGCGGACGCGGCGCGGGCCCACCTGGCGGAGGTGCTGGCGGCCATCGCGCGCACGCCGTTCCAGCGCGTGGGGGTGATCAACCACCACCTCGAACCGGCGCACTTCCGCGTGGTGCGGGAGGCGGCGAAGCTGGCGCAGGAGCGCGTCCCCGGCTCCGTCGTGCGCGTGGTGGACCACCGGCACCCGCCCTTCGCGGACCAGCTGGGCGAGGAGTTCACCCGCGGCGGCAGCCACGCCGGCTGGTACGAGACGTCGCTGGTGATGGCCACCGCGCCGCACCTGGTGCGCAACCACGTCCGCGAGACGCTGGCGCCCATCCCGGTGGACCTCCCCGCGCTGATCAAGGCCGGCAAGAAGGACTTCCTGGAGTGCGGCGGACCGGACGCGTACCTGGGCGACCCCGCCTCCGCGTCGGTGAAGGACGGCGTGCGCCTGCTCAACCTCCTCGCCCAGCACGCCTGCGACGCGCTCCTCGCCTGACGCCCGGAGCCTGACGCCGCGAAAGGACCGGAAGCGGCGCTTTTCGGACCGGTGAGAACCGCTTGCCGCCCTGGATGAGGGGTGCTAATGACCGCGCGCCAACCCGCGAGGTCTTCTCATCATGCAGCTCGAGTCCCTCAAGATGTTCTGCGACGTGGTGGAGACGGGCTCGTTCTCGCGCGCCGCGCAGCTCAACCACGTCACCCAGTCCGCGGTGAGCCAGCAGATCCGGGCGCTGGAGAACCGCTACGAGCAGAAGCTGCTCTCGCGCAGCGCGCGCCAGGTGACGCCCACGCCCGCGGGGGAGCGGCTGTTCCGCGGCTGCAAGGAGATCCTGGCCCGCTTCGCGGAGGTGGAGAACGAGATCCGCGAGCAGTCCTCCGAGGTGGCGGGGACGACCTCCGTCTCCACCATCTACTCGGTGGGCCTGCACGAGCTGCAGAACATCCAGAAGCACCTGCTGAAGACGCACCCCAAGGTGAACATGCGGCTGAACTACCGCCGCAACGATCAGGTCTACGACGACATCATCCTCGGCGCGGCGGAGATCGGCATCGTCGCCTACCCGCAGCCGCGGGCGGGCGTGGACATCGTGCCCTTCCGCGACGACAAGCTGGTGGTGGTGTGCGCGCCCAACCACGCGTTCGCCAGCAAGGGGAAGGTCTCGCTCAACGCGCTCTCCGGCGTCCCCTTCATCGCCTTCGACCGCGAGGCGCCCACGCGCAAGGCCATCGACAAGCTGTTCAAGGACCGCGGCCTGGACCTGAACCCGGTGATGGAGATGGACAACGTGGAGACCATCAAGCGGGCGGTGGAGATGGGCCTGGGCGTGAGCGTGCTGCCCTCGGCCACCGCGCACCACGAGGTGACGGTGGGGTCGCTGGTGCAGAAGCCGTTCGCCGAGGGGCCCTTCACCCGGCCCATCGGGCTCCTGGTCCGCAAGGGCAAGTACCTGGACCGCGCCTCGCAGGCGGTGCTGGACGCGATGAAGGCCGCGGCGAAGGAAGAGGACTAGCGCGGCGCCTACCCGATGCGCCTGCACGTCATCGACGGCACCTACGAGTTGTTCCGCGCCTTCTATTCGAAGCGGCCGGACCACCGCGCCGCGAACGGCCAGGACGTGAAGGCCACCGTGGGGTTGATGAATTCGTGGCTCACGCTGCTGCAGAACGAGGCGGAGGCCGTCACGCACGTCGGGGCGGCGTTCGACAACCCCATCGAGTCGTTCCGAAACGACCTCTTCCCCGGCTACAAGACCGGCGCCGGCCTCCCGCCCGAGCTGACCGCGCAGTTCGACCTGGTCGAGGAGGGCGTGGCGGCGCTGGGCGTCACCGTGTGGTCGATGAAGGAGTGGGAGGCGGACGACGCGCTGGCCACCGCCGCCGCGCGCTGGGCGGACCAGGTGGAGCAGGTGCGCATCCTGTCCCCGGACAAGGACCTGGGGCAGTGCATCCGCGGCGACAAGGTGGTGCTGGTCGCGCGGCACCAGGAGAAGGTGATCGACGAGGCGGCGTTCGTGAAGGAGCGCGGCTTCCCGCCCCGGAGCGTGCCGGACTTCCTGGGGCTGGTGGGCGACACCGCGGACGGCATCCCGGGCATCCCGGGCTGGGGTGAGAAGGGCACCGCGGCGGTGCTGGGGCGGTACGGGACGCTGGAGAACATCCCGCGGCGGTTCCTGGACTGGGACAAGAAGCTCCGCGGCGCGGAGAAGCTGTGCACCGCGCTGGTCGCCGAGGAGAAGGAAGCGGCGCTGTACAAGAAGCTGGCGACGCTGGTGACCGACGTGCCGCTGAAGGAGACGCTGGAGGACCTCCGCTGGAAGGGCGTCCCCCGCGCGAAGTTCGAGGCCTTCTGCGACCGGATGGACTCGCCCACGCTCAAGGCGCGGCCGATGAAGTGGGCGGAGTAGCGCTCAGTACGTCTTGCGCAGCCGCGCCGCGAAGAAGCCGTCCATCCCCTCGGGGCCGGGGAGCGTCCTCAGGTACGCCTGCGAGCGCGGCGGCGGCTCGGTGGTGAACTCCGGGTGGGAGCGGAGGAAGAGCTCCACCTGGTCGGCGCCCTCCTGCGGGTCCACGCTGCACACCGCGTAGACGAGCAGTCCGCCGGGCGGGACCACCGCCTGGCAGGACTCCAGGAGCCGCGCCTGGAGCGCCGCCAGCCGCCCCACGTCCTCCGGCTTGCGGCGGTAGCGCAGCTCCGGGTGGCGCCGCAGCGTGCCCAGCCCCGAGCACGGCGCGTCCAGCACCACCGCGTCGTACGCGCCCCACGACTCCGGGAACGGCTTCTGCGCGTCGTGCGCCTTCACCTCCAGGCGCGACTCCACCCCCAGCCGCTTCGCCTCCGATTCGATCTTCCGCAGCTTGTTCTGGTGCACGTCGCAGGCGGTGACCCGCACCCGCTCCGCCAGCGCGCACGCCTTTCCGCCCGGCGCCGCGCACGCGTCCAGCACCCGCGCTCCGTCCGGGACGGCGGCGTACTCGACCACCAGCTGCGCCGCCTCGTCCTGCACTTGCCATAGGCCCTCGCGGTACCCCAGCAGCTCCTCCAGCGGGCCGGGCTGCGCCAGCATCACCCCCGCCGGGGCCGTCGCCGCGGGCCGCGCGTCCACGCCGGCGGCCACCAGGTCCGCCAGCAACTGCTCCCGCGAGACGCGAGCACGGTTGGCGCGCACCATCACCGGCGGCGGCACGTTGTCCGCGGCCAGCATCGCCTCCGCGCGCGCAGCCCCGAACTGGCGGGTCCACCGCTCCACCAGCCACTCCGGGTGGCTCTCGCGCACCGACAGGCGCTTCAGCGGCTCCGACTCCGGCGGAAGCGGCAGCTCGGGCATGGCGGCGACCTTCCGCAGCACCGCGTTGGCGAACCCCGCCGCCCGCTGCATCCGGAGCGACTTGAGCCCCTCCACCGTCTCGGCCACCGCGGCGTGGCGCGGCACCCGCGTGAAGAAGACCTGGTACGCGCCCACGCGCAGGGCGGACAGCACCCGGTCCTCGAGCGTGGAGAGCTTCCGGTCGCTCACCTGCTGGATCGCGTGGTCCAGCGCCAGCTGCCGGCGGGTGGCGCCGTAGCACAGCTCGGTGATCAGCCCCGCGTCGCGCGCGTCCTCCGGGCGCAGCTCGGAGAGCGCCGCGTCCAGGACGACGTTGAGGAACGCGTCCGTGGCGCTGACCCGCGCGAGGACCTGGATCGCCGCCGCGCGGGCGTTCATCCCTCGAGCTGCGTCATCAGGTCCACCAGCTGCTCGTCGGAGAGCTTGGTGGCCGGCATGGCGGAGAGGGTGAGCGTCTGCAGCGAATCCTCCAGCAGCTCGCGGTGCCCGCTCTCCGCCGGCGCGCCGCGCTGCACCTCCAGGAACTGCGCCCGCGCCCAGGTGGCGAGACCGGCGGCGGTGAGCTTGCCCGCCAGCCGGTCGGCGATCTTCGACCGCACCAGCGACCGGCTGAGGAACCTCGCGCTCCCGGCGACGACGTTCTTGCCGGCCGACTTCGCCGCCGCGCCGATCGTCTTGCCGTCCCTCACCGGCGCGGGGGCCGGAGAAGCCTGCGGGGCGCGCCCGATGGTCTTCCCGTCCTTCACTGGGGCAGGCGCCGGAGCGGCCGGCGTGCGCCCGATGGTCTTCTCCGCCTTCGCGGGCGCAGGCGCGGCCCGGGCGGCCGGGGCAGGAGCCGATGCCGGAGCGCGCTTGCGCTTGCGCCCGGTGAGGTCGCCGTCAGCGAAGCGCTGGAGCGCGATCAGGTACGAGTCGAACCCCTTCCCCATCACCTGCGCCGCGCAGACGTCCTTGATGACGGACTTGCGGCGCCAGGACTCTCGCCGCCGGATGTCGGTGAGGTGGACCTCCAGGGTGGGCTTGCCCACCGCGGCGAGCGCGTCGCGCAGCACGTATGACGAGTGGGTCAGGGCGCCGGGGTTGATGAGGATGCCCTCCGCCCACTTCCGCTCGGCGTGGACGCGGTCGATCAGCGCGCCCTCGTGGTTGGACTGGAAGATGCGCAGCGCGATCCCGTTGCGGTCCGCCAGCGCCTGCAGCTCATGGTTCAGCTCGTCCAGCGTGCGGCCCTTCTCGTCCCCCTCGCGTTCGCCCAGCAGGTTCAGGTTCGGCCCATGAATCACCAGGATGTTCATCTTCCGCTCCTCCCGCGCACGCTCAAGTCTGACTCGATCCGGAGCCGAACGGCCGGCTCCCCTTCTGCACGCGATTGCCCGCCAGGAACTCGCGCGCGGCCATCGCCCGCTTCCCCTCCGGCTGCACCTCCAGCAGGACCAGCGAACCCTCGCCGCACGCCACCTCCAACCCCTCCAGCACCTCGCCCGGCGCGCCGCGCCCGCCGCCCACCTTCGCCTTCAGCACCTTCAGGGTCTTCCCGCCCAGCTCCGTGTACGTCCCCGGCCACGGGTAGAAGGCGCGGATCCGCCGCTCCAGCTCCGCCGCCGGCCGGGCGAAGTCCAGCCGCCCGTCCTCCTTCTTGATCAGCGGCGCCAGCACCACGCCCTCCGACGGCTGCGGCGCCGGCGCCAGCTCACCGCGGAGGTAGCGCGGCAGCGACTCGCGGATCAGCGCGCCCCCCAGCGCCGAGAGCTTCTCGTGCATGGTGGCGGCGGTGTCATCGGGGCCGATGCCCACCTCCCGCCGGTCGATGACGGGCCCGGTGTCCAACCCCGCGTCCATCTTCATCAGGCACACGCCGGTCACCGCGTCCCCGGCGGCGATGGCCCACTGGATGGGCGCGGCGCCGCGGAAGCGCGGCAGCAGCGAGGCGTGGACGTTGACGCAACCCTGCGCCGGCGCGTCCAGCAGCTCCTGCGGGAGGATCTTCCCGTACGCCGTCACCACGCCCACGTCCGGGCGCAAGGCGCGGATCTCCTCGTGGAACGGAGTCCCGCGGATCTTCGGGGGCTGGAGCACCGGAATCCCCCGCGACCGGGCGAGCCCCTTCACCGGCGACTCCGCCACCTCCTGCCCGCGCCCCTTCGGCTTGTCCGGCTGGGTGACGACCGCGACGACCTCGCCCACCTCCAGGCACGCCTCCAGGGAGCGGACCGCGAACTCCGGCGTTCCCATGAAGACGATCCGTGGCGCCAAGGACCCTCCGCGCTACTCCAGCTTGCCCACGTCCACCTGGTCGGTGGCGTCGCGCTTGCGGTCGTGCATGGCCTGCAGCTGGGTGATCAGCCCCTTGAGCTCCTCGGTGCTGGCCAGCGGCGAGAGCACCGCCACCGCGTTGCGCAGCGCGTCCGCCTCGTCGGCCTCGCGCGAGCGCAGGGACTCGATGGCGCCCTGGAAGGTCTCGAAGAAGCGCTGCAGCTCGTCCCCTTTCCGCAGCGGGCGCATGATGGGGTAGCGCCCGCCGGCCAGCACGTTGAGGTAGTGGTTCATCACGTGGACGGGGCCGGCGACGCGGTGGGTGATCATCACCCCCACCAGCGAGAGCGCCGCCGCCATGGCGATGCCCAGCGCGACCATCACCCACACCAGCGCGGACGACGCGTCGGCCGTCCCGTGCCCCTCCGCGTAGGCCCGCAGCGCGCTCACGTGGACCAGGTACATCATGGTGCCGAAGAGCGCGGTGACGGCCACGCCCACGCCGACCAGCAGCATCGTGTACTTGAGCTGGAACCGCCGGTCGACGACGTAGGTCCGCCGGCCGGGGCGGGAGGTGGTGGAAGGGGCCTGGGCCTGGGGCTCCATGGCGGTTGGTGAGCGTACCTCAAGCCGCGAACGAACATTGACCCTTCTCCAGGGCTCCATGAGGATGCTCCCGGCCCGGTCCCCCAGGCCCGGCCAGGAGGTGCCCCGTGCGCGCGACGTCCCGTTGGTTGCTGGCCCTCGCCGTCGCCGCCGCCCTGGCCGGCTGCAAGGGCGACCCGAGCAAGCCGGAGTACTGGGAGGGGAAGCTCAAGAACGCCCGGCGCACCCAGGACAAGGCTCGCGTGTTCGACGACCTCCGCGCCTCCGGCAAGGCCAACGCCTCGTTCGAGCCGTGGCTCCTGGAGCGGCTGAAGGAGGAGAAGAAGGCGGAGACGAGGGCGTCGGTGGCGCGCGTCATCGGGACCCTCAAGGACCCGGCCACGGTGCAGCCGCTGTCGGACGCGGTGGACCTGGGCGCCAGCGACACCGAGACCTCGGCGCTCAACAAGGCCGTCGCCCAGGCGCTGGCGCAGATCGGCGGGAACGCCGGCGTGCCCACGCTGCTGCGGATGCTCAAGGCCAAGGACGGCATCGTCCAGGTGGAGGCGATCAGCGCGCTGGGGTCGCTGCGGGCCAAGGAGGCGGTGGACTCGCTCATCGCCAAGGCGCAGGACGACGGCTCCGAGCCCTTCATCATCAAGAAGTCGCTCCAGGCGCTGGGCGACATCGGCGACGCGCGCGCGGTCCCGGTGCTGATCAAGCGGATGTTCCAGCAGCACCCCCGCGGCCAGCAGTTCTACGGCGAGGCGTCGTTCGCCCTCTTCCAGATCGGCCAGCCGGCGGCGGACGCGGTGCTCCCCGTCCTGCGCGGGCAGGACGCCGCCTTGAAGTCGTGGGCGAAGGAGAAGGGCATCTCGGAGGCGGCGCTCTACTCCAAGTCCGCGCAGGTCATCGGCGACCTCCACGACAAGCGCGCGGTGGCGGACCTGATCACCCGGCTGTCGGAGAAGGGGGACCCGGACCAGCAGGTCTACGTGCGCCTCACCGCCTCCGACGCGCTGGGCAAGCTGCGGGCGAAGGAGGCGGTGAAGCCGCTCCTCACCTTCCTTCCCTCGGAGGAGCCGGTGGAGCGGGAGAAGTACTGCTGGGCGCTGGCGCGCATCGGCGGGCGCGACGCCGTCCCCGGGTTGCAGAAGGCGGCCACGGTGGGAGTGTGGCCGGCGCGCCAGCCGGCGATCGCCGCCATCGGCCTGACCGGCGACGAGCGCGACAAGGCGGCGCTGGACAAGCTCAAGGCCGACGAGCCGGCGCACACGGCGAAGGACTGCGACGAGGCGTCCGGGCTGCCCGGCTGCAGCAACCCGAAGGCCGTCGGCCAGAAGCACCAGCAGGAGATCGCGGACTGGGGCGCGGCGCTGGACGCGGCGCGCGAGTGCTCCTCCGACGCGGGCTGCTGGACGAAGAAGCTGGAGGACAAGTCGCCCCAGGTGCGCCAGCGGGCGGCGCTGGAGCTGGGCCGCGCCGGGCAGACCTCCGCCATGCCCGGGCTGCTCAAGCACCTCTCCGACGACAACCTCGAGGTACGCCAGGCGGCGATCCAGGCCGTGGACTGGCTGCTGGACACCAGCAAGGACGCGCAGAAGCAGGCGCAGGCGGAGCTGGAGAAGATCGACCAGCAGCTGGAGAAGGAGCGCGGCAGCACGGAGCTGGTGAAGGCCAACGAGGACCTCCGCCGCCTCTCGGCGCGCCTGCACCGGACGAACGGGGTCTGACGCTCAGCCCTTCGACGCCTCGTCCTCCTCCTGGAACGAGCTGGGCAGCAGGTTGAACGGCAGCACCTTCGAGAGCGCGATGAGCAGGAACAGCCCGCCCGGCGCGGCGAAGATGGCCAGCGCGGGGACGGCCTTGGCCACGTCGATGAGCTGTTCGCGCATGCGGGCCTTCTCGTCCCGGGTGAGGGCGTGGCCGCGCGCCGCCTTGGCCAGGAGCACGGACAGCTCGCCCGTCTCGCGCACCTCGTTCATCAGCCGGCGGAAGTTCTTCTCCACCGCGTCCTGGACGGACTCCAGGAGCTCCTCGCCCATCGCCCCCGCGCCCGCCGACACGGTGAACACGTCCACCACGTCGCGGTTCTTCCGGTAGAACTCCGCCACCTCCAGCTCGAAGGCGGCCAGCCGCGGCCGGTCCACGCCCAGCCCGCCCGCCAGCTTCTGGATGAAGGCCAGCTCCGCCGCCGACCGGCGCCCGTCCACCAGCGACGCCAGCAGCGTCTGCTCCAGGATGAAGCGCTTCATCTCCGCGCTCTGCACCCGCTCCAGCGCGTCCGGCAGCTCGCCGCGGCGGCGCTTCTCGAAGGCGCGGCGCGCGCTCCGGCGGACCTCGTTCTCCAGCGGGGTGGGGAGCTTCAGGTCCTCGATCTGCCGGAGGATGGCGCGGCGGGAGGTGAAGCTGGGCGAGCGCTCCGCGCAGGCGAGCGCGGTGAGCACCTGCGCCAGCACCGCCTTCTGCCGGTCGGACAGGTGCAGCCGGCGCCGCGCCTTGGCCACGTCCAGCCCGCCGCGGACGAAGTAGTCCACCGCCATCCGGCCGAAGGCGTTGGCGTCCGCGTAGACGGCGCCGTTGTGCAGGAGCAGGCCGAACGCCGGGTCGCCGGAGAGGGAGAGCGCCCGCTCCTCCAGCGCGCCCTCCACCCGGGACCAGAGGCGGCGCGGCAGCGGGTCCATCTGCACCAGCTCGCGCTGGATGTCCTCCGCGTCGTCCCAGCGGGCGCAGAGCGCGGCCAGCAGCAGCAGGAGCTGCTCGCGGCGCGGGCCGGCCGGGGCGCCGGTGAGCGCGGCGATGTCGAGGGCGACGCGGGCGAAGGTGGCCACCACCGCGCGGAACAGCCGCTCCTCGGGCGGGCGGTCCGCGAAGGCGGCGGCGCTGCGCATGGCCGGGGTGCCGTACAGGAGCCCGCTCTCGCGCAGCACGCGGCGCAGGTAGGCGCGCGCGCGGGGCCGCCCGGGCGGCGCGGTGGGGGCGGCGGCGAGCGGTCCGGCCTGGCGGTGCTCGGAGACGGCGCGGTCGAGGAGCGCGGCCAGCCACCCGGACTTGACCGGGGACCCGTCGGCGGCGGCCTGCGGCGATTCCATGGGAAGGGCGACCTCGGCGGAAGGGATAACCGAGCGCTGGCCGCCACGCCAGCGTGCTAAAGGCAGCGTGCAGGGGGTCCACCCATGCCCGGATTGCCGTCGATCCAGTCGCTCGTGAAGTCGTTCAGCGGTGAGAACGCCACCTCGCTCATCCGGCGGGAGTGGAAGCGCCTCTCCGGAATGCCGGGCGGAAAGCTCCTCTTCAGCAAGATGATCGGGCTGGTGGTGCCGTACACCGGGACCATCGGCGCGCGGGTGGAGGAGATCCGCGAGGGCTACGCCAAGGTGACGCTCACCGAACGGCGCGCGGTCCGCAACCACCTCCGCTCCATCCACGCCATCGCCCTCACCAACCTGGTGGAGCTGACCGCCAACCTGGCGGTGCTGTTCAGCGCCCCCGAGGACGCGCGGATGATCCCCACCCGCATGACCATGGAGTGGCTGAAGAAGGCGCGCGGGACGCTGGTCGCGGAGTGCCACTGCCAGCTGCCCATTGGCGCGGAGCGCAAGGAGTACGACAACGAGGTCGTCATCCGGGACAAGGACGGCGACGTGGTGGCGAAGGGGACGGTGCGCTCGCTGATCGGCCCCAAGCGCAAGGCCGAGGCGGCGGCGTAGCCCGGCTACGCCTGCTTCAGCTTGCCGGAGGCGGTGCGCAGCCTCCGCGCCAGGGCGAAGGGGCGAAGCCTAGCCGCCGCGAGCCGCCCCGGCGATGGGCGCCATCCCCGGCGGCGACCCCTTCCCCGAGAACAGGTGCTCCACGTCCTCGCGCGAGGTGGTGCCGACGATCTGCCCCTTCACCTTCCCGCCCTCGAAGTAGAGGAGCGTGGGGACGGCGACGATGCCGTAGCGGCCGCGGAGCTGCTGCATCTCGTCGGTGTTGACCGCCACCGTCTTCACCCGGTCCGCGTGGGCGCGGGCGGCGCGGGTGATGACCGGCGCGAAGAGCACGGACGGGTCGCTCCACGGCGCCCAGAAGGCCACCACCACCGGCCCCTGGGCTTGCAGCACCTCGCGCTCGAAGTCCGCCTCCTGGATGTAGCGGACGATGTCGTCGCCCGCCATGCGCTAGCCCTGCGGCCAGAGCAGCGAGGCGGTGTGCCACTGCGACGCGTTGGCGAAGCTGACGCGCGCCGCGGGGTCCGCCTCCAGCTTGTCCTGCGTCTCCTTCGGCAGCTGCGAGTAGAGGTCCTGGCCGATGATCCGCTCGATGTCGTCCACGCTCACCCGGCTGTCCTGGATCATCTTGACCGCGGCGTCCTTCCCCATGGGCGCGTCCTTCTGGTTGGGGACCAGGTACGCCATCATCGTCATCTGGCCGTCCGGCTGCTCGAGGAGCACGGTCTTGAAGCAGTGCGTGGGCACCGCCATCTTGTGCCCGTCCTTCTCGTAGTACTGGATCTTGTCCTCGGGCAGCGGGTTGCCCTTGTCGTCGAGGTACGCGTTGCCGGTGATGATGGTGGCCTTGCCGCCGGTGGCCTGCACCAGCTCGTGCACGCCCTCCTCCAGGTAGCGCCAGTCGCCGCGGTTGGTGTTCCCGTACTGGGTGGACATGTTCGTCATCGTGAAGCTCTCGTACATGGCCTCCTGCGACGGCGAGCTCTCCGCGGGCTTCATGTGGCCCTGGTCGAAGCCGGACTTGTTGTACTCGTTGGGCTTCACCGCGACCGGCCCGTCCTCGGCGTCGAAGTGGAACGGGTTGGCGCGGCGGTAGGCGGGGATGGTGCTGTTCGGGTCGCCGTTGCGGTCGACGTTGGCCGGCGTCTCCTTGATGTCCGCGGCGTCCAGCTGGTAGCCGACCCACTGCGGGATGCGGTGCTGGTCGCTGGTGCCGATCCGCATGTAGTCCTTGAACAGGTCCTTGCCGTCCTGCACCTCGCCGCCCGGGACGAGGAGGTCCTGCTCGCCGGTCGCGTCGGCGATGCGGGAGGCGAAGGCCGCCTCCTTCTGGTCCGGCATCCACGTCGAGCCGGCCTCGTGGGTGTCGGTCCGCTGCTTCATCTGGTTGACGAGGGTGTTGAACTCGTCGGCGCCGAGCTTGCCGTCCTTGTTCCCCAGCTGGTCGGCCGCGCGGGCCATGTTCTGCTGGTAGCCCTCCTTGAAGGAGTCGACGGACTGGGGCGTCTGGCCGTCGCCGACGGCGCCGCGCATCTGCTGCAGGCGCTGGGAGTCGACGAACTTGAGGTCCGTCGGGTTCTCCATGTACTTGTTGAGCTCGCCCACGGAGACGTTGCCGTCCTTGTCGCCGGCGCCGTCCGCGTTCTGCAGGAGTTGGTGCTGCCAGGAGTCCGGCTTCCACCCGAAGCGGAGGTCGAGATCCTTGATCGGCTGCTGCTTGGTCTCCGGCGTCGTGCCGGAGGCGGGCGCGTCCACCTTGTTCGCCGGAGCCGCGTCCTGCGGGGGGCGGGCGGTGGCGGTGGTCTTGGGGTCGACGGCGTTCATGGGCAGGGTCTCCGTTACTTGAGGTGGAGCTCGCGGCCCACGGCCTGGACCTTGGCGAGGATGGCGGCTTCGGCCTTCAGCTTCTCCCAGTACGCCTTCGGCAGGCCGGCGGACTCCGCGCCGCGCGCGAGCGCGTTGGCGTAGGACTCGCTGACCGGTCCGGCGGTGGTGGCCCGCCCCGGCGCCGCGCCGAGGGCCGTGGCGGAGATCACCTTGCCGTCCACCTTCACCTGGACGGCCAGCTCGACGAAGGCGCCGGACTTCGCGCCGCCTTCCGCCTCGCGGACGATGGCCCAGTCGGAGTCCTTGAGGGTGAGCACCTTGCCGAACACCGAGTGGCCGGGCATCGCGACGAGGGAGGCGATCCGGCCGCCCCACTTCGACGAGTGGAAGTTGAAGACGATGTCCACGTCCTGCGCCTCGCCGACCTTCCCCTCGGGCAGCCGGAAGGTGGCGTGGCCGCCCTCCTTCATCCGGAGCGCGAAGGTCTCCGGGTCCAGGAGGACGGAATAGGCGAAGTACTGGCGTTCAGCGGAAGGCATCTGGGGAGCTTCCTGGGGTAGGCAGGGCTGCGGCTGGCCCTTGGGGCATTGTCGGATGCCCGCCTACCAAGTTGTGCAAAGTTCCGTTGCAGATCTACGCGGAGCGAGGGCCCGGGGTCAACCTCGCCTCCTCCTCACCCGGCTCACCGGGCTGGCTTGAGCTCCCGGCAGAGCTGCACCAGGTCCACGTACCGATCGGGCCCCAGCTTCAGCCCGCGCGTGAAGCGGCCCTCCTCGACGTAGCCGAGCGACCGGTAGAGCGCCACCGCCGGCTCGTTGCTCGCCGCGCAGCGCAGCGCCACCTGTTCGAGCGTCGGGTGCCTGGCCCCCCAGGCATGCAGGTGCTCCATCAGCGCCCGGCCGATGCCCCGCCGCCGGTGGTCCGCGGCGACCGCGAGCACCACCCAGCCCCGGTGCGCCGTCCGGCTGGACGCGCCCGGCGTCAGCTCCAGCCAGCCCACCACCCGGCCAGCCGCCTCCGCCACCAGGATGATCTGGCCGGGGTCCCGCTCCTGGGCCCCGATGCGGGCGATCTCCTCCTGGAGCGTCGGCGCCGGGTCGTTGGGCCCGTGCACTGAGCCCCCGTCCTCCTCCCGCAGCGCCCGCCGGAGCCGGACGACCGCCTCGCCGTCGAAGGGCGTCGCCGTGCGGACCAAGACCGGATTTTCCGGATCGCCAACCATCGGGATTCACGTGAGAATATGCTGCGTGAACCACCGGACGTAACGGCGTCACGAGTCAGGCGAATCTAATGCTGGCCGTGCGCAAGGTGCGGCCCCACCTTTCTCCGGGTTGGGAGAAGGGCGTTGAGGGAGGACAAGTGATGGCCCATGGTCCGCGTGGCAAGTATGCCTTGGATAAGGTCTGGGAGCGGCATCCCACGACACCCGGCCAAAGGCTCAGACTCCCGGATCCGGACTTCGACGAGCCGGTCCTCGGCATCGGTGAGGTCGAATCGACCTCCCTGTTCGAGCTCCGCAGGGACGAGGATCTCCTCCGGCGTGTGGTGGAGCTCCTCCCGATGGACGAGGTCCGCGCCGCCGTCCAGAGCTACGCCCGCCAGTCTGAAGTGCTGACGGAGGCGCTGGGCGGACGCGAGCTGGTGGCGGCCGTCCTCGGCGAGCTGGACGGCGCCTTGAACCGCGAGGAGAGCGCGCACCTGCACAGTGAGCTGGAGCACGAGCTGGGCGGTCCGCTGGAAGACTCCGGGGAGAGCAACTGGGCCGAGCGCGAGTCGAAGCACGCCCGCTGGGAGCTGACGCGAAGCTGGGTCGCCCAGGTCCTCGCCGCCGTCCACGACCAGGGCGGTCCCGTACCGCTCGACGGCAAGTTGTGCCCTCGAAAGCCAGCCGGGCGAAAGACCGAGTGGGACGCCTCGCCGGAGGACGTGGAGGACGCGCTCCTCGCCTCCATCGCCGTGAAGCCGGACAGCCTGGAGGCCTTGCGCAAGGCGTTCCACGCCCGGGTCGTGGCGGTGATCGCCCGCGACGGCTCTTTGGCGCTGCCCGGTCACGTCGAGCTGGCCTCGCACGGCGGCGAGCTGCTCGCCCGGCC
>DASRBA010000058.1:0-3613 GCA_035637895.1 Myxococcaceae bacterium
GCGCCGCGCCGATCTCCCGCACCCCCTCCGCGAACGACTCCGCGCCCCCGTACGTCCGCCCCGCCCCGCTCCGCCGCACCTGCCCCGCCAGCACGTCCGAGGCCCCGTTCGCCAGCACCGGCGTCCCCTGCGCGAACGCCTCCAGCGCCAGCAGCGAGAGGCTCTCGTACCGCGAAGGCACCACCGCCGCCAGCGCCCCCGCCAGCCCGTCGTGCTTGTCCTGCTCGCTGATCCGCCCCAGCGCGTGCACCCGCTCCCCACCCACGCGCATGCTGGCCGCGCCCGCCAGCACCAGGTCCGGCGCGTCGTGGAACCTCCGCACCAGCTGCGCGTGGTGCTCCAGCAGCTCCCCCACGCCCTTCCCCTGCTCCACGCGCCCCACGTACATCAGGTACGGGTGCCCCGGCTCCAGGCCGTGCTTCTTCCGGAAGCGCTCCGGGCGCGCCGGGTGCCGCTCCACCCCCACGCCCACCACCTGCGCCGGCGCGTGGCCGGGGAACCGCCGGTCGATCAGCGCCAGCTCCTCCGGCGTGCTGCAGAACAGCGCGCGCGGGAGGCGCAGCACGTCCCCGTAGATCTCCAGGTCCAGCGGCGGCTCGTCGTGCGCGGTGGGGATGAGGATGGCGCGGTCGGCGATGAGCGGGAGCCCCCAGGCGGTCGTCGAGTACAGGTACGTGAACGCCACGAACCCGTCGTACTCGCCGCCCGCGTCCGACAGGTGGCGCAGCAGGGCGGGGGAGAGCGGACCCTGCTCGGCGACCCAGTGCTCCTCGGCGACGCGGTCGTTCCGCCGGCCCAGCACGCCGCGCGAGAGCGCGTTGAAGCGGCGGATCTCGCGGCCGCGGATGGTGGGGAAGCGGAGGACGCGCACCGGGCCGTCGCGGGACTCGCCCTCGGGGAAGTCGTTCTCCCAGGAGAGGTGGTCCTTCGAGCAGGTGGTGACCACGGTGATGCGCCAGTCCTTCGCCAGCCGGGAGGCCATCATCCGCGCGTGCAGCTCCGCGCCGCCGGTGACCTCGCCGTAGCGCTGGACGACGAAGGCCACGCGGGGCGCGCGCCGGGTGGAGCGCTTCCGGCGCTCGGGGAGGAACGGGCGCAGCGCCTCCGCCAGCCGAGACTGCGCCACCTCCGGCGACAGCTCCCGCAAGCGCCACGCCTGGCCGCGGAGGAGCCTGCCCCGGAGCTTTCCGTCGCCGGCGACGTCCCGCACCAGCTCCGCCAGCGCGGCGTAGTTCTTCTCGTCGAAGGCGATGCCCGCCCTGCCCAGCGTCTCCGGGACGGCGGCGGCGGCGTAGGCGAGGACGGGGACCGCGGCGGCCATCGCCTCCACCAGCGGCACGCCGAAGCCCTCGTGCTCGCTCATGGACGCGAAGACGTCCGCGGCGCGGTAGGCCGCCACCAGCTCCGAGTGCGAGACGCGCCCGAGCCACTCCACGCCGCTCAACCGCCGCGCTTGCCTCCGCAGCCCCTGGTAGTAGCGGCTCCCCGGGTCGAAGCCACCGGCGAGCACCAGCCGCGCGCGCGGGTCGAGGCGGAGCAGCTCCGCGTGCAGCGAGAGCAGGTCCTCCACGCGCTTGCTGGGCACCACCCGCCCGACGCTGACGACGGTCGCGCCGCCGTTGGGCGCGAGGCGCCGCGCCATCCGTTCGTCCGCCCAGGAGGGCGCGAACCGGGACGGCTCCACCACGTTCGGCACCACGTGGACGTCGCGGTAGCCCGCCTCGCGCAGCTCGAGCGCGTTCAGCTCCGAGACGCCGATGGAAACGTCGGCGTACGGCGCCATGGCGGCGAGCTGCGCGCGGCCCGAGACCAGCGCCTCCTCCAGCGGCGTGCCGGCGGCGAGGCGGGCGGGGGTGATGTTGTGGAAGACGATGCCCTTGCGGCAGCGGAGGTGCATCCACTCACCGCTGAGCCAGGAGGCGATGCCGTGGTGGTAGAGGACGAGGTCCTCGGGGCGCGGGCGCAGGTGCGAGATGGGGCGGACCAGCGCGTGGAGGTCGGGCGCGACGTCCGCGGCGTACAGCTCGGAGTGGACGCCGAGCCGGCGCAGCAGCCACTTCAAGTTCACCGCGGCCTGACCAGTGGCGTCGCCGCGGACGAACGTCGGCACCAGTTGGTGGACGACCATCGCGGGCTGCGTACCACATGCTATGGAGCGCGCCGTGCCCGAACCGCTCTCGGTGGCTCTGGACGCGCTCCTCTGGGACGAGCCGACCACGGGCATCGGCCTCTACACCCGGTGCCTGGCGCGCGCCCTGGAGCGGGAGGGGGTGCGGGTGCGGCCGATGGGGGCGCGAAGCTCCGGGGCGGACCCGCGCGGGCGGATGGGGAAGAGCGCGTACGTGCTGGCGCGGTTGCCTGGGGCGCTCGCGCGCGCGCCGGAGCCGCTCTACCACGCGGTGGGGAACTTCAACCTGCCGCTGCGGAGGCCGGAGGGGAAGCGGCTGGTGCTGACGGTGCACGACCTCATCCCCGAGGTGCTGCCGGAGACGACGTCGCGGGCGTACCGGTGGCAGTTCCGGATCTGGCTGGGGCGGTCGCTGAGGCTGGCGGACCGGATCGCCTGCGTGAGCGAGCACACCCGGCGCGATCTGCTGGAGCGGCACGAGGTGGACCCGGAGCGGGTGGTGGCGGTGCACCTGGGCGCCGACCACGTGGACGAGGTGGCGCGGCCGGACCGGGTGGGGGTGGAGTACGTGGGCGCGCTGGGGCTGCCGGAGCGGTTCGTCATCTACGCGGGGGCGCTGGACGCGAGGAAGAACGTGGGCGCGGTGCTGGACGCGTTCGAGCGGCTGTGGCGGGAGGGGGAGCGGGTGCCGCTGGTGCTGGTGGGGCAGCGGTGGTTCGGATCGGGTCCGGTGGAGCAGCGGATCGCGAGGTTGAGAGAGGGGGGGATGGACCTTCGGCCGCTGGGGTACCAGCCGCCGGAGCTGTTCTACGAGCTGATCCGGCGGGCGGCGCTGCTGGTGTTCCCGTCGAGGTACGAGGGGTTCGGGCTGCCGCCGCTGGAGGCGATGCGGCTGGGAGTGCCGGCGGTGGTGTCGAACGCGGGGTCGCTGCCGGAGGTGTGCGGGGACGCGGCGGTGCAGGTGGGGCCGGACGATGACGGAGCGCTCGCGGCGGCGGTCGCGAGGCTGATGAGGTCGGAGGGGGAGCGGGCCGCGCTGGCGGAGGCGGGGAGGCGCCGCGCGGCCGGGTTCACGTGGGAGCGGTGCGCTCGGCGGACGATCGAGCTGTACCGGGCGGCGCTCACTCCTTCTTGAGCACCATCGCGATCGGGTTCTTCGGGTCCCGGTGGGGCCGGTAGCGGGGCGGGAAGACGGGGATGGGGATGGCGATCATCATCAGGATGAAGAGGACGCGGAGGGTGAAGCGCAGTGCGCGCCAGAGGAAGGCGAGCGCACGCCGGTTGCGGTGCATGAGGAGACTCCTGTGAAGAGGTGAGGACCGGGACTGCGGTCCGCCTCAGCGCAGGAGCGCGCGGTGAAGCACGTAGATCGCGCGGGTGGCGCGGAATCCGGGGCGCGGGAAAGAGGACGCCCGGCGACCGTGAGCGATGCGCGGCTTCGGGGCATCCGTTCGGGCGACGGCGGCTGCGACCGCGCGGACCGGG
>DASRBA010000059.1:0-11679 GCA_035637895.1 Myxococcaceae bacterium
TGCTCCACGTACATGGTGGCCAGCTCCACGTCGTCCTCCTCCTACAGCTTGTGGCCCTTCAGCCAGCGGTCCAGCCCGTCCAGCGCGGCGAGGTCGTCCGCCCAGGTGCTCGCGTCCAGCGCGGCCCGAGCGGCCCGGCCCTCCGCCACCAGCGCCCTCGCGCGCTCCATCCCCGCCGGCCCGCCGACCAGGGAGCGCGCCAGCAGCAGCGACGCGTAGGCCCGATCGAACGGGCGCGCGCCCTGGGCGGGGAGCGCGGCGCGGGCCTGCTCCAGCAACTCGCGCGAGGACGCCTTGGGCCCGGTCGACCACCGCGCGTCGCCCAGGGCGGCCAGCGTCAGCGGCAGCTCGGCGGCGCCCTCCGGGCCGGTCCGGGCCAGCATGTTCCTCGCCCGCTCCAGCGTGGCGGCGGCGCCGGCGGCGTCCCCGGCCAGCAGCTGCTCCCGCCCCAGCCGCTGCTCCGCCAGCGCCAGCTCCAGCGGCGGCACCCCCAGGCCCTCGCGCTCCAGCACGCCCACCGCCGGGCCCAGCATGGACACCGACTGCGCGTGCTTCCCCGCGCGCGCCAGCAGCCCGCCCAGCCGCGCCCGCGCGCGCACCGGGCGCAGGTCCGCCGGGTCCAGGGTCTTGTCGAAGATGGTCACCGCCCCCGCCTCGTCCCGCTCCGCCTCCGCCCACTTCCCGGCGGCCATCTCGGCCTGCGCCAGCATGTCCAGCGCCTCGGCGGTGAGCGGGTGCTCGTGGAGCTCCGACGTGCGGATCCGCGCCGCCGCGCCGGCGTCGGCCACCGCCTCCTGCGTCTTCCCCAGCCTCGCGTACAGCGGCACGCCCTGGAGCAACACGGTGGCCAGGGCCGCGTCCTCCGGCTGCGGCCGGGTGCGCAGCAGCGCCAGCGCGGCCTGGTGCTCGGCGGCGGCCTCCGGGAGCTTCCCCTCGGCGAGCGCGGCGTCCGACGTCGCCTGGCGGGCCAGCGCGGCGAGGTCGGCGAGCCCCGCCGAGCGCGACGCGGCCCCCTGCGCGTACGCCGCCCACCGCCGCGCCTCCGCCACCCGCCCCGAGCGCGCGTACAGCCCGGACAGCTCCAGCCAGGCGCGGGCCGCGGCGCCGTCGTCGCGGGCCAGCTGCGCCGCGGTGGCCGCGCGGTGGAAGGCGTCCTCCGCGAACGCGTCGCGCGGGTGGGCGCGCGCCTCCGCCCGCCCCAGCAGCACCAGCGCCCGCGCCTGGGTGCCGGGCACGGGCTGCGAGTCCTCGGCCAGCGCGCGCAGCTCGTTCACCGGCGCCGCGCCCGCCTCCAGCCGGACCGCCAGGGCGGACAGGCGCTTGAGCAGGTCCTCGCGCCTGGCGTCGTTCGCCGCGCTGGGCGTGTCGCTTCCGGGGCGCTCCAGGCAGGCGGCGGGCTCCGGGAGCGACCCGGCGCGGGCCAGCGCGCCCACGTCGCCGCGCGAGAGCGCCTGGGCCGCCCCTCCCAGCTCGCCCAGCGCGTGGTCCAGGCAGGACAGCCGGGTGGCGAGGTCCTGCCCGGCGGGCGCCTTCCCGCCGCCCCCGCGCGGCGCCTCGCACGCCTGGGTGAACGCCATCCGCCACCGCGCCGCGTACGCGTCCAGCATCTGCCCGCCGGCCGCCCAGGTGGCCGGGAGCGCCGCGCGCTGCGAGGGTCCCCACGCCCGCCGGAGCCGGGCGTCCCCGCTGTTGCACGGGTCCAGCCGCTGCGTCACCGCCCAGCCCCCCGCGCCCAGCACCACCGCCGCGCCCACCGAGCCCGCCGCCAGCGCCACCCGCCACCCGCGCGTCGGCTGGAGCACGCGCTCCAGCACCGCCAGCAGCTCGTCCATGGACGCGAAGCGGCGGGCCGGCTCCGGGTTGAGGCCGCGGCGGACGGCGGCGCCGATGCGCTCGGGCACCCCGTGCGACGGCGCGGGCGGGTTGAAGGCGCCGCGGTCGATCTGCTGCAAACGCTCGTGGAGCGTCTCCCCGCCGAAGGGCCGCACCCGGAACAGCGCCTCGTAGAGCGAGACGCAGAAGGCGAACTGGTCGCAGCGGCCGTCCGCCGGCTTGCCGCGCATCTGCTCCGGGGCCATGTAGCGCGGCGTCCCCAGCAGCGTCCCCACCTCGGTGAGCGGGGTGGACAGGGTGGGGGCGCGCACCCCGGCGCCGAGCCCGTCCTCGCGCGGCCGCACCAGCCCGAAGTCCACCACCCGCGCGCGCCCGTCCTCGCCCAGAAGGACGTTGTCGGGCTTGAAGTCGCGGTGCACCAGCCCGCGCGCGTGGGCGGCGGCCAGCCCGCGCCCGGCCTGCACGAAGTGGCGGAGGATCTCCTGCCAGGAGCGCGGCTTCTGGTTGAGCCACTCCCGGAGGTTCCCGCCCTCCACGTACTCCATGGCCAGGAACACGTGGCCGGAGATGGTGCCCACCTCGTGCACCACCGCCACGTTGGGGTGGTTGAGGCTGGCCATGGCCTGGGCCTCGCGCAGCAGCCGCCAGCGCAGGTCGTCCGCGGCGATGCGGGAGGCGGTGCTGATCACCTTGAGCGCCACGCGCCGGTCGAGGTCCGGGTCGTATGCCGCGTAGACGGACCCCATGCCGCCGGAGGCGAGGTGCTCGAGGACGGTGTACCGGCCCACGGAGAACCCGCGCGGCATGGGCCCCTGCGTCTTCACGTCCCAGTAGGCGTTCCCGGCGTCCTCGTCGTCATCCGGTGGGAGGCCGGCCTCGGTGGCGTCCTGGATGCGGTCCTCGACGCCGCTGGGGCGCCTCGGCTTGGGCGGCCGGAAGACGGCGGAGCGCGAGCGCGCCCCCTCGGCGATCACCTGGCGGCAGATCTCGCAGTCCGCGGCGTGGGCGTGGACCTCGGCCGCCTCCCGCGCGGGGAGCCGGCCCTCGAGCAGGGCCGCGATGGTGTCGTCTGGCGGGCACATCCGGAGGCGGTCAGTGTACCGGGGACGGCTGGACAGGCGCTCCCCGTCCTTCGTGCATGGGAAGGGCCTACCACTGCCCGGTGGCCCCGGAGGCGGCCTCGATCTGCCGGGACAGCTCGTCGTCCTGGAGGAGCCTGGCCACGGCGTCGCTGCGGAGGAGGGCCTGGACGTCCCCTTGCTCCAGGGCCCGCTTGACCTCCGGGTCGCCCACCGCCTTCTTCCAGCGGGGGTCCTTCTCCAGCGCGGCGAAGGCGGGGTCCTCCCGGAGCTTCCTGGCCTTCGCCGGGTCGGTGGCCGCGCCCGCCACCCGGAGCACGTCCTTCACCCGCGAGAACTCGGTCATCTCGAAGAGGTTGTGCTTGCGGGCGATCTCGAAGGCGACCGAGTCCCGCGGGGACACGCCCAGGCGCCGGCCGAACGCGGTGACGTTGCGCTCGGCGAACACCAGCGCGCAGAGGACGACGTAGGTCGCCAGGGCCACCTTCACCGCGCTGATCAGCATCCCCAGGTTCCGGTTCACCGACTGGTCGTCGGGGTCGTCCCGGTTGGCCATCGCGCGGCGGGCGATCTCCGCCACCACGTACCGGAGGGCGACCCAGACGGCGACGAAGATCGCCAGCGTCGCCGCCACCGTCCCCGCCACCAGCGGCGCCCCGCCCAGCCAGCCCGCCATCGGCGGGCCCAGCATCTTCCCCAGCGGCCCCGCCACCGCGAAGGCCGCCACCAGCCCGACCAGCTGGCCGATCTGCCGGGCCGCTCCGGTGAAGCCGCCCAGGAAGCCGAACCCGGCGATCATCGCCAGGATGAAGAGGTCGAGGCCCACTACCTGATCTTGAAGGAGTGCCCCTGCTTCTTCTGCTCGTCGTGCAGCTTCTGCTGGGCCTCGACCAGCTTCTCCTTGTAGCGGGCGTTGGAGGGCTCGAAGGTGAGCGCCATCTTGAAGTTGCGCTCGGCGGAGGCGAAGTTGCCCCCGTCCAGGTCCTTGATCGCGGTGGCGTAGAACTGGCGGCCCTTGGGGTGGACGCCGATCTGCTCCTCCTGCTCCTTCTTCACCTGCTGCTTGGTCTCCGTCTCGGCGGCCTCGGTGAAGCGCAGCTTGGCGTTGCGCTCCGGGCTGGCGATGTCCTGGGCGTAGCGCTTGCGCTTGTTGTCGTCGCGCAGCACGTAATAGGCCTCGGTGAGCCGCTTGTAGACGGCGCCCACCTTCTCCTTGAACGGCTTGTCCTGCATCTGGAAGAACTTGTCCGGGTGCAGCGTGCGGCTCTCCCGGTAGAACGCCGCCTTGATCTCCGGCGGCGTCGCGGTGGGCTGGAGCTTGAGCAGCTGGAAGTAGTCCATCTTGTCCAGGCCGGTGAAGCGCTGCTCCAGCTCCTGCAGCTGCGCGGGGTCCAGCGGCGCGGCGGCGGGGGGAGGGGGCGGGACGATGGCAGCGGCCCTCGGCGCGGCGGGTGGAGCCGGCGGGACGATGGCGGCCTTCGGCGCGGCAGGATTGCCTTTGCTGGGCGTATGGAGGACGGGCGGCGGACGCGGCGGCGCGGCCGGGCGGCCCTGGACTGCCTTCGGCGGCGCGGTCGGGGCCGCCGTCCTCGGAGGAGTAGGGACGGCGGGCGCCACCCGCGGGACAGGGGCGCCGTGCGGCGGGGTGGGGATCTCGGACTCGTCCAGCGGCCGGGAAGGCGAGGGCGCCGGCGGGGGGCGGCCCGCGCCGGACTTGGGGCGGCCGGAGCCGCTGTCCGAGGTGGGCGCCATCTACTCGGCCATCTCCGGGAGGTCGTCCGTGTCCGCGAGTTGGATCTGGCGGGTGGCCTCCACCGACCGCTGGATGTCCTGCTCCGAGAGCCCGGAGGACAGGCTGATGGTGGTGGTGGTCCGCTGGCCCGTCTCCATGTCCGCGGCGGTCACGTTGACGATGCCGTCGGTGTTGATCTCGAAGTTGACCTCGATCTTCGCCTCGCCGCGGTAGCCCACGCGGAAGCCGGCGAACTCGAACTCGCCCAGCATCTCGCACTCGTCGGCCTTGTTCGACTCGCCCTGGTACACGCGGATCTTCACCTTGTCCTGCCCGTCGCGGGAGGTGGTGAAGGTCTTGGCCTTGTCGATGGGGACGGGCGTGTTCTTGTCGATGATCTTCTCCGTGTAGCCGCCCACGGTGCCGATCCGGAGCGAGAGCGGCGTCACGTCCACCAGGAAGGTCTCGGTCCGGGTGTCCAGGAGCGCGGCCGCCTGGAGCGCGGCGCCCATGGCCACCACCTCGTCCGGGTTGACGCCCTCCATGGGCTGCTTCTGGAAGTAGTGCTTCACCGAGTTGCGGATGATGGGCAGCCGGGTGGGGCCGCCCACCAGGATCACCGCGTCCGCGTCGGTGGCGGTCATCCGCGCGCTCTGCAGCGACTCGTCGCACACCTTGAAGGTGCGCTGCACCAGGTCCATCACCATCTTGTTGAAGGCGTCCGTGGTGAGGCTCTGCCTGAGGTCGATCACCTTGCCGTTGGCGTCCTGGCAGATCCCCGCGCAGAGGATCTCCGCCCTGCCGTCCCGGCCGACCTCGATCTTCGCCTTCTCCGCCGCCTCCTTGAGCATCTGCAGGCAGTACTTGTTCTGGCGCAGGTCCAGCCGCGTGCGGGAGAGGAAGTCCTCCGCCAGCCAGGTCATGATCCGGTCGTCGAAGTCGTCGCCGCCCAGGTACGTGTCGCCGGCGGTGGAGAGCACCTCGTAGACGTCCTTGCCGATCTCGAGGATGGAGACGTCGAAGGTGCCGCCGCCCAGGTCGTAGACCACCACCTTCTGCTGCACGTCGCGGCCGAAGCCGTAGGCGAGCGCGGCGGCGGTGGGCTCGTTGAGGATGCGCAGCACCTCCAGCCCGGCGATCCGCCCCGCGTCCTTGGTGGCCTGGCGCTGGTTGTCGTTGAAGTAGGCGGGGACGGTGAGCACCGCCTTCTTCACCTCGCGGTTCAGGTACGACTCCGCGACGGCCTTCATCTCCTTGAGCACCAGCGCGGAGATCTCCGGGAGCGAATAGGTCTGGTTGCCGATCTGGATCCGGACCGAGTTGTTCTCGCCCTCGACGACCTGGTACGGCATCACCGCCTGCGCCTTCTTCACCTCGTCGGAGAAGTAGTAGCGCCCGATGAGCCGCTTGGCCGAGTACACCGTCGACTCGGCGTTGGTGATGATGTTCTTCTTCGCCGCGTTCCCCACCAGCACGGACCCGTCCTCGAGGAACGAGACCACCGAGGCGTGCGTCCGCTCGCCCCACTCGTTGGGGATGACGATGGGTTCGCCGTTCTGGACGACCGACACGCAGGAGTAGGACGTCCCGAGGTCGATGCCTATAGCGATGTCGTCCGCCATGCCCTCTCCGCGAAAAAGCGCGCGGATGTTAGATGCGACCCTCCCGGGTGTCAAACGCGACACGCCGCAAAAACAAATGATTCCGGCAGGTTAGACGCCTTCCGCGGGCGCCCGGGCCCCCCTTTTGTGAGGGCGCGCGGCGTGGCCATTATAGAGAAGCCTGAAAGGGGGCGGCACCCGATGTCCGTGGCGTTCTCGGTCTTCACCTCCGATCCCAATCTGTTGGCTTGCGAGCTCCAGCGCCTCGCCGAGCAGGTGGCGCTGGTGAACGGCGACAAGCAGAACGCGGTGGGCGTGGGGCACTACGGTTCGGACGAGGTGCTGCTGCAGCGCTACCGGTTCGACGGGCCGCCGCGCGAGGTGTGGCGGCTGATCCCGCAGCCGGAGTCGGAGGCGCTGGTGTACCACGCCGGCCCGCTGCGGCCGGGCGACTCGCTGGAGGAGACCGCGCAGCCGTACCGGTTCCGCCACTGGCTGTTCTGCCACGTGGGGGCGATCAACGAGTGGCCGCGGGTGCGGTCGCTGCTCCAGGCCGAGCTGCCCGAGCACCTCCTCCGCCAGTTCCCCGGCGACCGGCAGGGCGAGGCGCCGTTCGGCCTCTTCCTCAAGCAGCTGCGTGACGCGGGCCGGATGGACGACCGGATGCTGGACGCCATCGAGGCGGCGAAGCTGCTGGGCAGGAGCGTGGGCCGGCTGCAGGCGCTGGCGTCGCAGGCGGGCGCGGCGCGCACCTCGCGGGTGGACGTCATCGCCACCAACCAGGCGATGCTGCTGGCCGCCCGCTCCGGGGACGAACCGCTCCACTACCGGCTGCTGGAGGGCATCGGCCGGTGCGACCGGTGCGGCATCACCGAGACCTCGCCGGAGATCGACCCCCGGGTGCTGGCGCACCGGCGGATCCGCACGGTGGCGGTGGCGACGAACCTGGCGAAGCCGGCCGGCTGGCTGGAGGTGCGGAAGGGGACCGTCCTCGCCGCCGACCGGAACCTGGGCATCCATTTCGTCCCGCTGTAGTAAGTCCGCGGGGCGTGGACACCCTCCCGGCGCCCGCTCCGGTGCGCGTACGCGCCGAGACGTGGTTGGCGGTCGCCGCGTGCGCCGCGGCCGCGCTGTGGATCGACCTCGGCCACTTCCACCGCGCCGAGGACGGCGACTCGATGCTGCCGGTGCTGATCAGCCTGCAGCGGTGGACGCCGTTCTTCTGGGACCAGGACCGCTTCGGGCAGCTGGTGCCGCTGCTGGCGATGCCGCTCAAGGACCCGCTGCTGAACCTGCTCTTCCAGCGCTGGCTCTTCCTCTTCGCCGGGCTGTGCAGCTTCCTGGCGGCGGCGCGCTGGGCGTTCGGCCGCGAGCGCTGGCACCTGCTGGGCCTGCTGGCGGCCGCGCTGTGGGTGGGGCTGATGCCGCTGGTCCGCAGCTACGAGTTCCTCGGGCACCACCCGTACGCGCTCTCCATGCTGCTGGGCTTCTCGGCGCTCGCCGTCGAGGAGGGGGAGGGCCGCCGCGCCTTCCGCTGGCCGGCCGCCGCCGCCCTGATGCTGCTGTCGCACTGGGTCAGCTCGGCGATGTTCGTCTTCCTGGTCCCGGCGGCGCTGGGGAAGGCGGTCGCGCTGGCCGTCGGGCGCCGAGGCGACGAGCGCCGGGCACCGCTGGGGCGCGGGTTGCGCGAGGCGGGGTGGTCGCTGGGCGGCGGCGCTGCGGCGCGGGCCTTCAACCAGCTCGCCGGCATCAAGCGCACCACCGCGCTCCACCCCGTCCCGCTGGAGGACTGGCCGCGCGCCTGGGCAGAGCTGGGCCGTCACCTCTGGGCCGACCAGGCGCCGCAGTGGCTGTTCTGGGTCTGCCTGGCGGCGGGCGTCGCGGGCGCGGTGGCCGTGGCTCGCTCGCCCCGGTGGCGCCGGGAGGCGGCGGACCCGGCGCGGATCGGCCTGGGGCTGCTGGCGGGCAGCGCCGGCTACTTCCTGGTGGCGGCGGTGCAGGCGCACGTGGTGGAGAGCCTGTCCCTCATCCGCTACCTGTACCCGGCGCTGCCGCTGCTGGAGCTGTCGCTGCTGGCGCCGGCGGTCCTCCCGCTGGCCCAGGCCCTGGACGGGCGGGCGTTCCGGGCCGCCTGCGCCCTCGCCGCGGCGGGCGTGCTGGGCGGGAGCGCGTGGACCTTCGGCGCGCCGGCGCCGGGCAGCATCCGGACGGACCTGGAGGCGGTGAGCCCGGTGACGGCCGAGGTGATCGCCCTGCGCTGCACCCACGTCGCCGGGAGCTACTGGACGGTGTGGCCGGCGGTGGTGATGGCCAACGCGGAGCTGTACCGCCGCGGGGAGCATCGCCAGGTGTTCGGGATCGCCGAGCGCGCCGCCGTCACCCTGGACCTGGCCGCCGCCGTGCGACCGGAGGACGTGCGCATCGCCGTCGCGCTCGACGACGCAGAGGCCGCGGGCGCCTTGCGCGACTTCCCCCGCCTGGTCACGCTGGAGCGCGGGCGGACGATCGCCGTGCTGGGGCTCCCGGCGCCGAGGTGACTCAGGGCTCGATGGTGAAGGCCGCGTCGATGTTCCAGATGTGGTAGTCGGCCGAGCAGGTGTCCACGCCGTCGCAGCGCGCGACCTGCGGGAACCGCTGGCCGAAGAACTGGATCGCGGCAGTCCCCGCCGGCGTGTCGGAAGGGATGGTGACCGGGAGCTCGTCGCCCTGGGGGGCGTCCTTGAAGTACACCTCGAAGACGGACCAGGACATCACGGGGGCGTGAGGGCTGAAGATCACGCATGCCATGCCCGGATCGTCCGTCTGGGGCTCGTAGCTCAGCGTGATGGTGGAGCCGGCCCGGATGTGCCCGCTCGCGTCCGGCGTCACCGTCACGGTGGGCGTGACCTGCAGGTTGAGCACGGTCATGCCGACGGAACCGCCCTCGTCCTCGATGGTGACGGACATCTCCGGGCCGGTGAAGAGGCTGGCGGGGATGGTGGCCCGCGGTCGATCGCAGGTCGGCTCGGTGCGGATCCAGTTGTACCCCGCGCTGCCGCGGAAGATCTCCGTGAGCTCGACGCCGTTGGCGGTGGCCCGCGCGTGCTCCGAGAGCAACTCACACCCGTTCGTGGAGCCGACGTAGATCGCGTGCGCTTCCGTGAAGTCGGTGTCGTCGTGGATGTTCGTCTCCTTGGAGATGCGGAGGCTGGCGCCCGGCAGGTGCCCGAAGGTGGGGCCGCAGGCGGAGAGGGCGAGGACGGCGAGGCCGAGGGCGGGGGTGCGCATGCCGCGGCCGAAATGCACGCGCGATGCCGGCCGTCAGCTCCTCGGGGCCGGATGTGGGATGCGCCGGCCCGTGCACAGGCGGCGTGCAGGCGCGGGCACTACGCGATGCCCAGGAAGCACGCCTCCAGCACCTTCTCCAGCAGGTTCGCCGACGCGTGGAAGAGGGTGGAGCCGACCACCGTCCCGCTGCGCTCGCGCATCCAGCCGAAGAGGAGGGCGGGGAAGAACACACCCAGCCGCCAGAACTGGAACACCGCCAGGTGGCCCAGGGCGAACAGCAGCGCGGTGAGCCAGAAGGCCGGGCCCAGCCGGGCGCCGAACACCACCTTCCCCTGCGGCCACGCGTCGCGCAGGCGCGTCTGCATGAAGCCCCGGTAGAAGAACTCCTCCGGGAGCGCGACGACGAACAGCTGGTCCACCACCCACTCCGGGAAGCGGTTCGGGAGCCGGAGGCGGAAGTGCACCGGGCCCCCCACCGGGGAGAGCAGCATGCGCCAGTCGCGCGGGAGGTGGGGCAGCAAGAGGAAGAAGAGGACGAACGCCACCGTGAAGATCGGGAACACCACCGCGGCGAACGCGCCGTACATCTTCAGGTCCGCCTTCAGCCGCCGCAGCGTCACCCCGTAGTCGGCGTAGTCCTCGCCGCGCCGGTCCATCGCCCACAGCGGGAAGTAGAGGAAGCTGACGGTGGCCACCAGCTTGGCGTACTCGGGCACCAGCAGGAACGCCGCCAGCAGCGTGACGAACGCCGCCGCCCACACCGCCATCGCCTCCCGCACCGCGGACCGAGCGCCGATCACGGCGAGGCCGCCCGCGCCAGCTGTCCCTTCACCTCCGTCACCGGGAGCGCGCGCGCGCTGGACTTGCGGCGCTGCACCGCCATCGCCACCAGCCGCCCCTGGGGGTCGAAGAGCGGCGTGCCGTTGGGCAGCGGCGCGTTCACCTCCACGAACGGCGAGGTGGCCTGCCGCCCGCGGGAGACCTCGACCAGCCGCGGCGCCAGCGCGCCCGCCTGGTCGCGGACGATGGCCACCAGCTCCGTGCCGGCGACGAACGTCTCCTCCAGCGTCACCGGCGGCGGGCGGAACGCGGGGGGCGCGCCGGCGTCGGGGGCGTCGGGCGCCTTGGGCGGGACCTCCACCGCCACCACCGCCACCTTGAGGTCCGCGTTCGCCACCACCACCTTGGCGCGGAAGGACTGGCCCGCCACCTTCACCGTGGCCTCCTCCAGGCTGACGTAGTCCACCGAGGTGAGCACCTGGCCGCCCGCGCCCACCACCACCCCGGCGCCGGACTTATGCGGGCCCACCACCTCCACCACCGCCTGGGCGTTGTTCTCGAACGCCTTGCGTAGCGCCGCGTTGGTGGGCTTCCGCGCGGCGGCGGCCAGGAGCAGGGCGGCGATCGCGGCGCTGCTCCGCGCGCTCATCGCCTGGGACCTGCCACCTTGCGCTTGAGCGCCCAGTACCGCTGGTGGAAGCGCAAGTTGAGCGGGTCCAGGGCCAGCGAGCGCTCGTACTCCGCCAGCGCCTCGCCGAAGCTCTCCTTGTTCTCCCAGGCGTGCCCGGTGGAGAAGTGGATCTGCGCGCGCGAGTCGGCGCCGCGGTGCGAGGACATGTAGGCGGCGCGGATGTTCTCCAGGTCGCTCACGGTGAGGCCGGCGGAGATGCAGCGGGCCACGCCCTTGAAGTTGCCGCGGTGGGCGTCGTACTCGGCGCGCCGCTGGGCGGTCCCCAGCACCTCCGTCGCCGCGCCCAGCCGCTCCAGCGCGACCAGCACCTGTCCCTCCTGCCGCGGGGAGAGGCGGCGCAGCCGCAGCGACTCCAGGTCCCGCCGGGCGTCGCGCGCGCGGGCGCGCAGGTCGGCGATCTCCGAGTCCTGCGCCATGGAGAGGACCACGTAGTGGTCGCCGTTGATCCGCTTGCGGTAGTAGTCCAGCAGCGGCTCGGCGGCGGTGTCGTCGTCCACCGCGCGGGCGGCGGGCGTGGGCGCGGGCACCGGCAGCCCTTGCAGCGTGCGGGCGATCGCCTCCCGGAAGGAGGGCGCGGTGTCCACGAACTGCACCCCGAAGCCGGGGGACATGTTCCACGCCTTGGCCTGCTCCGGCGAGACGTGGCGCACCACCTCCGCCTCGCACCTCAGGGTCGTCCCCTCCAGCTCCATCGCC
>DASRBA010000060.1:0-9875 GCA_035637895.1 Myxococcaceae bacterium
TTCTCGATCTCGTCCAGGAAGATGGTGCCGCCGTCCGCCAGCGCGAACAGCCCCGGGTGGTCGGACACCGCGCCGGTGAACGCGCCCTTCACGTGACCGAACAGCTCCGACTCCAGCAGCGTCTCGGAGAGCGCGCCGCAGTCCTGCACCACGAACGGCGCGTCCCTCCGTCCGGAGAGCCGGTGCACGGTGGACGCCATCACCTCCTTGCCCGTCCCCGTCTCCCCCTGCAGCAGCACCGCCACCCGGTGCGGCGCCGCCACCTTGGCCAGCGCGAGCACCCGCCGCATCGACTCGCTCCGCATCCCCGGTCCCTCGGCGCCGGGGGCGGTGGGCTCGGGCGTGGTGCGCGCGCGCTCGCGGAGGAGGTTGCGCTCCAGCTCCAGCGACATCCGGTGCTGTTCGATGCGCATCTCGTGCTCGCGGCAGGCGCCCAGCACCGCCTCGCGCAGCGGCGCCGCCTCCAGCGGCCGGGGGACGAAGCGGTGCAGCGCGCCCCAGTTGAACAGCGAGAGCACCACCTGCGGGTCCGACGGCGCCGCCAGCACCAGCCGCCGGGAGAGGTCCCCGGGCGGCGGGCTGGAGCCGGCCAGCGCGTCCCCCGCGCGCGACCGCTCCGCCCACAGCTTCGCCACCAGCGCCGCCCCGCGCTCGCCGTCCTCGCCCGCCACCACCACGCACGACAGGTGGCCCGAGGCCAGCACCTGCTCCAGCTGCTCGTCCGTGGCCGCGAAGGTGAGCTGGAAGTCCGACTCCAGCGCCGGGCGGATCAGCTGTTCGTCCTCCTCGCTGGCCAGCACCACGCCCACCGCCAGCTGGTGCTGCTGGAGGTAGCGCGCCACCCGGACCTGACCGTCGCCCACGAAGTGGTGGAAGCTGACGCCCAGCGCCGCCGTCGTCCCGCCCGGCGGCCCCTCGTGGTCGTGGCGCCAGCGCACCTCCCCGCGCGCGCTGATCCGCGCCCGTTCGTCCGGGAGCGTGAACTCCAGCTCCAGCACCTGCCCCTCCCTCGGCCCGTCCTGCGGCGACGTCGGGGAGGCGACCAGGCCGATGCCCGACGCGGAAAGGTTTACAGACCAGCACCCGCGCAGGGCTGGCTGGGTCAGCACCTGGACGTAGAGGGGCTTGCGATCACCGCGCTGGAGAAATGAGGTGGGATCGCGCGCCATTTCTGAAGGAGGCTACTTCATTTGTGAAGCATGCTGTCAAGTGCCCGAAAACACACCTGGTCTCCCCGGCCCTCCCACTCCGTCGAAGGCGGACACGTGCGTTGAGTGTGAAGCTTACGAGGAGGTCGGCGTCGAGTGCTTCCGGGTGTTTAGGGGTGGGCAAGCTTCCTGCTTTGGCGAGCGCCCCGTGAGCGCGTCGATCATCGGAGCAGGGGCCTTCATCCCCCGCCGGGTGGTGAGCAATGAGCGGATCGCGCGCGCGCTGCCGGGCTGGTCGGCCGACGCGATCTTCGCGCGGACGGGCATCAAGGAGCGCCGGTTCCTGTGGGAGTTCGACCCGGAGCGTGGCCGCGCCCTGCCGCCACCCATGGATGACGGCAACGTCTACCCCGCCACCAACGTCGACATGTGCGAGCAGGCCTTGCGCAAGGCGATCCGGATGGCGGACGTGGACGCGCGGGAGCTGGACCTGCTGCTGCTCATCACCAGCACGCCGGACGAGCCCAGCTTCTGTCACGACGCGATGGCGCTCCACCGCCGGATGGGGATGCGGCAGGACGCCTTCGCGATGGTCATTGACGATGGCGGCGGAGGAACACCCTACGCGATCGACTTCTGCGGGAAGCTGCTCCACGCCGGGCAGGCCCGCACCGCCGCCATCGTCGCTTCCTCCTTCGTCTCCCCGCTGCTGGACCGGGAGACCTACTGCGGGATGGTGGAGGCGGTGCCGGGCGCGTCTCCGCTGATCGCGGCGTTCTCCATGTACGTGTCGGGCGACGGCGCGGGGGCGGTGGTGCTGCGCGGGGAGGAGGGCGGCGACCGCGGGGTGCAGGCCTCCACCGCCGGCAACGGGTACGTGGAGATGGTCCTGCATCGCGGAGGCGGCGCGCTGCGGCCCGTCCAGGACGGGCGGTCGGACCCGGCGGACCAGGCGTTCGTCACCGACGAGCAGGCGGTGGCCCGCACCTACCCGACGTACATGTCCAGTATCCTGGAGGACCTCTTCCGCGCCCGGCCCGACCTCCGCGCCGGGGTCAAGCGCTACTACTTCCACCAGCCCACCCGCCGCGTGGTGGACCACTTCCTGGAGCGTACCGGGTTGCCTGCCGAGAAGGTGGCGATCACGGTGGACCGGTACGGGTGCACCCACGCGGCGGGCATGCTGATCTCCCTGGCCGAGGACCTCGAGACGGGCGAGGTGCGGCTGGGCGGCGACGACACGGTCGTCTTCGCCGGGGTCGGTGCCAACGTTCACTTCGGCGGGCAGGTGGTCCAGCTATGAGCGCCCACGCCCACGCCATGCCGGCGCACGTGCTGACGTTCCCGAAGGCGCACGCGCCGGTGGCGGTGTCCACCTCGGACCTGGAGGAGCGGCTGTCGCTGGCCGCTCCGGGGGACACCGTCAAAGGCGTGCTGTGCAACGCGGCGCTCACCGCGATGGGGAGAGTGCTGGACTCCAGTGCCGCCGACTCTTGTCGCGCCGCCTCCGGCGAGCGCCGCTTCATCGACTTCTTCAACTATCCCATTGCAAGCTTTCTGAGGCTGTCGTTCACCGCCGCTGAACTGTCGCGTTCGAAGCTGGGGGGCTTAGACGCCGCGTTCCGCACGCTGGGGAAACAGGCGGTGGACGACTTCTTGTCGACGGCAGCGGGGAAGACGCTGCGGTCGTTGGGGAACAAGGATCCCCATCGACTGCTGGCGACCCTGCCGTCCGCGTACCGGACCGCGCTCAACCATGGCGAGCGGAGCATCCAGCTCGCCACGGAGGGCCGGTGCGTGCTGAGGATGCGGCGGGACTTCCTGCCGCATCCGTACCACGAGGGCGTGCTCGCTTCGCTGCTCTCGTCGCTGGGGTTGGGGGTGGCGCAGGTGATCGGGCGCCGCGTCGGGGTGCTGGACGCGGACTACGAGATCGCCTGGGAGTAGGGACCCGGGGGCCTGGAGCCCCGGGACCCGCTGCACCAAGTGCGGGACTCCATGGCGCCGCCGCACTAAGGTGCGCGGCCTATGAACGTTCCCACCACGGAGGCGTTCCGCACCTTCCTGCGATCCGCGCCCGTGTTCGGCGGGCTGGAGGGGAGATCGCTGGAGAGCGTGCGGTCCATGCTCCGGCCCCTGCACCTGGCGGCCGGGTCGGTGATCTTCAGCGACGGCGAGCTGGGAAGGACGATGTACCTGCTCGCGCGCGGCGAGGTCGAGGTCCGCGGGCGGAGCGCGGCCGGGAGCTCCGTGCCCATCGTCCGGCTGGGCCCTGGCGAGTGCTTCGGCGAGATGGCGCTGGTGGAGCTGCAGCCCAGGTCCGCGACGGTGGTCGCCACCCGGGCGTCGGTCCTGTACTCGCTGAACAACCTGGACCTGTACCGGTTGTTCCAGAACGACAACTACGCGTACGTCATCGTCCTGCAGAACATCTGCCGGCTGCTGTCGCGGCGGCTGCGCAAGGCGGACGGGCGGATCTGCGACTTCCTGGATCCGGGCTCGGCGATGGCGCGGCTGAAGGCGGCGGGGGCCGCGGCGAGGCACGGGAAGGCGGCGCGGGCTCCGGCGAAGAAGGCCAAGCGCGGAGGTCGGCGATGAGCGACGAGCACGCGGTATTCGTGGCGGTGACCCGCCCGGACGGGAACGTGGAGCAGGTGCAGGTGGGCACCGCCACGCGCCAGGGCGACGGCTTCGTGCTGCGGCTGGGGGAGATGACCATCGGCGGTTCGCCGGTGCGGGGTGGCGCTTCCGCCGGGTCCGGAGCCGGGTCGTACGCGCCCGCGCCGGCGCGCTCGGGAGGCGGGAGTAGCGGGCCGCTGCCCACGGCGCTCCCCAACTACGGGCGGAGCAAGGGCGCGCCCATCCGCGGCGCCAGCCAGGGAGACCTCGAGTTCTACGCCAACGGGGCGAGGCGCTCCCTGGCGGATCCGTCCAAGGCGCGGTTCCACGACAAGGAGCGCGCGCTGCTGGAGGCGATCGACCAGGAGCTCCAGCGCCAGCGGGGCGGCGGAGGGGGCGGAGAGGGTGGCGGGCCCGAGGAGCCGCCGCCGCCGGGCGACGAGGACGCGCCGTTCTAAATTGGTGGCTCGTAAGAAAAAGAGTTCCGGCCTTCCTTCCAGCTCTTAACCAGTCTTCTTCGGCTGCGACACGTCGTTCGAGCCTTGCCCTGTAGTTCCGGCTCGTCCATGGCGCAGCCCGATCACGTCTGTCCCTGTGATCGCCGGACCTCAAGCCATTTCGCCGCGCGGCCAGCGGCGATCAGGAAGTCGTGGTGGTTGAAGCAGAGCATGAGTGAGAGTGCCGGATCGGTGACGTAGAATTCGCTCCGGTGCACGTCCCCCAAAACTTGGACCACGTCTCTTCCTCGTTCGAAGCGGATGACGGTTCGGTCGGTCGCCGGATCCCAGAGCAGCAGGCACGGGTCGTCATGGACGAACTCCGCGATGAGGCGCCACGCGGCCGCGTCTTGGATCGCGGGGTATTCCGCTCGTCCGTCCCAGAGTGGCCATCGGCCGGCGGCGCGTCCATAGCGGGCGGCCAGATCCCGATGGACCACGGCACTCTCCTCCAGCGCGAGCGCTGATGCGGCGACGCCCATGCCTTTGGCCGCGTTCAGCACGTCTTGGGCGAGCGTCCACATGCTTGTCACCGGTTCGCGCGAACAACGTCTAGGAGGATGTGCCCGACCGAGCCACCTTTGCCCGGGGTCTGATACCCGACGTGGGGCACACCCGGCCCGTAGCGGGCGTGGCCGGTATCGATGTTCACCTCCGCCCCACCAGGTGCCCGCCACTCGACGGGGAACGATTTGCCTTCGGCGGTCCTCGCCCACTTCGTGACCTCGAACTCTTCCCGTGGGATTCCAGTGCGCCTGAATGCCTCCGCGAGCCCATCCTCGACCGTGCGGCCGGTGCCTCGCCAGTCCAGATCCTTCGCAGGATCTAGCTTCCAACCGTTCTTGGACGCGGGGTCCTCGGGCGCTGGCTGACTTCCATGAGCGGCCATCGCCACGCCAATCGCGCCTCTCCCCACCCCCTCCACGGAGATCGCCACGCCACTAGGCACCACACGAACGTTCTTGACCTGCCCGACCACCTCGAGCCTGACGCCACCGGTCTCGGTCGCGAGTGCGGCCGATGCCTGGGCCGCACGCGGGAGCTTCATCAGCCGGGCGACCAGGCCACCCTCGGCGATGGCCGCGGTCGCCAGCAGAATGAGGATGCGCGCCGTCTGTGCTCCGACCTTCTCCCCGTAGCGCTGGCCCGCGGCACGAACCTGCTCGAACGTCGTGGCGGCATCCAGCTCACTGACCATCTGGATCCACCCGAAGATGAGGTCGCAGACCGCACGCGCCCCGAGATACGCCGTCAAGACGGCGGTCGCGATCGCCGCCGGAATCTTCGAGGTCAACTCCGGGAACGCGATGCTGGCCATGAAGATGACCAGGCCGGTCAAGAGGACGAGCCGGATCGTCGACGGGTCGATCGTGCTCTTCACCTCCCCGACGAAGCCGTCCCACTCGGCGCCCAGCGCGAAGTCAAACGCCACCTGGTACACGTCGGAGTCGGTCAGCTGACGAGAGAGGCACTCGGGCTGTCCGGAGTGAGTGCACCAGGAGCGGTACCCTTTGGTGATTTCGTCCAGAGTCGTCGGTCCTGAGCCCCAACCCGCCAGTACCACGCGCAGCGCCTCGGGCCGGCGACCATGGAATCGAGAGTCCGCCACCAAGCGTGTCAGCTCGCTCCGGGTGGCCTCCATGCTTACGTACGGGAGGAGCTCTTCGACCGCCCTCCGCAGTTCCACCTTCTCCACCACCAGAGAGGCCCCAACCCTCGGAGCCCGGGGGAGGAAGATGATCTCCCCGGTGCTGGGTGGCCTGGCCTCCCTCAGCGTCCCGCACGAGGTGGAGAGAAGCCCAACCAGGATGGAGGCGAGGAGCCGTGTCTCCATGAAGGGGGAGCTTACGGCATCACGGGCAGCGGGTTGGCCGGGAGCGAGAGCTCCTTCGACAGCCACCGGAACCGCTCGTTGACGTCCTCGCTGGTGCCCAGGCCGTGCTTGGCGACGTAGAAGCGCCCCAGCTTCGGCGACGGGGCGGCGTCGATCATCTGTTGCGCCTTCTCCTTCGGCACGTACTCGTCGGTCTGCGCGAACTGGAGCAGCACGGAGGCGGGCGCCAGCGCGCCGATCCACTTCAGCGGGTCCAGCGGCTCCATCTGCTTCACGTACGCCGCCTTGTCCTTGGGCTGCGCCTTCCGCAGCAGGTACCACTCGTGGAAGGTGGCCGTCCCCGCCATCAGCACGTACGTCTTCGGCCGCGGGTCCGCCGCCCCCGCCAGCACCCCGTACATGGCCCCGAAGTCGTGCCCCACGAACGCCACCCGCTTCGGATCCACGTCCGGCCGCGCCATCAGCACGTCCAGCGCCTTGCGGAGCTCCACCACCTGCCTCACCGACGCGTCCCAGTCGTCTTCGTAATGCCCCTTGCTGAACCACCCCGACCCCGACCACAGCGCGTCGATCAGCAGCGACGTCACCCCGAACCTCGTCAGCCCCACCGCCTCCTTCAGGAACTCCGTCCTGTTCGTGGTGGCCGGCTCCCCCAGCCAGTGCACGTACAGCACCGCCGGATGTGGCCCCGGCGCGTCCGGGACCACCAGCGTGGCCGTCACCCGATCCTTCGGCCCCCGCCCCGCGAAGGTGATCTCCTTCAAGGTGGCGGTCCCCTTCCGGCTCTCCGAGAGCACCGTCAACCCCTGCGGGGCGGCGCGGTCGTACTCGAACCAGGTGGGCCGGGGAGGATCCGCGGCCAGGCACAGCAGGAGCGGAAGGGCGAGCATCCGCCGACCGTACCGCGAAGCGCCCATCGAAGCGGGTGCCCAAGCAGGCGGCGGTCAAGTACCCTCCGTGGGATGAAGAACCGGATCCGGAAGGTCGCCGTCCTGGGAGCGGGGGTGATGGGCAGCGGCATCGCCGCGCACGTCGCCAACGCGGGGCTGCCCGTGCTGCTCATGGACATCGTCCCCCCCAAGGCCGGGCCGGGTGAGGACCCCGCCTCGCGCGCGTTCCGCAACAAGCTGGCCCTGGGCGCGGTCGCCGCGATGAAGAAGCACAAGCCGGCGCCGCTGTTCACCGCCACCGCCGCCGACCTGATCGAGCCCGGCAACTTCGAGGACGACCTCCCGCGCCTGCTGGAGTGCGACTGGGTGGTGGAGGCGGTGAAGGAGGACCTGGCGGTGAAGCAGGCCCTCTTCTCCCGCGTGGAGCCCTTCCTCAAGTCGCGCGCCCTGGTCAGCTCCAACACCTCCGGCCTCTCCGTGAAGGGGATGTGCGAGGGCCGCGGCACCGCCTTCCGCCGCTCCTTCCTGGTGACGCACTTCTTCAACCCGCCCCGCTACATGAAGCTGCTGGAGCTGGTGAAGGGTCCGGACACCACCCAGGAGGCGCTGGCGGAGATGTCCCACTTCGCCGAGGAGGTGCTCGGCAAGGGCGTGGTCTTCTGCAAGGACACCACCAACTTCATCGCCAACCGCATCGGCACCTACTCGATGATGAAGATCTTCGCCGAGATGCAGAAGGCGGAGATGACGGTGGAGGAGATCGACAAGATCTTCGGCGCGCCCATGGGCCGCCCCCGCTCCGCCGTCTTCCGCACCGCGGACGTGGTGGGCCTGGACACGTTCCTCCACGTCGCGCGCAACTGCTACGACACCCTCACCCAGGACGAGGAGCGCGAGACCTTCAAGCCGCCCGCCTTCCTGGAGGAGATGGTCAAGCGCGGCATGCTGGGCGACAAGACCGGCGGCGGCTTCTACAAGAAGGCGAAGGGCCAGGGCGGCGAGCCGGAGATCCTGGCGCTGGACCTGAAGACGCTGGAGTACCGGCCGCAGCAGAAGGTCCGCTACGAGTCGCTCGCCGCCGCCAAGGAGGAGGAGGAGACCTCCGAACGCATCGCGGTGATGATGACCGGCACCGACAAGGCGGCCCGCCTCGCCGAGCGCGCCACCCTGGAGGCCCTGGCCTACGCCTCGCGCCGCATCCCGGAGATCGCCGACGACTACGTGAGCATCGACCGCGCGGTGCGCTGGGGCTTCGGCTGGGAGATGGGCCCGTTCGAGACCTGGGACGCGTACGGCGTGCGCCGCGGCGTGGAGCGGATGCACGAGCTGGGCTTGCGGCCCGCGCAGTGGGTGGAGGACATGCTGGCCTCCGGGCGCGACCGCTTCTACGGCGTGGACCGCACCGCGGACACCTTCTGGGAGATCAAGGCCGGCGCCCAATGGCCGGTGCCGGACCACCCGCGCCGCATCCGGGTGGAGGAGCTGATGCGCGCGGAGCGGAAGGTGCTGGGCAACGACAGCGCCACCGCCTGGGACCTGGGCGACGGGGTGATGCTGCTGGAGCTCCACTCCAAGATGAACTCCATCGACGGGGACGTGGTCTCCGTCATGTACAAGGCGGTGGAGCGCGCCGAGCAGGACTTCCGCGGGCTGGTCATCGGCAACGACGCGGAGAACTTCTCCGTGGGCGCCAACCTGATGGCGCTGCTGATGGCCGTCAAGAGCGAGGACTTCGAGTCCGTCCGCCGGATGGCGCGCGACTTCCAGCAGGCCAACCAGCGGATGCGCTACAGCGCCGTCCCGGTGGTGGCGGCGCCGTTCGGGATGGCGCTGGGCGGCGGCGCCGAGCTGGCCATGGGCGCCCACGCCATCCAGGCCTCGGCGGAGCTGTACATGGGCCTGGTGGAGGCCGGCGTGGGCCTCATCCCCGGCGGCGGCGGCACCATGCAGCTGCTGCGCAACCTCTACGGCCCGTTCTCCGCCGACAAGGACTTCGACCCGCTGCCGTTCATCAAGAAGGTGTTCCTCTCCGTGGGGACGGCGAAGGTGTCCACCTCGGCGGAGGAGGCGCGGGAGATGGGGTTCCTGTCGCGGTCCGACGGCATCTCGATGTCGCGGGACCTGCTGATCGCCGACGCGCGCGCCCGGTGCATCGGCATCGCGGAGAGCGGCTTCCGGCCGCCGCGCCCCACCCAGTTCCGGCTGCCGGGGCGGAGCGGGCGCGCCACCGTGGACATGATGCTCTACGACATGCAGCTCAACCACCAGATCAGCGAGCACGACCGGAAGATCGGCAAGCACCTGGCCACCGTGCTCACCGGCGGGGACACCTCGCCCGGCGCGCTGGTGAGCGAGGAGCGGATGCTGGAGCTGGAGCTGGAGGCGTTCCTCTCCCTCTGCGGCGAGGAGAAGACCCAGGAGCGCGTGATGTACATGCTCGAGAAGGGCAAGCCGCTGCGGAACTAGGCGGGTCCGGTTAGGGAAGGCCGTAGGTCAGGAGATCTTCGCATGGCGATCAGAGTTCCAGTGGTGAGCACCGCGCGGACGCCGTTCACCCGCGCCGGCAAGGGCGAGCTGAGGGACACCCGGCCGGACACGCTCGCGAGCCTGGCGATCAAGGAGGCGCTGGCCCGCGCCAAGGGCGTGGAGCCCGCCGCGGTGGAGGACGTGGTGCTGGGGTGCGCCATGCCGGAGGCGGAGCAGGGGATGAACGTCGCGCGGCTGGCGGCGATCCTGGCGGGCTTGCCCAACACGGTTCCAGCCCTCACCATCAACCGGTTCTGCTCCTCCGGAGTCCAGTCCATCGGCCAGGCCGCGCAGGCCATCGCCGCGGGCTCGATCGAGGTCGCGGTCGCCGGTGGGACCGAGTCGATGACCCTGATCCCGA
>DASRBA010000061.1:0-7279 GCA_035637895.1 Myxococcaceae bacterium
GCCTCCTTCGTGGAGCGGACATTGGACCCCGGCCGGGCCGGCGCCTTCTTCGAGGAGGCGCGCGCCTTCAAGCGGTCGATCGAGCCCGCCGGCCAGCACAACGCGCTGGGGCAGGTGCTGCTCAAGCTGGCCTCGCCGGGCGTGGCGGACGTGTACCAGGGCTGCGAGCTGTGGGACCTGTCGCTGGTGGACCCGGACAACCGGCGGCCGGTGGACTTCGCCGCGCGGGAGCGGATGCTGGCGGAGCTGGACGCGGCCTGGGCGCGCGACCCGTCCCGCCTCTGCCGGGAGCTGTCGCGCTCGCTGGACGACGGCCGGGCCAAGCTCTTCCTCACCGCCCAGGGCCTGCGCCTGCGGCGGCGCCAGTCGGCGCTCTTCCGCGAGGGCGGCTACCGGCCGCTGGACGTGCAGGGCCCCCTGCAGGACCGGGCCGTCGCCCTGGTGCGCTTCCGGGGCCGGTGCTGCGTGGTGGCCGCGGCGCCGCGGCTTACGCACAGGTTGGTGGCGCGCGGGCGCCCGCTGGGGGAAGGTTACCGGGAGACCACCGTCGTGCTTCCGGAGGAGCTGTCCAGGGTGCCGCTGCGCAGCGTGTTCACGGGGAAGAAGGTGCGCGTCCGCAAGCGCGGCATCGACCTGGGCGAGCTCCTCGCGGACTTCCCGGTGGTGCTGCTGGAGGGCGGCGCCGAATGAATGAAGCGCGGCCGGGCTCGCCGGAGCCCCTCGGCGCCACGTTCGACGGGGAGGGGGTCAACTTCGCCGTCTACGCCGACGAGGCGACGGGCGTGGAGGTGTGCATCTTCGACGCGGCTGACCCGTCGCGCGAGGTGGGGCGCTACCCGCTGCCCTTCCAGACCCGGCGCGTCTGGCACGGGTACGTGCCGGGTTTGAAGCCGGGGGCGCTCTACGGCTACCGGGTGACCGGCCCGGTGGAGCCGCAGCGGGGCCTGCGCTTCAACCCGGCCAAGCTGCTGGTGGACCCGTACGCGCGCGCGCTCAGCGGGAAGGTGGACCACCGCGCGCCCATCCGCGGGTACGCGCGCGGCGCCGGCAAGGACCCGGACCTCACCGTGGACACCGAGGACTCCGCGGCCGGCGTGCCCCGGAGCGTGGTGGTGGTGGACACCTTCGACTGGGGCGGCGTCCGCAAGCCGAACATCCCCTGGCGGCACACCGTCATCTACGAGGCCCACGTGCGGGGCCTCACCAGGCTCCATCCGGAGATCCCGCCCGAGACGCGCGGCACCTATGCCGGGCTCGGCCAGCCGCAGATCATCCGCCACCTCCAGGAGCTGGGCGTCACCGCGGTGGAGCTGCTCCCGGTGCACGAATCCGTCGACGAGGGCTTCCTCAACGAGCGGGGCCTCACCAACTCCTGGGGCTACAACACGCTGGGCTACTTCGCGCCCGCGCAGCGCTACTCGTGCCAGGGCTCGCGCGGCGGGCAGTGCGAGGAGATGAAGTGGATGGTGAAGGAGCTGCACCGCGCCGGCATCGAGGTCATCCTCGACGTGGTCTACAACCACACCGGCGAGGGCAACCAGATGGGGCCCACGCTGTGCTGGAGGGGCCTGGCCAACCGGTCCTACTACCACCTCAAGCCGGACGACCCGCGCTACTACCTGGACTTCACCGGCACCGGGAACAGCCTCAACCTGGGCCACCCGCAGACGCTGAAGATGGTGATGGACAGCCTGCGGTACTGGGCCGTCGAGTACCAGGTGGACGGCTTCCGCTTCGACCTGGCCACCGTCCTGGGCCGCGCGCGCGGGCCGTTCGACCCCCGCGCGCCCTTCTTCCAGGCGGTGCACCAGGACCCGGTGCTCTCGCGGGTGAAGCTGATCGCCGAGCCGTGGGACGTGGGCGAGGGCGGCTACCAGCTGTCCGGCTTCCCCACCATCTGGAGCGAGTGGAACGACCGCTACCGGGACTGCGTGCGGCGGTTCTGGCGCGGCGAGCCCCACCAGGCGCCGGAGATGGGCTACCGGCTCACCGGGTCCTCGGACCAGTTCCTCCTCTCCGGCCGGCGGCCCTCCGCCTCCATCAACTTCGTCGCCTGCCACGACGGCTTCACCCTGCACGACCTGTGCACCTACGAGCAGAAGCACAACGAGGCCAACGGGGAGGACAACCGCGACGGCACCTCCAACAACCTCGCCTGGAACGGCGGCGTGGAGGGCGAGACGGACGACCCGCAGATCGCCGCCGCGCGCGAGCAGCAGCAGCGGAACCTCCTGGCGACGCTGTTCTGCTCGGTGGGCACGCCCATGCTCCTGGCCGGCGACGAGATGGGCCGCACCCAGCGCGGGAACAACAACGCCTACTGCCAGGACAACGAGATGTCCTGGGTGGACTGGAAGCTGGACGACCGGCGGCGGTCGATGCTGGCGTTCGCGCGCGCGCTGGCCGGGCTGCGCAAGTCGTCGCCGGTGCTGCAGCGGCAGCGGTTCTTCCGCGGCGAGCGGCCGCCGGGCGCCGCGCTCGTCGACGCCACCTGGTTCCGGGCCGACGGCGCGGAGATGGGCCCGGAGGATTGGCAGAAGGGGTCCCTGCGCTGCCTGGGGATGATGCTGGGGGGCGACGCGCTCCACTTCGTGGACCCCGAGGGGAAGCCGGTGGTGGGCGACACGCTGCTGGTGCTGCTCAACGCGGACGGGAAGAACCACCTGTTCACCCTGCCGGCGGTGGAGTGGGGCGGGCCGTGGGAGGTGGTGCTGGAGACCGCGCACCCGGGCGAGCCCGCGCCGCCGCACCCGGCGCCGAAGAAGGTGCGGCTGCCCGCGCGGTCTTTGGCGGTGCTCCGGCGCGCCGCCCCGGCCTGAAGGAAGTCGCCGACTCCGGCGCGCGCGTTTTGGGCTACGGTGCCGGCGCAGTGGGGACTCCGGCGCTCTGGCTCGGCTTTCACGTGGTGGTCCTGGCGCTGCTGGCCGTGGACCTGGGGTTGGTGAACCGGGGCGAGCGCGGCATCACCGCCCGCCGCGCCGCGACCATGGTGGGGTTCACCGTGGTCATCGCGGCGCTGCTGGCCGGCGGCGTCTGGCGCTTTCAGGGCCGCACGCCCGCCATCCAGTTCGTCACCGTCTACCTGCTGGAGTACGCGCTCTCCGTCGACAACCTGTTCGTCTTCCTGCTGGTGTTCACCTTCTTCAAGGTGGCGCCCCAGGTCCGCCACCGGGTGCTCTTCTGGGGCGTGCTGGGCGCGTTCGTGATGCGCGCCACGCTGATCGTCCTGGGGACGTCGCTGGTGAAGCGCTTCGAATGGCTGCTCTACGGCTTCGGCGCCTTCCTCCTCTACACCGCGGTGAAGATGGCGTTCTCGAAGGAGGAGGACGAGGTGAACCCGGAGTCCAGCTTCATCCTGCGCTGGGGTAGACGGCTCTTGCCGGTGGCCCGCTCCGACACCGAGCACTACCACTTCTTCACCCGCGAGGGCGGCAAGCTCCGCGTCACCCCCATCTTCCTGGTGCTGGGCGTGGTGGAGGGGACGGACCTGCTGTTCGCGCTGGACTCCATCCCGGCCGCGCTGGGCGTCTCCAGCGACGCCTTCGTGGTCTACACCGCCAACGTCTCCGCCATCCTCGGGCTGCGCTCGCTGTTCTTCGTGGTCGCGTCGTTGATGGACAAGTTCCACTACCTGAAGCTGGGGCTGTCCGCGGTGCTGGCGTTCATCGGGGCGAAGATGCTGGCCGGCATCGTCCACGTGAAGGTGCCGGAGTGGCTGTCGCTCACCGTCATCGCCGTGGTGCTGGTGGCGGCGATGGTGGCCAGCCAGATCTGGCATCCGCCGGAGAAGAACGAGCATGAATAGCACCACCACCGACGGCATCCGGATCACGGTCACGCCGGCCTTCTGGCCCGAGCGGTCCGCCCCGGAGGCCGGCCACTTCGCCTTCATGTACACGGTGGAGATCGCCAACGTCGGCTCGGCCCCCGCGCAGCTGCGCAGCCGCCACTGGATCATCACCGACGCCAACGGCCGGGTGGAGGAGGTGAAGGGCGAGGGCGTGGTGGGCCGGCAGCCGCTCCTGGCGCCCGGCGAGAAGTTCCAGTACCAGAGCTGGGCGATGCTCCGCACCCCGTTCGGCTCCATGCGCGGCAGCTACTTCATGGCCCGGCCGGACGGCTCGCAGTTCGAGGCGCGCATCGGCGAGTTCGCGCTCACCCAGCCGAACGCGCTGCACTGATGGGCGCCGCTCCGCCGCGGCCTCGCGGGCTGCTCCTGGTCAACCTGGGCACGCCGGACGCCCCCACCCCCCCCGCGGTCCGCCGCTACCTGCGCGAGTTCCTCTCCGATCCGAAGGTGATCGACCTCTCGTCGCTCGGGCGGTGGCTCCTGCTCAACCTCGTCATCCTCCCCTTCCGGCCGTCGCGCTCCGCGGCGGCGTACCGGAAGATCTGGGGGCCGGAGGGGTCCCCGCTGCTGTTGCATTCGCGCCGGCTGGAGGTGGCGGTGGCGGCGGCGGTGGGCGACGACTTCGTGGTGAAGCTGGCCATGCGCTACGGCCGCCCTTCGCTCCCGGAGGCGATGGCCGCGTTCCGGCAGGCGCGCGTGGAGTCGGTGACCCTGCTCCCGCTGTATCCGCAGTACGCGGCCTCCAGCGCCGGCTCCACCGTGGCGCGGGCGTACGAGGTGGCCGGGGAGGGGTGGGACCCGGTGACGCTGAAGGTCGTCCCGCCGTTCTTCCACGCCGCCGGCTTCCTGGACGCCTTCGCGGAGGTGGCGCGGCCGGCGCTGGCGGAGGCCAGGCCGGACCACGTGCTGTTCTCCTTCCACGGGCTGCCGGAGCGGCAGGTGAAGCGCAGCGCGGGCGGGGACGCGGCGCCCTGCCGGTTCGACGCCGACTGCTGCGCGGCGCTCACCGGGGGGAATGCCACCTGCTACCGCGCGCAGTCCTTCCACACCGCCCGCGAGCTGGCGGCGCGGCTGGGCCTCCCGCCCGAGCGGACGTCGGTGGGCTTCCAGTCCCGCCTGGGCCGGACGCCGTGGATCCGCCCCCACACGGACGTCCTCCTGGCCGAGCTGCCGAAGCGCGGGGTGAAGAACCTCGCCGTCATGGTCCCCTCGTTCGTGGCGGACTGCCTGGAGACGCTGGAGGAGATCGGCATCCGGGGGCTGGAGTCGTTCCAGGCCGCCGGCGGAGAGCGGTTGACGCTGGTGCCGTCCCTGAACGCACATCCCGCGTGGGTGGCGGAGGTGGTCCGGCTGGCGCGCGCCGCCGCGGGGTGATGTGCTCGGCGGGACGGAGGTGACCTTGACCGCACCGCGGCGCCCGTTCGTGAGGCTGGAGGAGCTGCTCCTCCGCCACGGCGCCATCACCCAGGAGCAGCTCGAGAGCGCGAAGGAGGAGCAGAAGAAGTGGGGCGGCAACCTGGGCCGCATCTTCGTGGACCTGGGCTACGTCACCGAGGAGCTGCTCCTGCGCGCCAACGCGCACCAGATGGGCGCCCGGTTCGTGGACCCGGCGAAGGAGACGCTGGACGCGGACGTGGTGCGCGCGCTGGGCGTGCAGGTGTGCGAGCAGTTCGGCGTCCTCGCCGTCGGCGGCGACCCCCGGAAGAAGGCCCTCCAGGTCGCCACCTCCGACCCGGAGAACAAGGAGATCCTGGCCCACCTCACCAAGCTGACGGGGATGACCATCGAGCTGGCGGTGGCCACGTCCGCCTCCATCAACGCCGCCATCCGGCGCCACTTCTACGGGGAGGCGCTCACGCCGGTCCGCACCACGGTGGCCGACGCCGCGCGCCCCTCTGGCTCCAAGCCCTCACCCACCCCGGAGGCGCCGCGGCCGATGAAGGCCTTCACCGCCGCGTCGCTGGCCGAACCCACGCCCTACCCCCCGGCCCGCGCGGCCGGCGCCGCTCCCGTCGCGGTCGCCGTCTCCGCCCCAGCCACACCGCCCGCGGTGGCCGGCAGCGCGGAGCTGGAGGCGCTGGCGAAGCGGGTGGAGCGGCTGGAGAGCTACCTGGGGTCGATGCAGGGCAACCTCTCCCAGCAGATCGCCACCGACCCGCAGATCGCGGGCCTGGCGGCGCGGCTGGAGCACCTGGAGCAGATCTCCTCCAGCGACGTGGGCTCGCTGCGCGCGGTGGTGGAGCTCTTGCTGGAGCGCGGCGTGTTCCAGCTGGAGGACCTGAAGGCGAAGGTGAAGGCCGTCCGCGAGCGCGGCGGCGGCGGCGTCTAATCCGGCTCACCTTCCGGGTCCGTCGAGCCCGGCCGCGGCGCGCTGGCCTTCTTCAGCCGGTCGCGGATGGCCAGCCCCAGGCCGCCCGGCTCCGGCGGGGCGATGACGATCAGCGCGGCGCCCTGCTCGTCCGCGGCGCGGAGGACGGCGTACAGCTCGCGCGCGAAGCCGGCCGGGTCCGAGGCGATGGACAGGTGCAGCGTGCCGCGCGGCGCGTCCGCCGGGTTGGGGCTGACCACCGCCACCCAGCCCGGGGCGGAGTGCGCCGCGTCCTCCGCCCGGTTGCGCAGCTGGTCTCGCTCCACCACCACCACGCCGGCGCGCGGGGCGTAGTGCGACTGGAGCGCGCCCGGCACCCGGACGCCGGACTGCTCGCGCACGGCGATGGGCTCGCCCAGCGCCGCCTCCAGCGACTCCTTCGACACCCCGCCGGGCCGGAGGATCTCCAGCCGGCCCGGGTCGTGCGCGTCCACGATGGTGGATTCGATGCCCAGCGCGCAGGGCCCCCCGTCCATCACCAGGTCCACCGCGTCGCCCAGGTCCGCGAACACGTGCTCGGCGGTGGTGGGGCTCACCTGGCCGTGGCGGTTGGCGGAGGGCGCCGCCAGCCCCCCGCCGAACGCCCTCAGCACCTGGAGCGCCAGCGGGTGGTTGGGCACGCGCAGCGCCACCGTGTCCTGGCCGGCGGTGACCGCGTCCAGCGCCCGCTTCGACCGCCGCAGCACCAGGGTGAGCGGCCCGGGCCAGAAGGCCTGCATCAGGGTGGCGGCGCGCAGCGGCACCACCTCCGCCCAGTCGTGCGCCGCCTGGGCGTCCGGGACGTGGACGATCAGCGGGTGGGAGGACGGGCGACCCTTGACGGCGAAGATGCGGCGCACCGCCAGCTCGTTGGAGGCGTCCGCCGCCAGGCCGTAGACGGTCTCGGTGGGAATAGCGACCAGGCCCCCCTGTTGGAACACCTTCACGGCTCGATCCACCAGGGACGCCTGTCGGGAATCGTTGGACACGCTCAACCCACGAACTCCTTGACACCCGGGCCTGCTCTGTCGAAGAAGACCCGCGTTTTCCCACCGAGCATCGAGGGCTGCCGGCAATGATCG
>DASRBA010000062.1:0-2170 GCA_035637895.1 Myxococcaceae bacterium
ACGTGCCGCAGGTGATGGTCCAGCGAGAAGCAGGCCTCGATCTCCTCGCGCGACAGCCTCCCCCGCAGCTCCTCGTCGCCCAGCAGCGCGTCCTTGAAGTCGGCGCCCTGCTCGTAGACCTTCATCGCGTTGCGCTGGACGATGACGTACGCCGCTTGCCGGTCCATCCCGCGCTTCGCCAGCTCCACCAGCAGCGACCCGGAGCTCCACATCCCGCCGGTGAGCTGGAGGTTCTCCTTCATCCGCTCCGGGTAGACGCGCAGGTCGGCGATCAATCGGGTGAAGCGGTGGAGCATGAAGTCCATCAGCACGGTGGCGTCGGGGCCGATCACCCGCTCCACCGAGGAGTGGGAGATGTCCCGCTCGTGCCAGAGCGCCACGTCCTCCATGGCGCTCACCGCGTAGCCGCGCAGCAGGCGCGCCAGCCCGGCCAGGTTCTCGGAGAGGATGGGGTTGCGCTTGTGCGGCATCGCGGAGGAGCCCTTCTGCCCTTGCGTGAACGGCTCCTCCGCCTCGCGCACCTCGGTGCGCTGGAGGTGGCGGATCTCCACCGCGAACTTCTCGATGGAGGCGCCGCAGAGGGCCACCGCGTTGAAGTACTCCGCGTGCCGGTCGCGCTGGACGATCTGGTTGGACGCGGGGGCGGGCTTCAAACCCAGCGACGCGCACGCGTGCTCCTCCACCGCGGGCGGCAGGTGGGCGAACGTCCCCACCGCGCCCGAGATCTTCCCGACCGACACCACTTCGACCGCGCGCTCCAGGCGCTGCGCGTGGCGGCGCAGCTCGTCGTACCAGATGGCCAGCTTGTGGCCGAAGGTGATGGGTTCGGCGTGGATGCCGTGGCTGCGGCCGATCATCGGCGTCCGCCGGTGCTCCAGCGCGCGCCGCTTCGCCGCGTCCATGGCGCCCGCCACCCCCGAGAGGATTCGCTTCCCCGCGTCCCGCAGCGTCATCCCCAGCGCGGTGTCCAGCACGTCCGAAGACGTCATCCCCAGGTGGAGCCAGCGCGCCTGAGCGCCGATGCGCTGCTCCATGAAGGTGAGGAAGGCGATGACGTCGTGCTTGGTGGTCTTCTCGATCTCGTCGATCCGCGCCACGTCCCCGGCGGTGAAGTCGCCGGCCCGTTCGCGGCACTCCTTCAGCGCGTCGGCCGGCGCGATCCCCGCCTTCACCATCCCCTCCAGCGCCGCCAGCTCCACGTCGCGCCAGCGGCGCAGCCTGGCCTCCGCCGACCACAGGGCGGCCATCTCCGGTCTGCTGTAGCGGTCGATCACGCCCCGCCGTCTAGCACTATTCGAAGACCTTCACCGGGTAGCCCTTCCGGGCGGCGTAGCGGAAGAGCTCCAGCGACCCGTCGCAGCTCCCGGTCAACCGCTGGGCGGATCCGAGGCTGACGGACAGCTCCAGCACCTCCGGCTGCGCCACCGGCATCGTCCCCGGATCGACGTGCTCCTGGAGGATGCGCGCCGCCACCCGCCCGGCCTGCGCGCCCAGCGCGGTGGCGTTGGCGGAGAGCGAGAGCGTGGCGCCCTCCTTCACCTGGCTGGCGGAGATGGCCAGCAGCGGCAGCTTCTCCGACTCGCAGAAGGCGATCAGCCGCCGCACCACCTGCGCGGTGGCCACCGTCTTGTCCGCGAGCATCAGCATCGCGTCCACCCGCCCGTGCGCGGTGGAGATGGCCTTCTCCGCCCGGGCGCCCTCGGCCTCCACCGGAACCATGGACAACCCCAGCTTCTCGCCCGCCGCCCGCGCCTCCGCCGCCACCTTGGCGGACAGCCGCGGGTCGAACAGCAGGCCCACCCGCTTCACGTTGGGGAAGGCGCCCTTGAGCGCGTCCAACTGGGTGGCGAAGTCGGTGGTGAGCGCGATGCCGGTGACGTTGGGCGCCTCCAGTCCGTAGCGCTGGTAGTACGGCACCATGGTGAAGATCACCGGCACGTCCGGCACCACCTTGCGCACCGTCGCGGCGGCGGTGGGGCCGATGGCCAGCACCAGCTTCGGGCGGGAGGTGGCGATGGGCTGCAGCGCGCGGAGGATGGCGCGCGGATCCGTCTCCGGCTTCTCGTCGAGGTCGATCTCCTCCACCTTCGCGCGCAGCTCGGAGGAGAAGCCGGCCAGCACCTGCGCGTAGGCGGCGCGGTCGGCGGACTTCACCACCGTCACCCGCGGG
>DASRBA010000063.1:0-21265 GCA_035637895.1 Myxococcaceae bacterium
GTCTGCATCGTGGGATCTGGCCCCGCCGGTTACACGGCGGCGATCTACGCGGCGCGGGCGAACCTGGAGCCGGTGATGTTCGCCGGCGGCCCCGCCGAGCACGACCCGGCCCGCGTCCCCGGCGGGCAGCTGATGATCACCACCGACGTGGAGAACTACCCGGGGTTCCCGGAGGCGGTGACCGGCCCGGAGCTGATGGAGCGCTTCCAGAAGCAGGCCCAGCGCTTCGGCACCAAGATGTTCATGGAGAACGTCACCAAGATCGACTTCAGCAAGCGCCCGTTCCACGTCCAGGGCGAGTCGCAGGCGCTGGAGGCGCGGACGGTGATCATCGCCACCGGCGCGACCGCCAAGTACCTCGACGTCAAGGGCGAGGACTTCTACAAGAACCGCGGCGTCTCCGCGTGCGCCACCTGCGACGGCGCCTTCTACAAGAACATGGACGTGCTGGTGGTGGGCGGCGGGGACACCGCGATGGAGGAGGCGTCCTACCTCACCAAGATGTGCAAGACGGTCACCCTCCTCCACCGGCGGGACACGCTGCGCGCCTCGAAGATCATGCAGAAGCGCGTGCTGGAGAACCCGAAGGTGACGCCCATCTGGAACACGGTGGTGGAGGAGGTGGTGGGGAACGGGAAGGAGATGACCGGCGCGGTGGTCCGCAACCTGAAGACCAACGAGACGATGCAGGTCCAGGCGCAGGGGCTGTTCGTCGCCATCGGGCACGTGCCCAACACGGAGCTGGTGAAGGGCGCCATCGACCTGCAGGAGAACGGGTACGTCAAGACCGTCCCCGGCTCCACGCGCACCAACATCCCGGGCGTGTTCGCCTGCGGCGACGTGCAGGACCACTACTACCGGCAGGCGGTGACCGCGGCGGGGACCGGCTGCATGGCGGCCATCGACGCCGAACGGTGGATGACCGAGCACGAGGCCTGAGCGGTGGGCGACCCTGCGAAGGCGAAGGTGAACGTGAAGACCGCCGCGGTGCACGCGGGCGAGCGGGTGGAGGGGTCGCGCGCGATCCCGCTCTCGGCGCCCATCTTCACCGCCTCCGTCTCGTACTTCGACGCGGCGGACGCGCTGGACGCGGCGCTGGACGGCCAGGACTACACGTACACCCGCATCAAGGGGCAGAACGCGGAGTTGCTGGAGCAGGCGGTGGCGGCGCTGGAGGGGACGGAGGACTGCGCCGCGTTCCCCAGCGGGATGGCGGCGCTGAGGGCGCTGCTGGAGTCGCTGGAGCTGAAGGCCGGCGACCGGGTGGTGATCCCCAACGACGGCTACGGCGCCTCGCTCGCGCTGGTGAAGGCGTTCGCGAAGGAGAAGGGCGCCGAGTTGCACCTGCGGCCGATGACCGCGCCCGGGGCGCCGGGCGAGCTTCGCGCGCTGAAGCCGCGGCTGGTGATGGCGGAGAGCGTCTCCAACCCGCTGCTCTCCGTCCCCGACCTGCCGGCGCTGGCGGAGGCGGCGCGCGACGCCGGGGCGACGTTCGCGGTGGACGCGACGTTCCCCTCGCCGGCGCTGCAGCGCGCGGCCGCCCTCGGCGCGGACCTGGTGCTGCAGAGCACCACCAAGTGGCTGAACGGGCATTCGGACGCGATGGGCGGGACGGTCTCCGGTTCGAGGGCGCGCATCGGCCCGATGAAGGCGGCGCGGGTGCTGCACGGCGCGGTGCTGGGTCCGTTCGAGGCGTGGCTCACCCTGCGCGGGGTGCGGACGCTGCCGGTGCGGATGGCGGCGCACTCGGCGCACGCGGCGTCGATCGCCGAGCGGCTGCGGTCATCCCCGCACGTGGAGCGGGTGCTCTACCCCGGCCTGCCGGAGCATCCCCAGCACGCGGTCGCCCGCCGGATGCTGCCCCACGGCTTCGGCGGGATGCTGGCGTTCGAGCTGAAGGGCGCGGGGCGAGCGCAGGCGTTCCGCTTCCTGGAGAAGGTGGCGCTGTGCCGGCCGGCGCCGTCTTTGGGGGACGTGACGACGCTGGTGATGCACGCGGCCACGGCCAGCGCGCGCCGGATGACGCCGGAGGAGCGGGCGGCGGCCGGCATCCGGGAGAGCCTCATCCGCGTCTCGGTGGGGCTGGAGGATCCGGACGACGTGGCGGACGATCTGCTCCAGGCGGCCGCGGCGGCCATCGGGTGATTCCATGAAGATGGTGGACGTGGGGGCGAAGGAGAAGACGGAGCGGATCGCGATCGCCACCGCGCGGGTGAGGATGCAGCCGTCCACCATCCGCCGCATCCGGCGCAAGGACGTGGAGAAGGGGGACGTGCTGGCGGCGGCGAAGCTGGCGGCGGTGATGGCGGCGAAGAAGACGCCGGACCTCGTGCCGCTGTGCCACCCCATCGCGCTCTCCAGCGTGACGGTGGACATCGGCCTGGTGGGCGGCGGGCGGGTGGACATCGCCGCCACGGTGAAGACGGTGGACCGCACCGGGGTGGAGATGGAGGCGCTGGCGGCGGTGATGGCCGCGGCGCTGACCATCTACGACATGCTCAAGAGCGTGGACCGCGGGATGGTCATCGAGCGCGTGCAGCTGGACCACAAGAGCGGCGGCCGCTCCGGCGCCTGGACGCGCGCCACGAAGTGAGGAGGAATCTGGGTCGATGGGATGCCTCTCGGCCCTGCTTCTCGTGGTTTCCTCCGCGGTCAGCGCCGGTCCGGCGCGTGATCCAGTGGAAGCCGTTCGCCAAGACCCGGATTACGTCGAGCAACGCATCCATGGGGTAGGGCTTGGGGCCTGGGGAGGGCCCATTCGTTTAGATGTGGAGTTGGATCCTGCCACTCGCCTCCCGATTCGAAGTATCTGGATCGACCGCTCTTCTTTGTCGGCAGATGTAGATCCGTTTCTGGGCAAGACAGAGGTTGCCTTGACCGGCCAGATTTACCAGTCAGAGGAGGTCGCTCGCGCTGCAATTCGGGCACTACCCCTTCCCCCGACCCTGCTGATCTACGGCCACTACCGGGGCGAGTTGGGGATCATCTTCCCTACGATCCTCTCGCCGCGGACCGCTCCTCGCGTCACCCAAGCAATCAGGAAGGTTCTGGAGCTCGAGCGGGAAAATGCCAAGACGGCGTCGGTCGTCCTCTTCGAATCCTTTCTCGCGCTCGGAGGGGCGCGCATACCCCTGGCGGCGCCGTTGTCCACGCCGGCTGCCGGGCGGCTCATCTTCGAAGCAGGTCGAGTGGCCAGCTACGAGGAACTGGAGGTCGCAACCCTGCTCGTCCGGGAGGGCCGCACGGTGCGCGTGCTCGCGGAAGGTGCAGAGCGGACCGCCGACTTCCTCGTGGACGGACTCCCCACCGAGCTCAAGACCGTCTCCAGGCTCACCTCGAAGGATATCCCCGGCGCGCTGTGCCGGCGCATCCTCGAAGGAGCCGGACAAGCTCCGAACCTCATCATCGATGGACGAAGACAGGCTGGCCTGACTGCCAAGCTCGCGATGCAAGCGATCCGCCGCGCCTACACCGCCGACAAGCTTTCGCGACTCCTTACGATTCGCGTCTTGGGAGATGGCTTTGACATCACGATTCCTCGCCTTGTTTCGCCGTAGGTCCGCATGGCCGCCGGACGCCAGGTTCGTGGCGGAGCAACTCCGCATTCGGATCGGCAATGAGAAGGCGTACTTCAAGGGAAACATCCCAGAACGCAATGCCATTGCGTGGCTGGGTTATCTTGCTGCCTGTAGCGAATGGGGCGTCATCGATTTTGGGACCCTCGATGAGTTACGTCGCATGCTCCCCGAAGTGGAGGACGATCCGTCCATCCAGATCGCCCTGGGCCGAGAGGACCCGGACGAACCCGTCGAGTGACTCCGGCGCCGCACCAGCTGACCTGAATTCGGACAGCGAGAAGACTCTTGCGCAGCGCTGCGCCGCGATGACGCAGCGCTGCTCCCGTTCCGGACGACCTGCCTTCCGGTACGCCGGAGCGGCGCGCGCGGTTTTCGTTCTGCTCTCGGCAGAAGCACTGTGACATCCGCGCCATGAATGTGCAGTGGAGTTGTGCCCGCCGCTGCGCATGCTCGCGCGCAACACCCGTGCGTCCCGGCACTTGGCGGAGCGAGCGGACAGGCACGTTCGTTGCCTCAGCGCGCGGCTGACTCACGCACGCCGGTCCCGCCGGGGGCCCGGGCATCACCCTTCCTTCCCGAACCGAGAGTCTCATGACACGCATCGCAGTCCTTGCCGCGCTTGCCAGCGCCACGCTCGTGGCCTGCTCGAATCAGCCCTCCTCCACCCAAGACAAGGCCATCGCCAGGTCGACGTCCGCGGTATCGGTGACACCGAACCACGCCATCAAGGTCTACCCGGCCAAGGAGCCCATCCAGGACCAGTACATCGTCGTGCTCAAGGACGGGAGCGCGGCGGTGAATTCCATCGCCTCCGAGCAGGTGACCGCCTCGGGCGGCCAGCTGATGCACGCGTACGAGCGCGCCCTCCGCGGCTACGTCGTCCGCGCCAAGTCGGACGCGCTCGGAAAGCTGATGGCGGACCCGCGGGTGAAGTACATCCAGCAAGACGGCGTGGTCCACCTGGAGACCACCCAGACGAACCCGTCCTGGGGCCTGGACCGCATCGACCACCGGGCCGGCGTGCTGGACCAGCTCTACACGTACAACACGACCGGCGCCGGGGTGAACGTCTACGTCATCGACACCGGCATCCGGATCACCCACCAGGACTTCGGCGGGCGCGCGCAGGTCGGCCACGACTCCGTCGGTGACGGCCAGAACGGCATCGACTGCCACGGCCACGGCACCCACGTCTCCGGCACCATCGGCGGCGCCACCTACGGCGTGGCCAAGGACGTCAACCTGTTCGCGGTGCGCGTGCTGAGCTGCGAGGGCTCCGGCACCCTCTCCGGCGTCATCGAGGGCGTGGACTGGGTGACCGCCAACCGCGTCCTCCCCGCGGTGGCCAACATGAGCCTCGGCGGCGGCGCGGCGCAGGCGCTGGACGACGCGGTCGCGGCCTCCGTCAACTCGGGCGTGGTGTACGCGGTGGCGGCCGGCAACAGCGCCGCCGACGCGTGCCAGTTCTCGCCCGCGCGCACCCCGGCGGCGATCACCGTGGCCGCCACCGACAACACCGACTCCCGCGCGTACTTCTCCAACTTCGGCACCTGCGTGGACATCTTCGCCCCCGGCGTGGCCATCCTCAGCGCCTGGAACAGCAGCGACACCGCCACCAACACCATCAGCGGCACCTCGATGGCCAGCCCGCACGTGGCCGGCACCGCGGCGCTGTACCTGGGCCTGAACCCGAACGCGACCCCGGCCGAGGTGGCCTCCGCGCTGACCGACCACGCCGGCATGGAGCTCGTCTCCAACCCAGGCGCGGGCTCTCCCAACCTGCTCCTCTACGAGAAGTGGATCGGCGGCACCGGCGGCGGCGACACCACCCCGCCGGCCGTCTCGCTGCTCGCGCCCGCCGACGGCGACGCCGTGAGCGGCGACTCCGTGGCGCTGAAGGCCACCGCCTCCGACGACGTGGGCGTGCTGGGCGTCACCTTCTACGTGGACGGGACGCTCGTGGGCAGCGGCACGGACGACGGCACCGGCACCGGCACGTACACGGCCACCTGGAGCTCGTTCCTCGTGGGGGACGGCCCGCACGCGGTGAAGGCCCGCGCCTTCGACGCCGAGGGCAACTCGGGCCAGAGCGCGGCCGTCACCATCACCGTGTCCAACCCCGGCAACGCGACCTGGGACCCCACCCTCCAGGTGCCGCTCTGCCCGGAGGGCTCCTCGCTCTGTGACACCTCCTCCGAGGTGATCGGCCGTGGCCCGCTGGGCCCGGAGCCGAACACGCCCAACACCGTCTACAGCCAGTGCATCGACGGCCCCTTCGGCTCGTTCCACCTGGACGAGTCGATCGACCGGGTGCGCGTCCACACCCTGGACGGGTCTCCGCTGGCGCCGGGCAAGACGGCGCAGGTGGACGTCACCGTGTGGGCCTTCGCCGACGGGTCGCAGGACGCGCTCGATCTGTTCTACGCCTCCAACGCCCCGTCGCAGGACTGGACGTACGTGACCACCCTCACGCCGGCGGCGGGCGGCCAGCAGGTCCTGTCCGCCCAGTTCACGGTGCCGGAGTCCGCCTCCAACTTCGAAGGCGTGCGCGCCAACTTCCGCTACGGCGGCATCCCCACCACCTGCGACGACGGGTTCTACAGCGACCGCGACGACGTGGTGTTCCTGGTGGGCCCGCCCAAGTACCCGCCCGTCAGCTCGTTCTATCCCTCCTGCAGCGGGAAGTCCTGCGACTTCACCGACGCCAGCACCGACCTGGACAGCACCATCGTGGGCTGGGCCTGGGACTTCGGTGACGGCACCTCCTCCTCCGAGCAGAACCCGCACCACGACTTCGTCTACGCGGGCCCGCACACCGTGACGCTGGTGGTGCACGACAGCCAGGGGCTGACCGGGTCGTCGTCGCAGACCGTCTTCCTGATCGGGGCGCCGCCCGTGGCGTCGTTCGAAGCGTCGTGCGGCATCCTCTCCTGCACGTTCACCGACACCAGCACGGCCCCGGACAGCACCATCGTCTACTGGGGCTGGACCCTGGGCGACGGGTACTACTCGTCGGTGCAGAACCCCGTCCACGCCTACGCCGCGGCGGGCACCTACGAGGTGAACCTGTTCGTGTACGACACCCAGGGCTTCTACAGCACCGTCACCAAGACGGTCACCGTGCAGCCCATCCCGATCATCACCCTCAGCGCCACCACCTCCAAGATCAAGGGCACGATGACGGTGGACCTGGCCTGGTCCGGCGCCACCTCGAGCACGGTGGACCTGTACCGGAACGGCCTGCTCCTCGCCAACACGCCCAACGACGGCGCCGAGCGCACCACCGTGCCGAAGAAGGGAACGTTCACGTACCAGGTGTGCCAGCACGGCACCTCGTACTGCTCCCCCACCGCGACCGTGGTGTTCTAGGAGCCTCGCGGCAGTGATGTGCTGGCGCCGCACCTCGCCTTCGACCCCGGCGAGGTGCGGCGCCGTATTTTTGGCTACAAGCGCGGGCATGCAACGAGCGCTGGCCGCGGCGGTGGTGATGGCGATGGCGGCGGCGTGCCGCGGCTGCGACCACCCCGCCCCGGCCGCGGACGCCGGCGTCGCGGTGCCGGACGCGGGCGAGGACGCGGGGCCAGCAGCGGCCGCGTCGCCCGAGGTCGACGAACCTCCGCCGGACGAGCTGGGCGCGCTCCCCGAGAAGCCGGCGCGATCGACGGTGACGTACGCGAGTCGCCGGTACGGGAAGTGCGCGCTCTACGCGGACGACCTCCTCGCGCGCCACCCGGTGCGGCTCACCAACCCGGAGGCGGAGTGCCCGTCGTACGCCGTCGACCGGGGCGGGGCGCTGCTGCTCTGGCACGAGCGCGAGCGCAACGGGCCGGTCACCTGGGTGCGGTTCCGCCCGCGGCGGGAGGAGGTGCTGCCGCCGCCGGGCAACGCGCTGGACGCGAACGACTACGGGTTCGTCCGCGGCGCGCCGGCGGCGGTGGCCACCGGGCCGCTCCTGCCCAGCCACCCGAAGACGATGATGGCGGAGATGGAGGACGGGGGCATCGAGGAGCTCCCCGTCCCGGACGACATGGAGCGCGCGGTGGTGCTGCGCCTGGACGGCGGCGAGTGGAAGATCATCGCCACCCGCGACTACGAGCCGGGCGACGACGACGACGGCGTCTCGGACCTGCTGGACCCGGAGGACCTGGGCCCGCGCACCACGCGGCACGACTTCGTCGGCATCGGCGAGCGCGAGGACGTGGAGGACCCGCTCCCGCGAGCGCTGAAGGCGCGCACCGGCCGGTTCGACGAGGACATGTTCATCTTCTGGGAGCAGTTCAAGCTGTCCGGCGTCCGGCTGTACCAGAAGACGCACCGCGGGAGCCCGGCGGGCCCGCTCCTGTGGCGCACGCCGAAGGGGACTGTCGAGGAGGTGCCGGGGTGCGACGCCGTGCGCCGCCTCACCTGGAACGCGCCCTGGCTGGCCTGCGACGACCAGGTGATCGACCTGCGCACGCGCGCGGCGCTGGAGCTGGACGAGGCCGACGACGGGCTGCTCTTCGTGCACCGCGAGGAGTGACCGTGGTAGTCAGCCGCGCATGGCCGCCGCCCCGTCCGACCCCCTGCTCGCCTGGCGCTCCGAATTCCCCATCCTCGAGCGCAAGGCCGGCTACCTGATCAACAACTCGCTCGGCGCCATGCCGCGCAAGGTCTACGAGCACCTGAAGTCCTACGCGGACACCTGGGCCACCGAGGGCGTGGTGGCCTGGCGCGAGTGGCTGCCCATGGTCCAGAAGACCGCGGACATGGTGGGGAGCATCGTGGGCGCGCCGCCGGGCACGATGACGATGCACCAGAACGTCTCCACGCTGACGTCGATCGTCATCTCCGCGCTGGACTTCGGCGGGAAGCGGAACAAGGTCGTCACCACCGAGCTGAACTTCCCCTCCGTCATCTACAACTGGATGGCGCAGAAGGACCGCGGCGCCGAGGTCCACGTGGTGAGGTCCCGCGACGGCGGGCTCAACGTCGAGACGGAGGACCTGGTCGCCGCCATCGACGACCGCACCCAGGCGGTGGCGCTGGACCTGGTGCTCTTCCGCTCCTCCGGGCTGATCGACCCCAAGCCGATCATCGACGCCGCGCACGCCAAGGGCGCGCTGGTCATCCTGGACACGTACCAGGGCACCGGCGCGGTCCCCATCGACGTGCAAGCGCTGGGGGTGGACTTCCTGGTGGGCGGGTCGGTGAAGTGGCTGTGCGGCGGGCCGGGGGCGTGCTTCCTCTACGCGCACCCGGAGGTCACCCGGCGGCTGCGCCCGCGCGTCACCGGGTGGTTCTCCGACAAGCACCCGTTCGACTTCCGCTTCGGCGAGGTGGACCCGGCGGAGGACGCGCACCGGTGGATGGGCGGCACGCCGTCCGTCCCCGCCCTGTACTCGGCGCGCGCCGGCTACGAGATCATCTCGAAGGTGGGGGTGGCGGCGATCCGCGAGAAGTCGCTCCGGCAGACGTCGCTGCTGATGGCGCTGGCGGACGAACAGGGGCTGAGCGTGCAGACGCCGCGCGCGGCGCACCGGCGCGGCAACACGGTGTGCGTGGACTTCGAGGGGTCGGAGGACGCCTGCCAGCGGCTGATCGAGCGCGGCTTCGTGGTGGACTGGCGGCCGCAGGGCGGCATCCGCATCTCGCCGCACTTCTACAACTCGGACGAGGAGTGCCGGGCGATCATGGCGGACATCAAGTCGCTGCGGGACTCGGGGACGCTGCGCAAGGTCCCGGGCGGGCCGAGGACCCACTAGATGCGGCTCGCCGTCCAGATGGAGCGGCACGGGCCGCCCGAGGTGCTGGCGCCGGTGGAGCTGCCGGACCACGCGCCGCCGCCGGACGAGGTGGTGGTGCGGTCGGTGGTGTCGGGGGTGAACCGCGCGGACCTGTTCATCCGCTCCGGCAAGTGGGCGGTGATGAGCGGCGTCTTCCCCTACGTGCCGGGGTTGGAGGTGGCGGGGGTGGTGGAGCAGGTGGGCGCCAACGTCACCTCGGTGAAGCCGGGGGACCGGGTCATCACCATGATGCAGCGGCTGGGCGGCGTGCACGGGGTGCGGCCGGGCGGCTACCAGAGCCACGTCTGCGTGCACGCGGGCGTGCTGGCGCCCATCCCGGACGGGCTGGACACGGAGCTGGCGGGGACGTTCGGGTTGCCGGCGGTGACCGCGGAGCAGGGGCTGCGGGTGCTGTCGGTGCAGCCCGGGGACCGGGTGCTGGTGCAGGGTGGGTCCAGCGCGGTGGGGACGATGGCCGTCCAGATGATCCGCGCCGCGGGCGGCGTGCCCATCGCCACCGGGACCAGCCCGGCCAAGTTCGAGCTGATGCGCCGGTGCGGGGCGAAGCAGGTGGTGGACACGCGCGGGCCGGACTGGGCGAAGCAGGTGGACCCGGTGCACGGCGTGCTGGACCTGGTGGGGGAGGCGACGTTCCGGGAGAGCGTGTCGCTCCTGCGGCCGGGCGGGAGGCTGGTGTTCGTGGGCGGGACGTCGGGAGGAGAGGTGAGCTTCTCCGCCTGGGACCTGATGGGGCCGGTGACGCTGACCGGCTACTCGTCGGAGACGCTGACGCGCGACGCGCTGTCGGATTCGGTGCAGCAGATCGCCCGGTTGGCGGCGCAGGGGGCGCTGGCGGCGCACCAGGTGCTGCGGGTGCCGCTGCGGGAGGCGGCGCGGGCGCACCAGGAGATGGAGTCGGGGAAGGTGGCGGGGCGGGTGGTGCTCACCGCCGGGTGAGCGCGTCGAGGTGGAACGCGCAGACCACCAGCGAATGGGTGATCTGGCCCGCGCGGATGAGCTCCGGGACGTCGGCGCGGTCGCGCAGCTCGACCTGGATGTCCTCGCCCGCGTCGGGGTGGCCGCCGTGGACCTTCTCGCAGCCCAGGGCGAGGAAGGAGTGGCAGCGGTTCCCCTGCACGGCGGGGTTGGGGTGCACCCAGCCCAGGGGCTTCATCTCCCTGGCGCGGTAGCCGGTCTCCTCCTCCAGCTCGCGCGCGGCGGCGGCGGCGGCGTCCTCGCCCGGCTCCAGCATCCCGCCGGGGATCTCCAGCGTGTTGGACCAGGTGCCGAATCGGAACTGGCGGATGAGCACCACCTGACTGGCGTCGGTGACCGGGATGACGTTCACCCAGTCGACGGAGTCGATGTACACGCGCACGTGGAGGGAGCCGTTGCGCGGATCCTTCACCTCGTCCTCACGCACGCGGAAGATCCGGTAGTCGCGAGGGGTGCCCTCCTTCGTTTTCTTCCAGGGGCGAGGGCCGCTCACGTCTCCGGAGCCTCGGGTCCCCAGAGATTCGCCAGGTCGATCTCGATGGCATCGAACGGCTCCGCGCGCACCTTGTCATCACCTCCGAAGCTCGACACCAAGGTCCAGAGCGACTCGGCGCGCCGGTAGACCTGGAGCGTCTTCTCGAGCGGGTTGATGATCCACGCGTGCTGCACGCCGTTTCGCGCGTACCTGGGTAGCTTCTTCACCAGGTCCAATCGCGATGTGGACGGCGAGAGCACCTCGCAGATCCAGTCGGGCGCCAACGTGAACGCCGCCTCCTTCGGAGGGATCGGCATCCGCTCGCGGCGCCAGCCGGCCAGGTCTGGGATCATGGCGTCGTCGCCGAGGTGGAGCTCGGGTTCGTCCAGGATCCACCACCCACCAGGGCCCCCTCGCCCGAGCTGGAAGGGCCCACCCAGCTCGAACCCCAGCGCGGAACTGGCGATCGCGTGGATGGGCGCCGGCCGAGGCGACACATACAAGGTGCCGTCGACGATCTCGCCGTTCTTCCCTTCGGGGACCGTCTCCAGATCCTTGAAGGTGGCCGGTCTGTCAGATGGGCGTCTCATGGCCTCTCCATCCTAATTCAACAGCTCCACCCGGTGCCGGAGCGCCTTGGCCGTCATCGTCAGCGAGTCGTGGTCCGGCGCGTCCGGCGAGAGCTCCAGGCACCGCTCCACGTCGCGCAGCGCCGCGCGGTACGCCCCCAGCGCGGAGAGGATGGCGGCGCGCGTCCGCAGATCCCCCGGGTGGTCCGGCGCCAGCGTGAGCATCAGGTCCACCACGCCGAGCGCGCGGTCGCCGTCGCCCTTGTCCAGGTACAGCCGCTTCAGGTTGTTCAGCATCCGGTACGAGATGGTCCGCACGGACGCCGCCACCAGCATCGCCGGGCTGAACTTCACCTGCGGCGCCACCCGCTGGAGCAGGTCCTCGCAGCCGGTCTCCGTCAGCAGCGCCCCGCCGTGGAACGGGTCCAGCACCAGCTTGCGGTGCCCGTCCATCTCCCCCGCCACCAGGAAGTGCCCCGGGAACGAGACGCCGAACAGCGGCACCTTCGCCCGCCGCGCCACCTCCAGGTAGAGGACGGAGAGCGTGATGGGGATCCCCACCTTCCGCTCCAGCACCTGGTCCAGGAAGCTGTTCTCCGGGTTCTGGTAGTCCGCCTCGACGGTGCCGCGGAACCCCTCCTCGTCCGCCAGCACCCCGCGCAGGGCCTGGATGCCGTCCAGCAACCCGTCCCCCGCGCGCCGGGCCCGGACGCGGTCGGACAGCACGGCGAGGGCCCGCTCACACCGGCGGAAGTCGAGGTCCGGCCGCTCCAGCGCGGCGATGCCCAGGGCGGCCGCGTCCAGCCGTGGCGGCTCCGCTTCCAGCGCCCGCACGAGCAACTGCCGGGCTCGGCGCGTCCTCACCTGCAGCGGGGTGTCGACCTCGTCCACTCCTGATGAGTAGTGCCGCGACGGGCGGAAAGCCAGCGACCCCGGGGGCGGAGCGTCCACCGATGGCCTCTCCCCGGCGGCGGCGATCTCCAGCTGCGCCTCCGCGGCGGCACGTGCGCCCCGGCGACTCGCCCCCGCGCTCAGCGGCGCCGCCCCTCGTGGCACCCGAGGCACTCCGGAGGTGTGGCGCCCTGGCCCCGCGGATCCCGGCACGCTCGCGCCTGCACCAGCGCGGCCGGGTCGACGTGGGCCTGGTCCAGGAGCGAACGGACCGGGTCCGGGAGCCCGCTGGGCCCGTGACAGCTGGGGCAGCTCCGGGCGCGCGGGCCGGTCTGGTGCAGCACCGGCTGCAGCTCGGCCTGGAAGGCGCGGCGATCGACCGGATCCGCCTCGCCGGACACGCGCGCGGTCAGGCTCGTCGCGCACCCGGGGAGCATGGGCGTCACCTGGCCGCGCCGGTCCACCGCGAGCGGGGGCTCGAAGCGGGCGCGCCGGCTGAGCGGGAAGCCCGCCCGCCCGGGCGTCTCCGCGCGCGCGGGCGGTTGCAGAGGCCCCTGGCGCGCGGCGGCGCTCGCCACGAAGTCGAGCTGCGACCCCCGCGCGTCGTAATCCACGTGGCATCCCATGCACCGCGCCACCGCCGGGACGTGGCACGCCGCGCACGCGAGCGCCGTGCCGGGATGGACGAGGTGCGCGCCGGGCCGGCCCTTCAGCAGCGGGACCGGGAGCTGCTTCCCCTGGAGCGTGGCGAGGAGCACCGCGTCGCCGCTCCGCCGGAGGTTGGCCCTGGCGTTGCCGCGCGAGGAGAGCAGGTATTCGGCCCCGCCCTCCCGCGCGGTGCCGCGCGCCCCGGAGGAGGGGACCGGCGTCCCGTAGCCCACGGGGAGCTCCCACGGGTAGGCGGCGCCGGTCCCGTGGCAGTCCTCGCAGGCCGTCTCCACCTGCGTGTGCATGGTCGTGTAGACGTTGCCGTCCCCGTGCACGTCCGCGGACCCGTGGCAATCAGCGCAGTCGATCCCGCGCTGGTTGTGGATGTCCGCGAACTGCGCTTGCCGGCCGGACCAGTGACAGTGCGCGCACTGCGCTCCGGGGATCTGCGCGGTGATGCGGTGCGCGCTGGGGTGCGCCCGCCCGTTCGCGTCGAGCGGCGCGTCCGGCGCGTAGAGCACGTGGCACGCCGAGCACCCCTCGCCCCGGCTGCGCGCGCCGCCTCCGGGCAGGCCGCGGTTCCACAGGTGACAGCGAAGGCACAGCTTGCGGAGCGAGTCGGCGAGGGCGGCCTTCTCCGGCGACCCGTACCGCGCGAGGGCGGCCGCGTAGGTGGGGACCGCCTCGGTGCGTTCCAGGCGCTGGAGGAAGCCACGGTCCAGCGCCCGCGCCACCCACTCCCGGTAGGCGCTGCCGCCGGCGACCGGGACCGCGCCGTCCGGGTCGTCCATCACGACGTCGGAGTACGGCGACGCCGCGCCCGTGAAGGCGCCCATCGCCTTGGTCGCCTTTCCCACCTCGGCGGCCATCAGGCTCCGCGGAACCCGGTAGGCGTGGCCGGAGCCGGTGGACCCGGTCGGATCGCTCAGCCTCGAGACCACGTTCATCAGCGAACCACCCGCGGGCACCGGGAGCGGCTTCCCCTGGAAGGTCGCCAGCGAGCCAGGCTCGGCGTGGCACTGCGCGCAGCCCAGCCCCAGCCCGGTGACCCACAGGCTGCCGGGGTCGGCGATCAGCCCCCGGTGGGCGGCGCCGAAGGTCCTCGCGTCCGGGTCCCCGCGGTGGCAGAGGGCGCACGCCTTTCCCGGCTGCCCGCCGGACATGGCCAGGAGCGCGGGCTGCATCCGCTCGTTGATCGGCTCGCCGAAAGGATGGCAGCGGAGGCACCCCTCCCGCCCGTTGAGCGCGAAGCGCCGCCAGAGCGAGGGGAGCGCCTTCCCCGCCGGACCGGCCTGCGACAGCGGCAGCTCGGCCAGGAACCGCTCCCACTCCGCCGCGCGCTCGAGGCCGGCGCGCTCCGCCAGCGCCGAGACGTACTGGGCGATCGCCCAGAGCGCCCCGGGGCTCAAGCCCGACCCGGCGTAGGACGGCATGGCCGACCCCTGCATCCCGGTCTGCAGCGTGCGGAAGACGTCCCGCGGTGCCGCGCCGCCCTTGAACGCACCCGGGCCGAGCCCCCAGTCTGGCACCCCCGCCCTCGCGCCCCGCCCGTTCGCGCCGTGACACGCCGCGCACCCGGCCTGCGCGTACCAGTATTCGCCGCCGGCCGGGTCGGCGCGCTCCGGCGGATGGAGCGCGTCCTGGGTGGCGCGCCCATCCGCCTCCAGGCCGGCGAACGACGCCACGCGCATGGCGAGCGCCCAGCGCGCGCCCGCGGGGAGGTGCGCGAACGAGGGCATCCCCGAGGCGGGGATCCCCGCCGTGATGGTGCGAAACAGATCGCTCGGGTGAGGCGGCGCTCCGTCCACCGTGCTCTTGAGCTTGAAGTCCCCGCGCGTGAAGTCGGCCGGCGGCACGCGGAGGTTCGAAGCGAGCGGCCCCCACCCGTCGCCCCCCGCGCCGTGGCAGGGCGCGCAGGCGCCGGCGTAGGTGGCCTCTGCGGAGGGATCGGCCTGCGAGGGCCGGCGCGGGACGTCCACCTCGCCCCAGCCGACCGGCGGCCCACGCGGGAGAAAGCTTCGCCCGGGTGGCTCCCCGCCCTCCCCGGAGCACGCGCACCCCAGCCACAGCGCGGCGATCGCCAGGGGCCGTACCAGGGACCGGGAGGGCACGGGGAGGGAGCAAGCAAGAAGGGTTCCCGCGTAAAGCCAGCGGCGCTTCCCCCCCTCCGCGCAAACGTGGCGCCCCTCGCCGCCCGCGCGTGGGGTCTGCGCGCGGCCCGCCGTTTGCGAGGGGTGGATCCATTGGACCCGGAACGTCAGAGCCGAGCCGCGAGCGCGCTTGATCCAAGGCAAGCGGTGTACTTCCGCTCGCTGAGGCGGCTGGTCTTCCTGGGCCTGGCGGCGACGATGGCGCTCGCGGCCACGGTGATCCTGCTCTGGGAGGTGCTGTTCCACACCGCGGGGTTGGTCACCGGAAGCCTCCAGTGGCCGTACCTCCTGCGCGGCTTCTCGACGTCCTTGCTGATCGCGGGCTTCTCGGCGGCCTTCTTCTGGGACGCGCGGCGGCGCCTGGACAAGGAGTGGGAGGAGATCCGGCAGCGGAAGGCGGCGCTGCAGGAGCTGGCGCAGCGCGAGGATGACTCGCTGGGCCTGGCGGCGCTGTCGCGCGCGCTGGCGCACGAGATCCGCGGACCGCTCCACGCCATCTCGCTCCGCGCCGCCATGGTGCGGAAGGCGGCGCAGGCGCTCCCCCGGAGCGAGGTGGTCGTGGACCTGGCTCGCACCATCGAGGCGGAGGCGGCGCGGGCCGACGCGCAGCTCGGCTCGTACGTGGAGCGCGCCGGGGACGCCACCCGGAGCCTGAGGCGCGAGCGGGTGGACCTGGCGGGGCTCCTGCACGTGGCGGCCGCCGAGCTGGCGCCGCTGGCCGGCGCGCGGGGGGTTCGCGTGGAGCTGCCGCCGGAGGGCTCGCTCGGGCCGGTGGTCGGCGATCCGCTGCTCCTGCAGCGCGCGCTGCGCGTCCTGGTGCGGGGAGCGGTGGAGGCGGCGCCGGCCGGCACGGCGGTGGGGCTCCGGACCAGCGTGTCGGGAGGCGCGGTGGTGCTCACCCTCCTCGAGGGGAGAGCGGAGGACGCGGGAGCGCTGTTCGGCACGGCCGGAGATCCAGCGGCGGCGCGCGCCGCGCTGGGGCTCGCGCTGGTCCGGGACGTGGCGCGCGCGCACGGCGGCGAGCTGGTCCTGGCAGGCGCCGGGACCGGTTCGGCCATCACCCTCAGGCTCCCCGTGGGACCATGAACCGGGTGCTGGTGGTGGACGACGCGCCGAACAGCCTGAGCGCCATGTGCGGGCTGCTGGAGATGGACGGCTTCGACGCGGTGGGCGCCCCCGGCGGACAGGCCGCGCTGGACGCCCTGCGGGCCGGGCGCTTCGACGCCGTGGTGACGGACCTGGAGATGCCCGGCGTCCACGGGCTGGAGGTCGTCCGCGCGGCCGCGGCGGCGACCGTCCCCGTCTTCGTGGTGAGCGCCTACGCGAGCTCCGCGGTCGCCGCGCGGGCGCTGGAGCTGGGCGCCGGGGCCGTGCTGTCCAAGCCGCTGGCCTACGAGCGGCTGCTGGACGTGCTGGCCGCCGCCATGCACCCGGGCCGCGCGAAGTAGGCGCGGTCCCGGCGCCGGCGCCTCACCCGCCGATGGCGGCCATGGAGAACGCCGGCCGGGGCGCGGCGCAGGCCGCGAGCGGGTGGAACGAGCGCTTGGCGGCGATGGCGGCGCGCGCGACCTCCAGGAGGGCGGCGTCGTCCGCCCCCTGGCGAGCCAGCGCGCCCAGCGCCGCGCACGTCCCGGCGTAGAGGCACGTCCGCAGCGTCCCGTCCGCGCCCAGCCGGAGCCGGTCGCAGCGGTCGCAGAACGGCTCCGTCTCCGAAGCCACCAGCCCCAGCTTCGCCTCTCCCAGCCGGTACTCCACCGCGGGCGCGCTGCCCCGGCGCCCCACGCAGCGCGCCCCCAGCGCTTCCAGGCGCGCCCGGATCTCCCGCGCCGGCAGGCCGTGCCTCGCCGCGTACGCGGGCGCCACCCCGGTGTCCATCATCTCGATGAAGCGCACCTGGACGCCCAACCGGCCCGCCAGGGCGCAGAAGGAGGGCACCTCGTCCTCGTTCTCACCGCGCAGCACCACCACGTTCACCTTGGGAGACAGCCCCTCCGCCAGCGCCGCCTGGAGTCCCTCCAGCGCGGACTCCAGCCTCCCGCCGCAGATCCGCTGGTATCGCTCGGGCACCAGCGAATCGACGTGGACGTTCACGCGCGAGAGCCCCGCCCGCCGCAGCGGCGAGGCCATCCTCCCCAGCCGCTGTCCGTTGGTGGTGAGGGTGATCTCCTCCAGCCTGCCGAGGCGCCCGAGCCGCTCGACGATCTCCACCACGTCCGGCCGCAGCAAAGGCTCGCCGCCGGTGATGCGCACGCGCCGCACTCCGGCCTCGGCGAGGATCGCCACCAGCCGGGCCAGCTCCTGGGGCGAGCGCGCCGCCGGATCCGCGCGCCGCAGGTCCGGCCGGCAGTACCCGCAGCGGAGCTGGCATCCGCCGGTCACCTGCAGCCGAAGCGAGTAGCCCGCGCCCATCCGGCTTCTCCCTCACCCGCCCCGCGGCTTGCGCCCGCCGCGGGACCGGGTCCAGACGAAGGCGGCGAGCAGCAGCGCTCCCGCGCTCGCGCCCGGGACGCCGCACCGCTCCGGCCCCGGCGGCAGCGGCCCCGGCGCGCTCGCCGCGGGCGCCGGGGAGGCCGCCGGCAGGGTGAGCTTCACCCACGTGGAGACCCGCTTCTGCCCGTTGCGGTCTCCCGCCGACCCGTCCCACACCGCGAACGCCACCGGGATGCCCGCGCGCCCCGCGAGCTGGGCGTCATGCCCACCCGCCGAGGCCAGGTCCCGCCGCACCTCCACCCGCCAGGCGCCGTCCGCCCACGCGCCCGCGCCGCGCACGCGCTGGTCCTCCGGCGGGAGGCTGGTGAGCGTCCCCAGGCCGGTGGCGACCAGGTTCTCCACCGGCGTGGTCCTCCGGGTGTCGCTCATGGGGTTCTTCACCGCGGCGCCGGTGTGGAAGGGCGCCTGCTCGTCGCTCTTCTGGGTGAGGTCCACCGCCATCGCCGGGTAGCGCTTGTCCACGTCGGCGAACACCTCCAGGTCGGCCTGCCAGTCGGCGCGCCAGTGCCAGATGTTCACCGGCCGGCCCTTCTCGCCCATGCCGAAGAACGGCTCGTCCGGCCCACCCATGGGGAACTGGAGCGCCACCGCGTCGCGGAAGTCCTGGGGGCGGACGGCGCTCCGGTCGGCGATCCGGTCCGCCCACTCGAGCTGGAAGGCGATCGCCTTGCCGTCCGTGGCCGCCCGCACCAGCAGCGCCTCCGCGCCCTCCGCGCGCGCCCACAGCGAGCGCAGCGCCACCGTGGCCTGCGGGAGATTCGCCCACTCCGGCGCCCCGGCGTCCTCGGGGAGCCTGGCCACCTGGGCCGCGGTGATGTCCCCGGTGGCCTTGGGCGGCGGCGGCTTCCCCGCGCCCAGCGAAATCACGTAATGCACCACGCTCCAGCGTTCCCGCTCCGTGAGCGAGTCGGCGTAGCCGGGCATGGGCGTGCCGTCGAGGCCGGTGGTCATCGCGCGGAAGAGATCGCCCGCGCCGGGTCCGCTCTTCGCCCGCCCGCCGCGGGTGAAGTCGAAGGGCCGGATGGGCATGCCGTCCTCGTCCCGCAGCGCCGGCGCGGACGGGCCGTCGCCGCGGCCCTGCTCGCCGTGGCAGGCGGCGCACTGCATCTTCGCGTAGACCTCCTTGCCGGAGGCGACGTCGGTCGGCGTCGCCTCCGGCTCCGTGCCGATGGAGATCGGTGCGGGTGCCTTCTCCTCCTGGAACCGCGGCGAGAAGCGCTTCACCCGGTCCACCAGCGCCTGGCGGTCCGCCTCCGTCAGGTCCGCGAAGGACGGCATGGCGGTGCCCGGGATGCCGTTGGTCACCGTGCGGAGCAGGTCCGCGTCGGTGGGCAGCGAGCCGGACGGCGTGGACCTGAGCCGGTAGGTGCCCTTGGTGAAGTCGCGCGGGTGCGGGTAGAGCAGGTACGCCGCCGGGCCCTGGCCGTCGCCCTGCGCTCCATGACAGGTGGCGCACCGCGTGCTGTAGAGCGCCGCGGCGGCGTCCCCGGCCGCCGCGACCGCAGCGGCGGGAGCGATACACAGGATCGCCGCTGCGAGAACGTTGATCCTCATGGCATGCCTCCGTCCTGCAGCTCCGGATCGGCGTCCGGGTCCTGGAGCGGCACGAAGCGGCGCTCGGCGCGCTGGACGCCCAGCCGGTCGCAGTGGTGCGCGGCCAGCGCCGCCAGCAGCCGGGCGGCCTCGCGCGGCGCGCCCGCCGGCGCGGTCTCCGCCACCTTGCGAGCGAACGGGGCGGCGAACCCGGCCAGGTGGTCCCGGAGGAAGGCGCGCGCCGCCTCCGCCGCGATCTCCGCCTGCTCGGCCATCCCGCGCTCCAGGGCGAACGCCTCCAGGTAGAGCAGGTAGGCCAGGAACTCCGCCTCGACGCCGGCGTGGTCCGGGCGATCGTGGGCGCCGCCCGCCAGCTGGAGGTGGAAGGCGGCGTAGTAGCCCATCAGGTCCGCCAGGTCCTGCGGCTCGCGGAAGGGCGTGGTCCCGCCGTACATCAGCTCGTACGGCGAGCGGTCGCCGGTGCACGCCTGGCCGTAGGCGCGCTCGTGCTGCGCCGCCAGCTCGTCCAGGCTGGCCGCCGGCGCCGCGGTCCAGGCCCCGCCCAGGGCCCGCGCGGCCCCGGTCAGCTCGCCGCCGCCCAGCGCCTCCGCGCACGCCTCGGCCGTCCACTGCAGGTCGCCGCTGCGGAGCGCCTCCAGCAGCTCTTCGGTGGGCGGCAGCAGCAGCCGCGCCGCGATGGCGTAGAGCGCGCTCTCGCTCCGGAGCCTAGATGGAGTTGGCGTGCTTGTCTGAGCGGACATGCAGCGGCTCCTCCACCGTGGTGCGGGCGATCTCGCGCCCGTCCTTGCCGTAGGCGATCACGGTGTCGTCGAACAGCTCCCACTTCTTCCCGGCGATCGTGGTCTCGAACTTCTTCGGCCCCTCCCGGACCTCGTAGCGGAAGATGATCTTCTGGGTGGCGCGGAACAGGGAGAGCACCGCCAGCAGCTCGCGCGACGGCGCGGTGTACGCGGCGATCGCCTCCTCCACGCCGGGCCCGAACATCTGCGACAGGTACGGGCGCGGCGCCCAGCGCGGCGGGATGTAGTAGCCGTTGGGCTGCGTCCCGAACTGCGGGTAGAGCGGGAGCGCGACCTTGGCCACCTTGACCAGGAAGTAGATCGGGTTCTGGCGGTCCTCCGCCCACTCGCCGTGCTCCCCGATCTTCACCAGCCCCTGCATCCGGATCTTCCCCACGCAGGAGGCCATGCAGCGGGTCTCCATCGGCGCGCCGCCGCCCAGCGGATCCTTGCCCTCCACGCGCGGGAAGCAGCCGATGCACTTCTCGGTGACCCGGGTGGTGCTCCGGTACATCGGCTTCTTGTACGGGCAGGCCTCCATGCACTTGCGGTAGCCGCGGCAGCGCTCCTGGTCCACCAGCACGATTCCGTCCTCGGGCCGCTTGTAGATGGCCTTGCGCGGGCAGGCCGCCAGGCACGCCGGGTAGCTGCAGTGGTTGCACAGGCGCTGGAGGTAGAAGAACCAGGTCTTGTGCGCGGGCGAGTCCGGCCCCAGCGCCACCCCGTCCTCGTGCATGCCGCGCCGCTTGCCGGCGGAGGCGGTGGCGGGCACGTCCTCCCCGATGTTCGGGTAGCGCCACTCGGCGTCGGTGGGCAGGTACCCCAGCGCGCGCTTGGGGCCGTCCTCGCCGGCGTGCTCGCGGCCCAGCTCGAAGACGGTCTTGCCCTGGAAGGTCCGCCCCTCCCAGACCTGCCCGTCCGGGTTGGCCTCCTCCATCATCGAGAGCAGCTTCACGTCCCAGCCCTGCGGGTAGCCGCCGTAGGGCTTGGTCTCGACGTTGTTCCACCACATGTATTCCTGGCCCTTGGAGAAGGTCCAGGTCGACTTGCACGCCATGGTGCAGGTCTGGCACGCGATGCACCGGTTGATGTTGAAGACGAAGGCGAACTGCGACTGCGGGTGGGCCTCCTCGTACGGGAAATACATCTCCCGCCCCAGCTGCCAGTTCTTCACGTCGGCCATACGGTGCCTCCGTTCCAGCGCCGGAACACGCGGTCCACCAGGTCGCGCACCCAGGCCTCGCCGCGGCGGGCCTGGACGCCGTGGGTGAGCCGGTAGAACGGGTCCGCGAACATGCGGAGGATCTCGGCCCGGCCGAACCCCATCCGCAGGTACTCGTCGACGACGCAGGCCGCCATCTCCTCCTCGTCGG
>DASRBA010000064.1:0-5476 GCA_035637895.1 Myxococcaceae bacterium
ACGGTGGCGGAGTTCGCCACCGCGGAGGCGCTGCTGGGGGCGGTGCGCGCCGTGCGCGAGCGCGGGCACCAGGACGTGGACACGTACTCGCCGTACCCGCTGCACCACGGGAGCGAGGCGCTGGGGCTGAAGAAGTCGCGGATGCCGATGATCACCGCCTTCGGCGCGCTGGCCGGCGTCACCACCGCGTACGGGTTCATGTATTACATCAACGCGGTGGACTTCCCCATCAACGTGGGGAACCGCCTGACCCACCCGCCGCCGCTGTTCGTCCCCATCACCTTCGAATTCGGGGTGCTGCTCTCCGCGCTCTCCATCTTCTTCGGGCTGATGCTCCTCTCCCGGCTGCCGCAGCCGTACCACCCGGTGTTCGACCACGAGGCGTTCCGCACCGCCTCCACCCACGGCTTCTGGATCAGTGTGGCGGGCCCGCCGGCCGGGATGGACACCGAGAAGCTGGAGACGGACCTGAAGGGGCTCGGCGGCACCAACGTGGCCACCATGCGGGAGGAGGTGCCGTGATGCGCGCGCGCCTGTGGCTCTCCCTCGCGCTCGCCGCCGCGTCCGGGTGCACCTGCACCTCCGACGTGTTCCAGCGCATGGAGTCGCAGAAGAAGTACCTCCCGTACCAGGAGAACGAGCTGTTCTCCGACGGCCGGGCGATGCGCTCGCCGCCCGAGGGCACCGTGCCGCGCGAGGTGCTCCAGCGCAGCCCGCTCCCGGCCGGCGGCAAGACGCCCGAGGGGAACGTCATCACCCGCATCCCGCTGCCGGTGACGGCGGAGGTGATGGCCCGAGGGCAGAAGCGATTCGACATCTACTGCGCCACCTGCCACGGGCTGCTGGGCGACGGCGACAGCATGGTGGCGCGCAACATGTCCGTGCGGCCGCCGCCCAGCCTGCACGACTTCGCCGGACGCCCGGTGGGCTGGTACTTCGACGTCATCACCGGAGGCTACGGCCTGATGCCGTCCTACCGGCAGGAGCTCTCCACCGAGGACCGCTGGGCGGTGGTGGCGTACCTGCTGGCGCTGCAGAAGTCCCAGCGCGCCACGCTCGCGCAGGTCCCGCCCGAGGAGCGGGCGAAGCTGACGGGGGGCGCGCGATGACCGCTACCGCCCCGAAGGCCGTGGCGTCGTCGCCCTTCCGCGGCTCGCGGCTGACGCTGATCTGCGGCGTGCTCGGCGCGGCCGGCCTGGCGCTCACCGCGGTGGGGTTCTTCACCGACCGGCGCGCCACCTCGCTGTCGTACCTGCTGGCGTTCACCTACTGGGCCGGGCTGTCGGTGGCGGCGCTGCTCTGGCTGGGTGTGTTTCACGCCTCGGCCGCCCGGTGGATGACGGTGCTGCGGCGCGCGCTGGAGACGATGACGCTGCCGCTGCCGGCGCTGGCGGCGCTCTTCGTGCCGGTGGCTCTGACGTTGGGCGACGTGTTCCCGTGGGTGCACCCGGATCCGCAGCAGTTCTCGGCGGAGCAGCTGCACCTGCTGGAGCACAAGTCTCCGTACCTCAACGCGCCGATGTTCCTCCTCCGGACGGCCGGGTACTTCGTCCTCTGGATCGCCGCGGCGGAGCTGCTGGCCCGCTGGTCGCGGCGGCAGGACGAGGAGGGCGCGCCGCTGCTCTTGGCCAACATGCGCGCGGTGGGCACCGCGGTCGTCCCGCTGGGCGGCCTGGCGATCACCTTCGCCGGGTTCGACTGGCTGATGTCGCTGGACCCGCTCTGGGCCTCCACCATCTTCGGCGCCTACTACTTCTCCGGCAGCTTCCTGGCGGCGATGTGCCTGCTCACCATCGCCACCACCTGGTCGCGCGGCGGCGGCCTCTACGGCGAGTTGGTGACGCCCGACCACTTCCACAACCTCGGGAAGCTGATGCTGGCCTTCACCGCGTTCTGGGCCTACGTCGCGTTCTCCCAGTTCATGCTGATCTGGGCGGCCAACCTGCCCGAGGAGAACGTCTGGTTCCTCGCGCGGTCCGTCGGCGGCTGGAAGGTCGTCGAGGGCGCGCTGATCGCCGGCCACTTCGTCCTCCCGTTCATCCTGCTCCTGTTTAAGGGGTTGAAGCTGCGGCCGCGGCTGCTCTCGGCCGTCGCGGCGTGGCAGTTGCTGATGCACGGGGTCGACCTGTACTGGATCGTCGCCGGCGCGAGCGGGAGCCCTCCGCTGCCCCACTGGACGGTCTTCACCGCCTTCATCGGCGTGGGCGGCGCGGCGACGGCGACGGCGCTGCTCCGCGCCCGGGGCCGATACACCGTGCCGCTCAAGGACCCGTTCCTCCCCGAGTCGCTGAGGTACGTGCAGCCATGAGCGACGCGTCCGCTCCAGCGCCGCCGCCGATGACCAACCCTCCGGAGCGGGAGGAGCGCCTCCCGTTCGGGAAGATCGCCGCGGTGGGAATCGCCGCCGTCGTCCTCTTCTCCGGCGCGGTGGCGTGGGCGAGGCACATGCTGGCCGTGGAGACGCGCGCCGCGCTCCCGCAGGGCGAGGCGCCCGCGCCGCGCGTGGGCCAGGACGAGATCGGCATCGTGGACCAGAAGATGTTCGAGCTGGAGGGCCGCGCCGAGCGCCTCCGCCGAGACCAGCTCCAGCGCCGCGACGCCTACGGCTGGGTGGACCGCGACGCCGGCATCGTCCACATCCCCATCCAGCGGGCGATGGACGAGACCGTCCAGGAGCTCTCCCGCGGAGGTGGGCAACCATGAGCGCCGCCGCGGCCGCGATGGTGGCGCTCGCGCTGGCGCTGCCCTTCAAGGACCGGCCGGAGATGAAGGCCGGCACCCGCCCCGAGGGCGTGGACGTGGAGGAGAAGCTGGGCGAGCGCGTCCCCGGCGACCTGACGTTCACCGACTGGCAGGGGCGGAGCGTGCGGTTCGGCGATCTCCTCGGCGGGAAGCCGGCCGTGCTGGTGCTCGCGTATTACCGCTGTCCGTCCCTCTGCAACCTGGTGCTCTCCGGGACGGCGCGTTCGCTCTCGAGCACCGGGCTGCAGATGGGCGAGGACTACCGCGCGGTGACGGTGAGCATCGACCCCACCGAGACGCCGGCGGACGCGGCGGAGCGGCGGCGCGGCTACCTCCAGTCGATGGGGCGGTCCGACCAGGGCGGAGACTGGCCGTTCCTGGTGGGGGACGAGCGGAACATCCGCGCGCTCGCGGAAGCGGTGGGCTTCCGCTACCGCTACGACGAGGAGCTGAAGATCTACGCCCACGCCGCGGTCACCACGGTGCTGGCGCCGGACGGCAAGGTGTCGCGCTACTGGTACGGGCTGGAGTACTCGCCGCGCGACCTCCGGCTCTCGCTGGTGGAGGCGGCGAGCGGCAAGGTGGGGACGGCGCTGGACCGGGTGCTGCTCGTCTGCTTCCAGTACGACCCCGCGGCGCGCCGGTACGGCTGGGTGGTGAACGGCATCGTGAAGGGGGGCTCGCTGCTGGTGGCGTTCGCGCTGGCGGGGCTGCTGGGGACGCTCTGGAGGCGTGAATTCAAGGGGAGGGCGCGGACGTGAACGAGCTCCTCCGGACGCTGCTGTTCCTGCCCGAGCAGGCCTCCTCCTTCGCCGAGCAGGTGGACCAGCTCCACTACTTCGTCATCATCACCACGCTGATCGCCTCCACCGCGGTGGGGATGGGCGCCATCTTCTTCTTCTGGCGCTACCGGCGGCGGTCGGAGAACCAGAAGACGCCGCACGTGGAACCCACCGTGCTGATCGAGGTGCTCTTCGTCGGAGTCCCGCTGCTGTTCTTCGTGGGCTGGTTCCTGATGGGGTTCAAGGACTTCGTCACCTTGTCCACGCCGCCGCGGGACGCGATGGACATCTACGTGATGGGCAAGCAGTGGATGTGGAAGTTCGCGTACCCGGACGGGCCGAGCTCCATCAGCACCCTGCGCGTGCCCGCGGACCGGCCGGTGCGGCTGCTGCTCACCTCGCGCGACGTGATCCACTCCTTCTACGTGCCGGCGTTCCGCATCAAGCAGGACGCGCTGCCCGGCCGCTACACGCAGACGTGGTTCACCGCGACGAAGCCGGGCCGCTACCCGGTGTTCTGCGCCGAGTACTGCGGCCTGTCGCACTCCGGGATGGTGGGCGAGGTGGTGGTGCTGCCCGGGCCGGACTTCGACGCCTGGATGGCGGACCAGCAGCGCGGGCTGGCGGAGCGGCAGGACGCGCAGGACGTCCGCGCCGAACGCGTGGCGCCCGAGAGCAGCATGGTGGAGCAGGGCCGGTCGCTGGCCACCAGCCAGGGCTGCACCCGCTGTCACAGCGTGGACGGGAGCAATCACATCGGCCCCACCTGGCTTGACCTGTATCGCCGCCGCGAGCTGACCACCGAGGGCAAGGTGATCGAGGCGGACGAGGCCTACCTCACCGAGTCGATGATGGACCCCAAGGCCAGGGTGGTCTCCGGCTTCGACCCGGTGATGCCCAGCTTCCGCGGCCGGCTCAGCCCGCCGGAGGTGGCCGCCCTGGTCGAATACATCAAGTCGCTCCGGAGCGACCGCGTGGTCCTCCCCACGCCGCAGAGGGGGAAGCTATGAGCGAGCCCGCTCCGCACTACCTGAAGGACGGGACCACCATCCGGTCGTGGCTGCTGACGGTGGACCACAAGCGGATCGCGATCCTGTACCTGGTCTCGGTCCTGGTGGGGCTGTTCCTGGGCGGGATGTTCGCGATGGCGCTCCGGCTGGAGCTGTTGACGCCCGGCCCGACCATCATGGACGCGCTGACGTACAACCGGATGTTCACGCTCCACGGCGTGACGATGATCTTCCTGTTCATGATCCCGGCCATCCCGTCCGTGTTCGGGAACTTCTTCCTGCCGATCATGCTGGGGGCCAAGGACGTCGCGTTCCCGAAGCTGAACCTGCTCTCCTGGTACCTGTACGTCATCGGCGCGGCCCTGGCGCTGTGGGGGATGATCCACGGCGGCGCGGACACCGGCTGGACGTTCTACACGCCGTACAGCACCACCACGCCGACCAAGGTGATCCCCATCCTGCTGGGCGCCTTCGTCATCGGCTTCTCCTCCATCCTCACCGGGCTGAACTTCATCGTCAGCATCCACACCCTGCGCGCGCCGGGGCTGAAGTGGATGCGGCTGCCGCTGTTCATCTGGTCGCTGTACGGGACGGCGGTCATCCAGATCCTCGCCACGCCGGTGCTGGGGCTGGTGCTGCTGCTGGTGGCCCGAATTCGAAGGTGATGGGGACGAACAGCGGCGGCGGGTGGGTCAGGCGGTTCCCCACGTTGATGGGGAAGTCCACCGCGTTGATGTAATACATGAACCCGTACGCGGTGGTGACGCCGGCCAGCGCGCCGAAGGCGGCGATCATCGGCACCCGCGACTTCTTCAGCCCCAGCGCCTCGCTCCCGTGGTGCAGCGGGTACGGCGAGTACGTGTCCACGTCCTGGTGCCCGCGCTCGCGCACGGCGCGCACCGCCCCCAGCAGCGCCTCCGCGGTGGCGAACTCCGCCACCGT
>DASRBA010000065.1:0-36819 GCA_035637895.1 Myxococcaceae bacterium
TGCTCACCCATCCCGCCTCCCCGTCCCCGCCGGGACCTCCCCCAGCTCGGCGGCCACCGCCCGGATCGACGCCAGCGCCCGCACCACCGTCTTCCTCGACCGCCCCAGCGCCAGCGCGATCTCGTCCTGCGTCATCTCGTCCAGGAAGGAGAGCACCGCCACCTCCTGCTCCCGCTCGCTCAGCCGGGCCAGGAGCGCCCGCACGAAGCTGGCGATCTCCACCCGCGCCGGCTCCACCGCGGGCGCCTCGGAAGCGACCTGCTCCGACGCCGCTACCCGCACCTTCCTCGCCCGCAGCACGTTGAGCGACGCGTTCGTCGCCGCCCGGTACGCGTAGGTCATGGGGCTGGCCTCGCCCCGGAAGCCTCCGCCCGACCTCAGCATCTTCTCGAACACCTCCTGCACCACGTCCCACGCGTCGGCGTCCCGTCCGAGAAGCTCCAGCGCTCGCCGGTGGATGGCCGGCGCACACTGCTCGTAGAGCGCCTCGACCTCCTCGGCACCAAGCCCCCGCGCCATGCCCCGCGAGCCTCTCCCGTTTGACCCTTGGACACCACAGCCGCGCGTTCTGGGACATGCTGTCCCACCGACCGCCCCCCACGTGTCCAACCGGCCGATGCCTCTCCGCCGCCTCCTCCTGGTCGCCGCCGCGCTCTCGCTCGCGTGCCTGGACGCGCTCTACGAGGACCCTCCCCTCCAGACGCCGCCCGGCGGCTGGGTGGTGTGCTGCGTCTCCGGCCGGGTCAACACCTGCCCCTGCCTCGAAGCGAGCGGCTGCGACCCCGACCTCCTTGCCTGCGCCGCCGGCGCCTGCGCGCCTCGCACCGCCGGGAGCTGCGGCGGCGGGGGCGGCGACGCGGGCTCCGGCGACGGCGGATCCAGCGGCGACGGTGGAACGACGACGTTCGCCTTCACGACGTGCTGCCGGAGCGGCCTGATCTCCACCTGCGCCTGCGATGCGACAGGCTGTGATGCCGGACCGTTCACCGCCTGCCGGGGCAGCCAGTGCGTCTCCGGCGCCGGCAGCACCTGTCCCTGAGCGACGGCCCCGCGGTCAGATCTCGTGCGTCACCCGCGTGTGCTCCACCTTCCCGTCGCCCGCCAGCCGCGAGCGCAGCTTCAAGGCCTGCTCGACCTCGGGGCCGTAGGTCGCCGGCTGCGCGCCGGCCAGCTTCCGGAAGAGCTCCGTCGCCGCGTCGAGCTCCGCCAGCGCCTCCTGGACGCGCCCCAGCCGGCGCAGGGCGATGCTGCGATTGCGCAGGGTCGTCGCCACCATGGGCTCGAACCTGGACGGGCTCGCCTTCGCCAACTGCTTGTAGAGCTCCGCCGACAGGTCGAGCGCCTCCAGGGACTCTTGGTACCGGCGCAGGTCTCCCAGGACGATGCCGCGGACGGACAGGGAACGGGCCAGGTCCGGCTCGTAGAGCTCCGGCTGCCGCCGGGCCAGGGCGCGGCGGATCTGCAGCGCCTGGTCGATGGCCTCCAGCGCGTGCTGGTGCAGGCCGACGTTCCCCAAGCCGATGGCCAGCTCGTGCAGCGCGCGGGACAGCATGGGCGCGAACGTCCCCGGCTGCGCCCGGGCCAGCTTCACGTACAGGTCCACGGAGCGCTCCATCGCCCGCAGCGCCGGCTCACGGCTGCCCAGCTCGCTCAGGCAGCGGGACTGCTGGCTCAGCGCCCAGGCCAGCTCCGGTTCGACATCCTCCGGGCTCACCTTCACCAGCCGGCCCAGCCGCTCCACCGCATCGTTCGCGGCCTCCAGCCCCTCCTGGTACCGGCCCAGGCTCATCATGGCGGCGGCGAGGTAGCTGAGCGTGGACGCCATCTGGTGGTCGAACGCGCCGGGCCGGATCCGCGCCCACCGCGCGATGATCGCCGTCGCCTCCTGGATGGAAGCGAGCGCATCGTCCTTGCGACCGGTCCGGCCCTGGATCATGCCCACGTAACGCAGCGACAGCGCCAGGAGCGGCTCGAATCGCTCCGGCTGGGCGATGGCCAGCTTCCGGAGAAGGACCACGGACTGCGCGGCCGGCGCCAGCCCCTCCTCCCACTGCCCCGCGTCGGTGAGACAGTCGGAGAGGTCGTAGAGGGACCGCGCCAGCTCGGGCTCATACGTGGCCGGGTCGGACTCTGACAGCCGGCGGGTCCGCGCCACCTCGCGCTCGAGGATGCCGCGAGCGCTCTCCAGCGACCCCGCCAGGCAGCTCACTGGCCGCGACCGCCCGCCGTACCCCGGCGACCGGCGCGCCATCTGCGCCGGGGTCGCACAACCGACCAGGGCTAGCGCCATCAACCCCACGAACCAACCGCGCTTGGAAGCATCCATGCCGGGGAGTGCCTCGCACGCCACCGGCGATTCACGGGGCCATCCGGCCGGACCTCAGTGCTTGTGCTGCTGCGCGTCCGCGGGCGGCTGCACCACCGGGACGATGAGGAGCGCCTTGGGCGTACCTTCGTCCACCACGAACGCCGGCCCCATCGGGTTCCCGTCCGACCCCAGGTCGGCGTTCTTGAGGCCCGGCACGTACATCATGAGGTGCGGCGGATACGGCGCCACGTTCCCCTTCTCGTCGATGGGCACCACGTTCTCCGTGGAGAGCATGTAGTCGATGCCCGCCCGCGCCGGCGCCTTGAACGTCCCGCCGGCGAACCCGTCCTCGATCGCCTTCTTCACCTCTTCCTTGCTCTTCCCCTGCGCGCGCAGCTCCGCGGCCTTCAGGTACCAGGGCAGGAACGTCCGCGTCCCCTCCGCGTCCAGGCACTGCGGCTCGAAGCTGTTGACGAACGTCCGGTTGATGATCGCGGTGAACCCGTTCTTGCTGTCCCGGACCTTCACGTACCCGCCCTTCTCCAGCGCGTACACGCCCGCGCCTTCCTGGACGTGGGCCGGGCACGCCTTGAGGGCGGCGGCGGTCTCCTTCGCCCGGTCGAGCAGGGGCGGGAGCTGGGGAGCGCCGGCCGAGGCGGCGAGCGGGAGCGCGAGGATCAGCAGGGACAGCGCGGACGGGTGGATACGGCGCGGCGGCGTCATGGGGTGCGTCTCCTGAAGTGGGAACTGCGGGTTGTCGCCGCCTAGACGCGCCTGCGACGCGAAACTCGTCGCTGGGCCAACTTCAGGAAGCGTTCCGCCATCTTGGGGACCAGGAAGCTGACGACGCGGCGCACCTTCCCGCGGCGGATCCACACCAATTGCACACCGAGCGCCGCGTACCGCTCGCTCCCACCGTCCGCCTTGAGCAGGACGAACGCGGGCATGCCGCCCGCCGCCACCACGGGCACCGTCTTGAAGTGCCGGCCGCCCTCGAACACGTGCTCCGCCATCGCCGCCCCGGCCGCGCGCGGGCCGCGGTACCAGGTGGAGATGGGCGGCATGGAGAACGTCGCCTCCTTGCTCAGCAGCGCCACCAGCGCGCCGACATCGCCCGCCTCCCACGCCGCGCGGTACCGCTCCAGCGCGCGCCGGTCCTCCTCGCCCAGGGCCGGCACCGGGCCCCAGTCCGAGGTATCCCCGCGCGCCCGCTCCAGCGTCACCCGCGCCCGCGCCAGCGCGCTGTTCACCGCGGTGACGCTGCCGCCCAGCATCTCCGCCACCTCGGCGGCGCGGTAGCCCACCACCTCGGACAGCAGGAGCACCGCGCGCTGCTTGGGCGGCAGGTGCTGCAGCGCGAGGATGAACCCCAGCGCCACCGACTCCCGCGCCTCCACCGCGGAGGCCATGTCGTCCGGCGCCTCCGCGTCCGGGAAGGGCTCCACCCACGCGTCCGGCTCGCCGAACGCGCCCACGTGGGTGTCCGCGCCCACCGGCACCGAGGCCAGCTGCGGCACCGACCGCGCCTGGTGCGCGCGCAGCGCGGAGAGGCACGCGTTGGTGGCCACCTGGTACATCCAGGACCGCAGCGCGGCGGTCTCCCTCAGCTCCGGCAGGCCCTGCCACGCCTTGAGCAGGGCCTCCTGGAGGACGTCCTCGGCGTCCGTCCACGACCCCAGCATCCGGTAGCAGTGGGCGAGCAACCCGCGGCGGTGCGGGGCGACGAGGTTCTCGAAGCTGGGGAGCGCGGACGCGGCCTGCACGGCGCGGCCTTATAATGCCTTCACGTGCAGGGTGCAGGTGAGCCGCCCGCCGGGCGGACCGTCGGTGTAGCGCACCTGGAACCGCTCGCCCGGCTTGAGCAGGCGCGGGTTGTGGCTGATGCCCTCCACCAGCCCGCGCTCGAAGGACCGGGGGTACGGCGTCTCGCAGCGGACGACGATCGCCCCGTCCTGCTCCACCCTGGCCAGGTAGTGGCCCACCTCGCCCCGGTGGTTGAGGTGGTAGATGGCGTCCAGCGCCAGCAGCACGTCCTTCACCGTCCTGAGCTGCGGCGGGAAGTCCGCGTTCTCCACGATGTGGCGGCCCACCTCGCGCAGCGTGGGCTCTCCCACCTCGTCGCGGATCTCCGCCAGCGCGTCCAGCCACCTTTGCACCGGGACGTAGTTGTCCTCGCGCAGCTCGTCGGGCTTGAAGTGCTTGTGGACGAAGGACTTCCCCAGCGTCGGGATGGACTTGAAGGCGTCCAGCGTCGCCTTCACGTTGGCGGCGCGCACCAGGGCGGTGGGATCGGGCGAGCGGAATTCCATGCGGGGACGCCTCGCATTCTACGGATCACTCCCGCCCCTCCGCCAATCCCGGCAGCGTCTGCTGGAGCTTCAGCGTAGGCGCGAAGAGATCACCTTCGCGCTCCAGGCGCTCCAGGACCTGTGCGGCTTCGAACACCAGCCGATCCGGGCGGCCGGCCTTCAGCGCCGACGCCACCTCGTCCCACGACACCGGCGCGGACGCGGTGGGGCGCTCGCGCGCGCGCAGCGAGTACACCGCCACGGTGGTCTTCTTCCGGTCGTTCTGGCTCCAGTCCACCAGCACCTTCCCCACCCGCAGCTCCTTCTTCATGTTGGAGACCACCTGGTCGGGGAGCTGCTGCTCCAGCAGCTGCGCCACCTGCCGCGAGAAGCCCTTGGTGTCCTCGTAGGTGACGCCCCCGGTGTTGAGCGGGACGTAGACCTGCATCCCCTTGCCGCCGGACGTCTTGGCGAACGACTGGAGCTTGAGCGCGTCGAACATCCCGCGGAGCACCACCGCCACCCGGCAGCACTCCAGCAGCGTGGCCGGCGCGCCCGGGTCCAGGTCGAACACCACCATGGTGGGCTGCTCCATCCTCGGCGCGCGCGACAGCGACGGGTGCAGCTCCAGCGCCGCCAGGTTCGCCGCCCACACCAGCGTGGGGAGGTCGTTGGCCAGCACGTAGTCGACGGCGGAGGTCGACCCCTCCACGCGCGCGGTCCGCACCCACTCCGGCGCGTGCGAGGGCGCGTTCTTCTCGAAGAAGGACTCCGCGCCCACGCCGTCCGGGTAGCGCTTGAGGGTGAGCGGTCGGTCCTTCAGGTGCGGCACCATCCAGCGGCCGGCGCGCGCGTAGTAGTCGATGACGTGCGCCTTGGTGAACCCGGCCGCCGGGTACAGCACCTTGTCCAGGTTGCTGACCTTGAGCTGGCGGCCCTCGATGTCGACCAGGGGCATCCGGCCTACGCCTTACTCCTTTTCCCCGGACGCCGCCGCCGCTGGCGGGCCGCGGGCCGCGCCTTCGGCACGCTCTTGCTCCCGGCCTGCGCCAGGCTCTTCCGCAGCGCGTCCATCAGGTCGACCACCCTGGCCTCCTTCGCCTTCGGCGCGAAGGAGATCTCCTTCCCCTTGGCCTTGGCGTCGATGAGCCCCAGCACCTTCTCGCGGTACTCGTCCTCGTACTTCGCCGGGTCGAACTTGCCGCTCAGCGAGTCGATCAGCTGCCGCGCCATCGCCAGCTCGCGCTCGGCCGGCTTCGGCATCCGCTCCGGCAGCCCCTCCACCTCGTCCTCGGGGACGATCTCGTCCGCGTAGAGCATGGTGGAGATCACCAGGCCCTTCTCCAGCGGGCGCACCGCGCACAGGTACTGCTTGGTGCGCATCACCATCTTGGCGATGCCGACCTTCTCCGCCTGCTCCAGCGCCCGGAAGAGCAGCCCGTAGGCCTTGTCCGCGCCGCGGTCGGGCACCAACCGGTAGGTGGCCTCGTAGAAGATGGGGTCGATGTCCTCCAGGTCCACGAAGTCGCTGATGTCGATGGAGCGGGTGGCCTTGGGGTCCAGCTTCTCCAACTCCTTGCGGTCCAGCGACACGTAGCGGCCCGGCGACACCTCGTAGCCCTTGTCGGTGTCCTCGTAGGCCACCTCCTTGTCCTCGAGGGTGCAGTACCGCTTGAGCTGGATCCGCGCGCCGTCCTTCTTGTGCAGGAGGTTGAAGTGGACGTCCTGGTGGCGGACGGCGGTGAACAGCTTCACCGGGACGTTGACCAGCCCGAAGCTGATCGACCCGGACCAGATGGGCCTTGGGGCCATGCGTTGGGACCTCCTGCTGGAAAGTGGTGATCGGCGCGGCGCCCGGCCAGGAGTGCCGCGCGGGCGGCGGGCTGGTACCCTTCCGGGCGCATGAGGCCCGCACTCGCCGCGCTCCCCCTCCTCCTGCTCCCGACGATCGCCCTCGCCGGCGACGACGAGGCGCTCCCTCCCGACGTCGCCTGCAAGGAGGACAAGGCGACGTGCAAGGAGGACTGCTCGCTGGATTACGGGATGTCGGAGGCCACGCGCACCAAGGTGCCCAAGTGCCTGGCGGACTGCGAGCAGGCGGAGGTGATCTGCCTGGCGCGCCACGTGGCCAAGCGGCGCGCGGGCCAGGCCAAGGAGGAGCGGGAGCGCTACGCCGCGCCGGCCGCCGCCGAGGAGAACGCCGCCCCGCCGATGGACGACGACCTCCCGCCGGTGCGCAAGCGGAGCACCCGCGCCGCGGACCTCAAGGCGGCGCCGGACAAGACGCCGGAGGGGTACCAGGAGAAGGTGTACTCGCGCCCGGTGCCGGAGGCTCCGAAGGTGCAGCCCGCGCCGCCGCCCGCGGAGCCCGCCAGGCCCCCGCCGCCCCCACCCGCCCCCGCCAAGAAGAAGTCGAAGAAGAAGCTGCCGGCGGCGGCGCCTACGACCGCTGGGTGAGCCGCACGCCGATCAGCACCAGCGCGCCGCCCACCAGCTCCCAGTGGATGGGCTCCTGCAGCAGCACCAGCGCGGCCACCGCGGTGAACACCGGCTGCAGGTTGGAGAACACCGCCACCTTGGACGCCTCCAGCCGCGAGAGCGCGAAGTACCAGAGCAGGTACGAGATCACCGAGGTGACGATCCCCAGGTAGCCCAGGCACGCCCACGTCGTCCCGGAGGCGTGCGCCAGCGTCTCGCGGTCCAGGGTGAACAGCAGCGGCATCACCCAGGCGGCGCCCACCACCATCGACCACGCGGTCATCCGGGTGGAGCCGTACTCCGGGATGAGCTGCTTGCCCTGGTCGGTGAACACCACCCACGCCGCCACCGCGACGAGGATGAGCAGGTCTCCCCAGAGCGGGCCGGTGGCCGCGCGCAGCCCGCGCCCCAGGAGCAGCACGAACACGCCGGCCAGCGCGCACAGCAGGCCCGCCACCGCGCCGGTCCGCAGCGTCTCCCGCCCGCGCCAGAGCGAGAGCAGGTACACGCCGGTGGGCGTCAGCGCGTAGAGCAGCGCGGCGTGAGCGGGCGTGGAGTACGAGAGGCCGACGAAGAAGAAGCCCTGGTTGATCGGCCCTACCAGGAAGCCCAGCAGCAACAGCCGCGGCCACAGCGCGCGCGGCGGGATGGACGCCCGCCCGCCGGTGGCGAGCATGACGCCGAAGATGGACCCCGCCACCGCGAAGCGCAGGGCGAGCAGCGGCAGGGGATGGAGGTCGGCCATCGCCCGCCGGGCCACCAGGTACGTCAGCGAGGAGATGATCGCCTGCACGGTGACCGCCGCGTAGGCGACGGCCCGGCCGCGCCCCTCCTCCGGCGCCGCGACCGCGCTGGGAGAGGCGTTCAAGCGGTCAGTTCGGCTTTTCCGCCGGGGCCGGGGCGCTCGCCGCCGCGGCCTTCGCCTCGGCGATCTGCTTGTGCACCGCGGCCATGTCCAGCTCCCTGGCCTTCCCCACCAGCTCCTCCAGCGCCGGCTGGGGGAGCATCCCCGGCTGGGCGAAGAGCAGCACGCCGTCCCGGAACAGCATCACCGTGGGGATGGACCGGATCTCGAAGGCCCCCGCCAGCTCCGGCTGCTCCTCGGTGTTCACCTTGGCGAAGGTCACGTCCTTGTGCTGCTCGGACGTGGCCTCGAAGATCGGCTTGAAGGCGCGGCAGGGGCCGCACCAGGGCGCCCACCAGTCGACCAGGACGATGCCTTCCTTGGTGACCGTGTCGCGAAAAGTATCCTTCGTGAGGTCGATGGTGGCCATGAGCTACCAAGTAGCCTCGACCTCGCCCGGTCTCAAGTCCGACACCGGATCAGATGAACCGGATGTAGGTCAGGAGAAACATGGTCGCCGCGACGACGTAGCCCGCGATGATGACGGTCCCGTTGACCTCCAACTGGTTCAGCTCCCACGCCTTCTTGATCGTCTCCATGACTTCGCTCCTTGCTCCTTGCGACCCGCAAGATGTCACCGCCAGTCGCAGAAGCAAGTGTTGTGCTAATGGCATAACGTTTGTGAATTAGCCGTCCGAATCCGACTGACCAGGCGCGTCAGGGCGCGAAAAGACGCTCCAGCGCCCAGCGGGCCGCGTCCGACACCAGCGGCGACGGATCGCCCACCAGCCGCTCCAGCAATTCCTGCGCGCCCCGGTCGCGCGCCGCGCCCAGCGCATAGATCGCGTTGCGGCGGAGGCCGTCGTACTTGGCGCGGGCGAGGGCGGTGCCCGGGACGAGCCGGGCGTGCTCCTCCGGCGTGAGCGCGGCCAGGTCGCGCGCGGACAGCTGCGCCACCGCGCGCGGGAGGAAGCGTTCGCCGCCCGGCAGCGGGGCGGCGTTGAGCGGGCAGATGTCCTGGCAGAGGTCGCAGCCGAAGGCGAGGTCGCGCATCGCCGGGCGCAGCGGCTCCGGCACCGGGCCGCGCCGGTTCTCGATGGTCTGGTACGAGAGACAGAGCCGGGCGTCCACGCGCCGCTCGGCGACGATGGCCTGGGTGGGGCACGCGGCGAGGCAGAGCGTGCAGCTGCCGCAGCGGTCGGGGGCGGGGCCGCCCGCGTACGCGTCCACCGCCGCGTCCATCGCCAGCGTGGCCAGCACCACCCAGGAGCCGAAGCGCTCCGTCACCAGGCACCCGTTCTTCGCCACCGCGCCCACGCCGGCGCGCGCCGCCCAGACCTTCTCCATCATCGGCCCGGTGTCCACGGTGGCGAACGTCTCCACCTCCGGCCAGCGCGCCTCGAGGCCCCGGCGGAAGGCGCGCAGCCGGTCCTGCATCGTGTAGTGGTAGTCGCGGCCGCGCGCGTAGCGGGCCACGGGCGGCGGCCCGGGCGCCTCCGCCGGGTCCGGGTGGAAGTAGTTGCAGGCGAAGGAGACCACGGTGCGCGCGCCGGGGAGGAGGCGGCGCACGTCCAGCCGCTCCGCCACGCGCTCGCGCATCCAGTCCATGTCCGCGTCCATCCCGGCCTCCAGCCAGGAGACCAGGTGCTCGGCGGGGATCGGCTCGGCGCGGGCGAAGCCGCACAGGTCGAAGCCGGCCCCGGACGCCAGCGCGCGCAGCTCGGCCGAAGGGAGCGTCAGGGCTTCGGCGGCACCCACTTCACGTCCTCCACCTTCTCGCGGTGGTTGGCGGCGCGCGCCATGGTGAAGAGGAGGTCGGAGAGCCGGTTGAGGTAGCTGATGACGAGCAGCTCGATCTTCCCCGCCCGGTAGAGCGGGACGGCGCGGCGCTCGGCGCGGCGGCAGACGGTGCGGGCCACGTGCAGCGCCGCCGCCGCCTTCGTCCCGCCCGGCAGGATGAACGCGGTCATCGCCGGCAGCTCCTTGTCCATGCCGTCGATGGCGTCCTCCATGGCCTTCACCCACTCCGGGCGGACCTTGGGGATGTGCTGCTCGGCCTTGCTCCCCTGCGGCGTGGCCAGCATCGAGCCCACCGTGAACAGCTCCTCCTGCAGCCGCGCCGCCAGCGCGTCCAGCGCCTGGTCCAGCCCCTGCGCGCGCGCCAGGCCGATGCAGGCGTTGAGCTCGTCCACCTCGCCGTACGCGTCCACGCGCGCGTCGTCCTTGCCCACGCGCCCGCCGCCGAACAGCCCGGTCTCTCCGGAGTCGCCGGTCTTGGTGTAGATGGGGCTCACGGCCTGGCCTCCTCGGGTTCGGGCGCCTGGTCGTGCTCGGCGAAGGCGGAGACCTTCCAGTCCTCGCCGTACCTCCGCACGCGCAGCGCCACCGTCTTCTTGAACTTCACCCCCGAGGAGTCGATGGACACCTCGTAGGTGAGCTCGCCGGCGTCCGGGCCGAGCTGCTCCTTCTTCCTGGCGTAGAACACCCGCGGCTGGACGCCGTACGCGCCGCCGGCCTCCGCGCGCAGCGCCTGCTCCTGCTTCACGCGCACCTCGGCCGCGTCGGCGCTCACCTTCAGCGCGCGCTCGTGGTCGCGCTCCACGTAGTACGCGTCGAGGAACGCCTCCGCCGCCGAGGTGGGGCTGGCGGTCTTCCGGCAGCCCACCAGGGAGAGCGGGAGGAGGAAGCTGGCGCGGCGGCCGAGGTTCATCCCGGCAGCCATACCACGGCCTACGTGTACGAGGCGGGCGCCGCGGTCGCGGACTTGCTGTACATCAGCTTCGCCGCGCCCCAGCCGAGCAGGACGATCACCGCCAGCACGATCCACCCCTCGTCGTCACCGTACAGGTTCGAGTAGTGGTTGCTGACCATGGTGAACATCAGGGGCACGGACATGTACGTGTTGTGCTTGGAGCGCAGGCCCGCCATCGCCGCCACCGACGGGTCCGCGGCCGGGCCGCCCGCCGCCGCCGCGATGAGCTTCTTCTGGTTGGGCCAGATCCGCATCCACACGTTGGCGGCCATGATGGTGCCGAAGAGCGCGCCGAGGTGGATCCACGTCGCGCGGCCCCCGAACACCCGGGTGAAGCCGAAGATGGCCGCCACCGCCAGCACGTAGGAGACCGCCGCCGCCGCCATCTCGTTCTTCGCCAGCGGCGACTTCCACAGCACGTCGTAGACGAGGAAGGCGACCACCAGGCCGCCCAGGCCCACCAGCATCCCCGGCACGTCGCCGATCTTCGAGTCCAGCAACCCGCCCATGTAGTACGACAGACCCAGCAGCAGGATGCCGCTGATCCACGTGTACGCCGCGCCCCAGCGGAACCAGTACAGCGCGCGCGGCATCAGCTGCGGGACCACCGCCTTCTTGGAGGCGGCGTCATACGTCTTGGCCACCTGCGAATTGACGAAGTTGAAGAACCAGAGGTGGCCGATCCACATCACGCCGGCCACGACGTGGGCCCACCGGAAGATCGACTCCAGCAACGGCCGCCAGTTCGCGAGAATGTCCATCGTTCGAGCGCTCCCTTGGGGGTGCAGCGAATGCGGGGGCTTCTAACACGCCGGATCCGCTCGTCCACCTCTAGATGAGGCGTTGGAACTCTTCCAACGGGATGTTCCACACCGGCAGTCCGCAGAAGCGGGGCCCCTCGGGGCAGAAGGGGGTGATGCCGGCCTCCTTGCGCAGGGTGCAGGGCGGGAGCACGTACTGGCCCAGCGCGGGGTGCACGCGCCGGACCTGCTGCACCTCCTCCAGCGACGCGCGCCAGATCTCCTCCTGCGCGGTGTAGCAGAGGCGGTGGACCCACTTGTGGTGGAGGTGAAGCAGGTCCCCGGACTCGTGGAAGCGGACGGGGAACGCGTTGGGGAGCAGGTAGAGGGCCATCTCCTCCGGCACCCCGCCGTGGAGGAGCTGCTCGATGGTGCGCCAGGTGCGGCCCAGGGTGGCGAGGAAGCGCTCCTCGGCCTCGGGCACCGCCTCGACGAGGTCGGGGACGATGGCGTCCACCTCGCCGGGGACGAACTGCGCGTGCAGCACCGGGCGGCTGGCGGGCGCCATCCGGTGCCGCTGGTCCTGCGAGTCCGCCGTGTGGGAGAGCTTCTTCTGGAACGTGTAGTGCGCGTGGGAGAGCGCGCGGGTGAGCTTGCTCACCGTGGTCAGCACCAGCGACTCGCCCAGGTACGGGTTCCGCTTCGGCGACAGCACCATGTCGATGGCCTGCGCGTCCGGGAGCGCGTCCTCGGTGGCGCCCAGCACCGCGCGCACGCCCCGGGCCACGCTCTTCTCCCCGTTGGCGGTCCAGTCCGTCAGCCGCGAGCGCAAAGGCCCCAGGTCCGCGTCGAAGGCGCGGTTGAACTTCTTGCTCTCCGACGACGAGGCGCGCAGGTGCCCCAGCTCCGCCAGCGCGCGATGCTCCAGCGTGTGCTCCAGCGGGAGCGGGTCCTCGATGCGCTCGAAGAACTGCGGGTCGAACGCGTTCACCTCCGCCACCATCGCCTTCACCAGCAGCAGCATCTCGGTGGGCGCGTCCAGCTGCTGGCAGAGCCGGTGGTAGCGGTGGAGCGTGAGCCCGGAGATGGTGTGGTACAGGTGCGCGAAGGTGCCGATGGGCAGGACGTACCGCGCCACCTCCTGCGCGCGCTTCTTGATCGTCAGCGCCCACTTCTCCGGCGTGCGGCGGCGCGCGGGGAAGATGCGGAAGAACTCCTCCGCCACCCGCGGGGTGAGCAGTTCGATGAGCTGCTGGTAGGCGCCCATCATGTCCGCCACCGCGGCGTCGTAGAGGATGCCCAGGCGCGCCGGGAGGTCCGGGCGGATGACGTTCCCCGGCTTCACCTCCACGTACCGCTGCGACACCTGCTCCGAGTTGTAGAAGGGGTGCGCGTGCAGGAACGACCAGATCCCCTGCCGGGACACCTGCTCCACCGCGAACTGGAAGGTGGCGTGCTGGATGGTGGTGTGGTGGCCGGCGGCGTACGTCTCCTTCGCGATCCGGTCCCGGAGCACCCGCGCCTTGTCGTCCTTGCGGACGTCCTGGCTACTGATGATGCGGCTGGAGTAGCAGGTCCTCGCCGTCGCGACCGAGTTGTCGTACGCCTCGGTGAAGCCGTTGGTGAGCGTGGCCTTCGGAGGGGGCGACCGGAAGGGTTCGGCCATGGACATTTGGGGTTGCGCCCATAGCTCAGACCCCTGACATCCATAATTGAGAATGATTCTCAAAATTGAAATCGACGGGCTGCCCGTGGTACCGATCGGAGCGTCATGTTCGGGCTCCTGATCCTCATCGCGCTGGCCGGCACCCCTCAGGAGCATGACTGGCAGAAGCTGGCCGGCGTCCTCCAGTACCTGCAGGCGGACTACCCGGACGCGGTGGCCTCCGGCGACCAGGGCGAGCTGGCGGAGCAGGCGTCGCTGGTGGCGGACGCGCTGGAGGCGGCGCGCGCGCTGGGCCCTCCGGCGGCGGCGCTGGTGCCGAAGGTGCAGTCCCTCCAGGCGCGCATCGTGAAGGGCGAGGACCCGGCCGGCGTGGGCCGGGACTGCGCCGCGGTGGTGGAGGAGGTGGTGGCGCTGGGCGGCCTGCAGCGGAGCCCGCGGCAGGCGCCTGACCTGGAGCGCGGCCGGCAGCTCTACGCGCAGTCCTGCGCCGCGTGCCACGGACCCACCGGGAACGCGGACACGCCGGTGGCGGCGCAGCTCAACCCGCCGCCGAAGCGCTTCACGGACGCGGCGCTGATGGACGGGCTGTCGCCGTACAAGGCGTTCAACGTGGTGAGCCTGGGGGTGAGCGGCACGCCGATGCCGGAGTTCACCACCCTCTCCGAGCCGGACCGCTGGGCGCTGGCGTTCTACGTCTTCACGCTCCGCCAGCCGCCGTGCGCCGGGGAGCCGCCGCGCGCGGAGCTGGACCTGCTCTCGCGCAGCACGGACGCGGAGCTGGCGAAGCAGCTCGGCGCCGGGCACCTGGCCTGCCTCCGCCGCAAGCTCCCCGCGCTGGACGAGGACCGCGCGTGGCTGGTGGCGCGCGACGGCGTGGACGGCGCGATGAAGCAGGCCGCGTCGGGCGACCTGAAGGGCGCGCGCGACTCGCTGCTCACCGCCTACCTCGACGGGGTGGAGCCGGTGGAGCCGCGGCTGCGCGCGCGCGACCCCGGGCTGGTCTCGGCCATCGAGCAGTCCTTCCTGAAGGCGCGGCTGGCCGCCGAGGAGGGCAGCCCCGCCGTCCGCGACGAGGGCCGCCGCCTGCTCGGGCTGATCGACCGGGCGCGCGGGCAGACCTCCACCGCCCAGGACTTCTGGTCGGTGCTGTGGCTGGCCGCGCTGATCCTCCTGCGCGAGGGCTTCGAGGCCACGGTGGTCATCGCCGCGCTCCTGGCGGTGCTCAAGAAGCTCCAGCAGCCCCAGCACGCCCGCGTCGTCCACCTGGGATGGATCTCCGCGCTCGCCGCCGGCGGGGCCGCCTTCGCCTTCGCCCGCCAGCTCATCTCCGGCCAGAACCGGGAGCTGGTGGAGGGCGTGATGTCGCTGCTGGCGGTGGGGATGCTGCTCTACGCCGCGCTGTGGCTGAACGCGCGCAGCAACATCCGCAAGTTCATGGGGCAGATCCGCGCCGCGATGCAGGGCGCCATCGGCCGGGGGAGCGCGGTGGGGCTGTTCGTCATCGCCTTCACCGCCATGTTCCGCGAGTCGCTGGAGACCGCCATCTTCCTCCAGGGCCTGGCCATCGACTCCGCCTCCGGCGCGCTGTGGGGGACCGCGGCCGGCGCGGTGGCGCTGATCGGCCTGGTGCTGTTCATCAGCCGGGTGGGCTACCGGCTGCCCATGAAGCCGCTCTTCAACGCCTCCACCGTGCTGCTGGTGGTCACCGCGGTGGTGCTGCTGGGCAAGGGCATCCACGCCGTCCAGGAGGTGGGCCTGCTGCCGCTGGCGCCGATCCGGATGGTGGAGGTGGAGGTGCTGGGCGTGTTCCCGGACGCGTACAGCTTCGTCCCGCAGCTGGTGCTGGCGCTCGCCCCGCTGGTGTGGGTGCTGGCGCGTCACCGCCCGGACGAGGAGGTCTCGCCGCCCAACGGCGCGAAGCACGCCTGACACTCGCGCATCCAACACTTGTGCTCTGCCCTGCTCTTTTGGCAGGGTCCGCCGCATCCCAAAGGAGATTCACGCGTGGAATGTCTCGTCACTTCGAAGGCCCCTGATTTCTCGGGCACCATGGTGCACCCGTCGTTCAAGAGCGACACCAACCTGGACGGCTTCAAGCCGACGAAGCTGGAGGACTACAAGGGCAAGTGGCTGTACCTGTTCTTCTACCCGTTCGACTTCACCTTCGTCTGCCCGACGGAGCTGCTGGCGATGTCGGAGGTGGTGCCGCAGCTGAAGGAGCTGGGCGTGGAGGTGCTGGGCGTCTCCGTCGACTCCAAGTTCTCCCACTTCAACTGGATGCGCGCCCCCGTCGAGGAGGGCGGCGTGTCCGGCCTGCAGTTCCCGCTGCTGGAGGACCTGGGCGGCGTGGTGGCCGAGCGGTACGGCGTGAAGTCGGGGACCAAGGCGCTGCGCGCGTCCTTCCTCATCAACCCGGAGGGCACGGTGGTGCACGCCACCGTCAACGACACCAGCTTCGGCCGCTCGGTGAAGGAGCACGTGCGCACGGTGCACGCGGCCCAGTACGCCTCCAAGCACGGCGAGGTCTGCCCCATGGACTGGGACGAGGGCGCGCCCACCATGAAGGGCAACTTCGAGTCGAAGAAGGACTACTTCACCAACAAGCGGAAGAAGAAGTAGCTCCCGCTTCTGGTCACGCCTGGCGGATCCGGAGGAGGCGGGCCCCGTGGGGCTCGATCTCCCCGGCGTCGTGCACGTCCCCGGCCTCCTTCCCGTCCACGGTGAAGCGGGGCCAGGGGATGAAGTCCCGGAGCCGCACCGACTTGGGGGCCGGCTTCTCGGTGAAGTTGTAGATGCCCAGGAGCGCGTCCTTCTCCCCCAGCGCCAGCTGCAGCTCCGGGAACTGCCGCTCCATCAGGTCCGGCGCGGCGAAGACGCGCGGCGACGCCAGCACCTCCTTCGAGAGCTGGAAGGCCTCGGAGATGATCGCCCGCCGCTCCGGCGTCAGCGCGGCGAGGTCGTCGGAGATCATCAGCGTCCCGCCGGAGAGCGCGTTGACCTGGGCCAGCGTGCGCTGCTCGGTGGGGTTGATGCCCTTGGTCAACAGGCAGTCCGGGTCGCTGTGGAACCAGCGCAGGTTGAGCGGCGCGCGCACCAGCGTGTTGCGGATGTTGTTGCGGGTGGAGAGCTGCTCGAAGCCGCGGCCGATCCACCGGTCGACGTAGGAGGACCACGTGAGCGTCACGTCGTTCCCCACGCGCATGCTGTCCACCACGCCGATCCCCGCCTCCAGCGGACAGCCGCAGCCCAGCAGGTACGTGTCGTCCCCCACCGTCTCGCGGATGACCTGCAGCGCGCGCCGGAGCGCCTGGAGCGAGGTGAGCGACCGGTCCTGGCGGACGCCCGGGAGCGCGCCGGCGTAGAGGAAGTCCAGCTTGAAGAAGCCGAAGCCCTCCGACCGGAGCTTGGCGAAGAGGTCGCGCAGGTACTGGATCAACCCCGGGTGCGTCGAGTCCAGCGCGTACACGAAGCGGTGCGCGCCCCACGTCGGGTTCCACAGCGCCTTCACCGGGCGGCCGCGCGCGTCGCGCAAGACCCAGCCGTGGTCCTTGCGCGCGAAGAACGGCGCCAGCCACAGGCCCGGCACCATCCCCGCGTCGCGCGTGCGGCGGGCGAGGTCGCCCAGCCCGGAGGGGAACTTGGAGTTGGTGGTGAGCCAGTCGCCCAGCTCCCGCTGGTAGCCGTCGTCGAGCTGGAAGACCTTCACCGGGAACTGCGGCGCCAGCGCGAGGTTCCGGTGGCACGCCGGCTCGTCGATGAGCGTGTAGTAGTGGTACCAGGAGCACCACCCGGAGGGCACCGGCCGCGGCTGCAGGCCCCAGGCGCGCGTGTAGCGGTCCAGCTCCTGCCACACCGGTCCGCGGCCGACGAAGATCTCCGGCTTCTTCGACGGCGGCGGCTGGCCCTCCAGTTGGAGCTGGACCCAGAGCTTCACCGCGGTGTCGGTCCGCGAGACGCGCACCTGCGCGAAGTAGTCGCCCAGCCCCACCACGCCCACCGTGAGCGGCGGCTCTCCCGGGACCTGGAGCGCCCCGAACATGGACGACGTGAGCTCGCCCGACTTCGTGTGGCGCGGGATGTGGAAGTTGCGGTGGAGGGGGCGGAGCCAGGGGACGAGGCTCTCCGGCTCCGACTCGCCCAGGTGGAACGACCCGGACCCCGAGAAGGAGTGGTAGCCGTTGACGAGGAAGCGGATCCGCTCCGGCGGCTCACGGGTGGGGATCTCGAATTCCGCGATGCGGAGGAGCTCGCTCATGCTCAGAGGTTGGCAAGGTGGGCCTTCACCCACTCCGCGGCGCGAGGGAGATCCGCCGGAGCCTTCACCGGCTCGAAGCGGCTGGTCTTCAGGTCGCCGCGCGGCACCTGGATGAAGACCATGGGGAGGCCGATGACCTCCGCGGTCACCTGCTCCAACTGCAGGACCTTCTGGCCGGAGACCTCCTTCTTCGCCACCCGGAACGGGAGCTCCAGCCGGCGCTCCAGCAGCGGCGCCAGGGTGAAGATGAGGTTGTTGGTGGAGATGAACGCGTGCTGTTTCGGGTCCACCTGCTCCACCAGCTGCGGCCGCCCGCCGACGCGGCCCGGCGCCGCGCCCACGTCCAGCGCGCCGGAGGGGTTCTGGCGGGGGGTGACCTCCACCGTCATCTGGCGGCCGGCGGTCAGGTGGAGGCCGGCGATGAGCGGGTCCACCGTGGCGGCGAGGTTGTCGATGTTGGAGAAGAAGAGGTGGCGGACGCCGCGCGAGAAGAGCGCCTCGCCGGTGCCGCTCTCGCGGAGCGCGCGGAAGAAGTCGCCGTGGCCCGCGGGCGCGTACGAGGGGTGGCCGTCCGCGCCGGTGAACAGGTCCCCCGAGGGGGTGAGGCGCGGGAGCATGCGCTGGGTGAACAGCAGCACGTCCGGGTACGGCTTGCGCGCCTGGAGGTCCACGGAGATCGCCGCGTGGGTGATGTCCGACGTCATCAGCGCCAGCGGGGCCGACTTGCCGTAGCGCTTCCGCAGCGACTCCAGCTGCGCCAGCTTCACGTCGAGGAAGGTCCGCTGCTCCAGCACCGGCACCAGCGCCTTGGGGATGTTGGAGCCGAAGCGCGTGCCGGCGCCGCCCGCCACCACCACCGCCGCCAGCTCGCCCTGGCGGAGCGCCTCCTCGCCCAGCTCCATCGACCGGGCGTGCTCCGGCGTCCCGGGCGCGGGGAGCGGGAGGAGGTCCCCCGGCTCCAGCGGCTCGATGGGCGCGGGGGGCAGCGCCGCGTTGAATTCGCCGCGGCGGATCCGCGCCACCACGTCCGCGACGGAGGGATCTGCGAGCAGCTGCTGGGCGCGCTCGACTTCTCTGGCGGCGGCGGCGCTCTCGGTCGTCATGGGAGGAGGATCCTCGGCTTGGCGGTCACCTGCTTGGCGTACTGCTCGGCGACGTGGGCGGCGGCCTTCGCGCCCGATCCGGCCTTGGCGGCGGCGATGATCGACCCGCCGAAGCCGCCGCCGGTGAGGCGCGCGCCGTACACGTCCGGCTCCTGCTGGGCCAGCTTCACCAGCAGGTCGATCTCCGGGATGGAGACCTCGTAGTCCTTCGACTGCGATTCGTGGGAGGCGTTGAGCAGCTGGCCCAGGCGCGGGAGGTCCTCGGCGCGCAGCGCCTCCACCATGGCCAGCACGCGCGCGTTCTCGGTCACCACGTGCCGCACCCGCCGCCCGAGCGGCTCCGGCAGCGCCATCGCCCTGGGGAGGTCCGCCCCGGTGAGGTCGCGGAGCTCCTTCACGCCCAGCATCGACGCGGCCTTCTCGCACTCCGCCCGCCGCACCTTGTAGTCGCCGGCCGCGTGCTGGTGGGCCACGCCGGAGTCGATGACGACCAGCTCCATCCCTTCGGGGAGGGGGACGCGCTCGTGCTGCATGGTGCGGGTGTCGAGGAACAGGGCGGCCTTCTGGTCGGCCAGGCTGGAGGCCATCTGGTCCATCACGCCCACCGGGGCGCCCACGAAGTCGGTCTCCACCTTCTGGCCCAGGAGCGCCAGCTTCACGTCGTCGAACTGGAGCTTGAACGCCTGCCGCAGCCCGCGGAGCAGGCTCACCTCCAGCGCGGCGCTGGAGGACAGGCCGCTGCCCAGCGGCACCTCGGAGCCGATGCGGACGTCGAAGCCGCGGAGCTGGAAGCCGCTCTTGAGCAGCTGCCAGGTCACGCCCTGCACGTAGTCCAGCCACCCCTGCCCCGGCTTCTCCTTGCCGAGGTCGTACTCCCGCTCCTCGTTCATGTCGGTGCTGTTGACCCGGACGAGGAAGTCTTCCCGCGGGACCACCTCCACCGTCGTCTGCTGCGGGATGGCCACCGGCAGCACGAAGCCGCCGTTGTAGTCGGTGTGCTCGCCGATGAGGTTCACCCGGCCGGGCGCGCGGGCGAGGATGGCGGTACCGGGCCTCATGGTCGGGATCGGCATGGCGGCGGCATCCTATCTCCCGGCGCCGGAACTGAGCCGGGAGACTGCCTTCACCTGTGCCTGCCGTGACAGGTCGATCGACTCGGCCAGGATGCGCGCCATCTCCTGCGGCGCGTGGAAGCCCATGGAGTTCTCCGCCGCCACGAAGTCCAGCCGCCACTGCGCCGCGCGCTGCAGCTCCGCCAGCTCCTTCAGCCCCGGGTCCTTCTCCAACTCCGCCGGCCACCGGTCGCCGTACGTCTTCCGCACCGCCACGATGGCGTCGATCATCGCCACCGCCGCCTCGCCCGCCCGCGTGAGCAGCGCGTGGTGCCGCTCCTGGATCGCCTCCACCCGCGCCTTGATCTCCTCGTCGCTGTACGGGTGGCAGGTCTGGCAGGAGCGGTTCACCTCCAGGAGCGGGCTGCGCACCCAGTGCTCGGAGACCTTGAGCGCGCCCTCGCGCTTGTAGGGCATGTGGCAGTCCGCGCACGCCACGCCGCTGCGGGCGTGGATGCCCTGGCTCCACAGCTCGAACTCCGGGTGCTGCGCCTTGAGCACGTCCATCCCCGTCTCGGCGTGGACCCAGTCCTTGAAGCGCGCCCCGTGCACCTGCATCGCGTCGTAGGTCTGCTCGATCTGCTCCACCTTCAGGCCGTTGTCCCAGGGGAAGAACAGGGTGAGGCCCTTGCCGCAGTAGTACTCCACGTGGCACTGCCCGCACACGAACGACCGCATCTCCTGCCGCGTCCCGTCCTCGTTCGGGTCGTACGGCCGCGCCCGGTCCCCGCGCCGCCAGCGCTCCACGCTGGGCAGGTGCGGCGCCGGGGCGCTGGACGCCGCCAGCTTCCGGATGCCGGCGATGAAGCCGGGCCTCGTCACCCGCAGCTCCATCGTCTCCGGGTCGTGGCAATCGACGCAGGAGACCGGGTGGACCGCGCCGCCGGTGGTCTTCGCCAGCAGCGCGTGCGCGTCCCAGTAGGTCATCTCGCTCACCTTCTCCAGGCCCTTCTGCACCTGGTCGGACGGGCTGCCGCCCGGCAGCGCTTCCTTTCCGAGCGCCCGGTACAGCGGCATCACCGACGTGTGGCAGTGGAGGCAGTTGCCGGACTGCTTCCCCTCCATCGGGAGGTTGCGCTTGGTGATCTCCTGGTCCGCCAGCATGAACGCGTGGCCGCGCCGGTCTCTGTAGTCCACCGCGAACAGGTAGCCGGCGAAGATGCGGGGCAGCCACGGGTCGCGCTTCGCCTTCTCCGGCGGCATCGACCCCTCCGGCCCCACCAGCCCGCCGCCGAAGCGCGTGGCCGTGGGCTCCGCGGTGCGCAGGTAGCCGTCGTACTCGCGCGGCCAGTTGACGCCCCACTTCTTGGCGTCGACGTCGCCCTCCGTCACCTCCACCAGCTTGAGGAACGGGTTCTTCGCCTCCTGCTTGCGCTGGAAGATGTTCACCAGCAGCGCCACCACCAGCGCGGTGGCCACCGCGGTCACCGCCACCACCCCGCCGAAGACCCACAGGCTGCGCTTCATCTCCTCATCCCCTCCTCCCTAGCGGCGCGCGCCGTGCCCCACCGCCCGGTGGCAGTGGACGCAGCGGATGGCGTCGTCCCTCCAGGTGCTGCCCCGCACCACGTCGTGCACGAAGTCGCCGTGGCAGCGCAGGCAGTTGTCCTGGAGGACCTGGCTGTTCGCTTCCTTGATCCGGATCGGCTCCTCGAAGGCGAGCTTCGCGCCGGGCGCGTCGGGCACCGAAGGCTGGAGCGTGAACCCGGACGAGTGGTGATAGCCGTTCTTCGCCTTGGCGATGTACTTGGCCGGGAAGTGCGGCGGCACGTGGCAGTCATTGCAGGTGGCGGCGGCGTGGTGCGGCCCCTTCCGCCACGAGTCGTACTGCTCGTTCATGATGTGGCAGTTGTCGCAGGCGCGCGGGTCGTTGCTCAGGTACGAGAGCCCCTCCGCGTACTGCGCGGTGAAGCCGCTCAGCCCGGCCAGGGCGCCCAGCGGGACCGCGACCGCCAGCCACCGCGCCTTCACGCCTTCGCCGCCGGAGCCGGCGCCGCGAAGTAGGTGTCGTCCCGCCGCTCCACCTTCTGCTCCCGCACCAGCTTGATCAGGATGGCCTGCGCGCTCCGCTCCGCCACCGGGTGCACCGCCTCCGGCACGTCGTCGTAGGCCCTGGGGACGATCTCCGCCAGCTTGGAGCCCGACTTCTGGATCGCCTCCAGCACCTTCTTCTCCCGCATCTCCCGGTGGTGGAGGTACTCCAGCAGCTTGGCGGGGCCGTCCGGCATCGGCGCGCCGTGCGCCGGGTACAGCACGCCCGCCGGCAGCTTCCGCAGCCGCTCCAGCTGCTGCAGGTAGTCCGTCATGTCGCCCTCCGGCGGGTCGATGACGATGGTGCTCACCCCGGAGACCATGTCGCCGCAGATGAGCGCGCGCGACGCCTCGTCCATCAGGCACAGGTGCCCGCGCGCGTGCCCGGGCGTGTGCAGCGCGCGCCAGCGCATGGACGGCGCGCCCTGCAGGGTGATCAGCTCGCTGTCCGCGATCACCCGGTCCACCTTCCCCCCCAGCCGGTCCGCCGTCCTCTCGTGGCACCACACCGGGAGGCCCAGCCGCTCGCGCACCGCCTCCACCCCGCCCACGTGGTCCGAGTGGTGGTGGGTGACGAAGATCGCCACCGGCCGCTTCCCCTCCGCCTTCAGCCCCGTCACCAGCGCGACCAGCTTGGCGTACTGCCGCACCTCGGCCGCGCCCGGGTCGACGATGAGCAGCTCCCCGTTCCCCAGCACGTAGCAGTTGGTGTGCGTGGCCGGCGGGAGCGTGGGCGTCTCCAGCGGGAAGAGCAGGATGCCCTTCTGCATCTCGATCCGGCTGGAGATGAACCCGGGGCAGTACGGCGGGTTCTCCAGCCTCTGCACGGCTTCGGCCGCGCCCTTGAAGTCATCCATCACCTGCATCGCGTGCAGATTGGGCGGGTGGAGCAGGGCGGTCCCCTCCGTCCACCGCTTCAAGGCCTCCTTCGGCTTCACCCACGCGCCCTCCGCCGCCTCGCCCGGCCACACCTCCGCCACGCCCGAAGGCGGCGCCTCCACCAGGAAGAAGCGCGCGTCGAAGCGGATGGGCATGAACGGCGGGGTGATCCACCGCCCGGCGGCGAGGAAGTCGCGCGCCCGCAGCGTCAGCCCGAAGCGCTCCACCACCTGCGCCCAGGTCTCCTTCCGGTCCAGCAGCGCCGCGCGCGCCTTGCCCCGCTCCTCCGCGCCGATCTTCTCCGCGCCCGCCGCCAGCAGCAGCCCCGTCTCCTCGAACAGCTCCCGCGCCGCCGCCACCCGGAGCTGCGCGTCCTGCTCCTCCGCGCCCTCGACGGGGACCTGCGCGTCCGCCGCGTCCACCCGCCCGCCGGGGAAGGCGTAGAAGCCGCCGGCGAAGGAGAGCGACGTCTCCCGCCGCAGCCAGAACACCTCCACCCCGCCGCCGTCCGGCACCTGCCGGTAGACGATGGTCACCGCCGCGTCCTTCGGAGGCCTCACCGCCGGTGGGGGCGCCGTCACCCCCGGAATCATCTCGCTCATCCAGACACCCTCATCCGGCCACCTTTTACCCGGCCACCCTCTCGAGCACACCGCGCGCGGGGGCGATCTGCTCGGGGAGAACGTAGATCCGCGACAGCCGGACCGCGCTCGAATATCGCTGGTAGAGCGGGGTGTACCTCGCCACCTCCGTCAACCGCCCGGTGCTGGTGTCGCGGATGAACAGGCTGGGCCCGCCGCCGTCCTGGAAGTACTTGGAGAGCACGCCCTCCGACTCCACCGCGAAGTGCTCCACGTTCGCCAGCGCCAGCGCGCCGGTGAGCGCCTGCAGGTCGTAGCCCTCGTCGCGCTCGGTGAACTGCGCCAGCAGCTTGTACGGCCGCCGCGCCACGATGCGCCGCGCCCACCCGTTGGAGGACCGCCGCAGCGCCTGCCAGAGCGCGCCGTCGTCGCACTCCAGGAACTGCTCCAGCGCGGTGGGGACCTCGAACTCGCCGGCCGCCTCCTCGTACCAGCGGCGGAGCATGTGGTCGAAGTTGACGGTGGTGTGGTGGTAGTAGACGGAGAGGAACATGTGGTAGCGGCTGAGGAGGAAGTCCTCGAAGGCGAACGCCGCCTGCCGCGCCAGCGCCAGGTACGCCTTCCCGTCGCGCACCGCGGCCCCCAGGTTCTGGACGATCCAGTCCAGGTCGTACCGCCCGTAGTTCACCCCGGAGAAGAGCGAGTCGCGCAGCAGGTAGTCCATCCGGTCCGCGTCCATCTCGCCGGAGACGATGGCCCTCAGCAGCGGCGCGTAGTCCACGCCCCGGTGCTCGAAGTCCAGCCCGCCCGGCGGCGCCGCGCCGGAGATCAGCGAGACCACCTCCTCCGGCCCGAACGCCAGCGGCGCGAACCGCTCCCGGATGCACTCCCCCACCCCGCCGTCGAGGACGATCTTGAAGGTGAAGTCCTCGTGGGACGCCTGCCCCGAGGACGGGCCCAGCCACGCCGGCAGCTTCAGCGACGCGCGCGCCGGGGCGATCTTCTCCGAGGCGTGCGAGAGCGGCATGTGCCCCAGGTCGTGGCAGAGCACCGCCAGCCGCACCGCCGCCCGGAAGCGCGCGCGCGCCGCGTCCGGCAGGTCCGCGGACGCCGCCACCGCGTCGAACATGCGGGAGGAGACGTGCATGGCGCCCAGCGAGTGCGCGTGCCGGGTGTGCGTGGCGCCCGGGAACGCCATGTCCCCGAAGCCCAGCTGCCGCACGCCGCGCAGCCGCTGGTAGAAGCGGGTGTCGATGACCGCGCGCTCCTCGTCGCTGACGGCGATGGTCCCGTGGATCGGGTCTCGTATCCTCATTCGCCCCGACTCTCTCCGCGTTCCGCTCCCGCAGCCAAATCTGTGCCGCTGAAGAGGTTCGTGCTAGGCATGGGTGACCAGCCCCCAATGCACATCGCCCTCCTCCACAACCTCGACCACGACCTCTTGGAAGACGACCCGGGGCGCGAGGCGAGGAAGGACGTGGCGAAGGTGGCCCAGGCGTTGGCCTCCGCGCTCGACGGGAGCGGGGCGCGCGCCCAGCTGGTGCCGGTGACCGGCGCCGCGGACCTCCTCTCCTCGCTGGAGGGCCTCCGCCCGGACCTGGTCATCAACCTCTGCGAGTCGCTCGCCGCCGACAGCCGCGGCGAGATGGCCATCCCGCTCCTGCTCGACCTGCTGCACATCCCGTACACCGGGTCGGCCGCGCTCTCGCTGGGGCTGGCGCTGCACAAGCACAAGGCCAAGGAGGTCCTGTTCGCGCGCGGCGTGCCCACGCCCGCCTTCGCGCTGGTGGAGCGGATGGACGACCTGGCCGGCCTGGACCTGCCGTTCCCGCTCATCGTCAAGCCGGACCGCGAGGACGCCTCGGCGGGCGTGGACTTCGACTCGGTGGTGCACACCCGCGCCCAGTTGGAGCGCGCCTGCCGCGCGGTGCTGACCCGCTTCCACCAGCCGGCGCTGGTGGAGCAGTACGTCGACGGGCCGGAGGTCTACGTCCCGCTGCTGGGCAACCGCGGCGGCGGACGCGCCCACCTCCCGCTCACCGAGATCCGCTTCGGCGCCGCCTTCGCCGCCCGGCCGCGCATCCTGTCCTACCGCGCCAAGTGGGAGGCCGACTCCGCCGAGTGCAAGGACAGCCCGTCGGTCCCCTGCACGCTGGGCGCCCGGGAGCAGGAGCGCCTGCGCGCCGTGGCCACCGCCGCCTTCGACGCGCTCGAGTGCCGGGATTATGGGCGGGTGGACCTGAGATTGGGTGCGGACGGCGACGCGTACGTTATTGACGTGAACCCCAACTGCGATCTCCACCCGGAGGCCGGGTTCGCCCGCGCCGCCGCGGAGGCGGGGATCACCTACCAGGCGCTGGCCGCCCGGCTGGTCGAGATCGCCCTCGAACGGAGCCATGGAAATACGCCCTCTCGCCGAAGCGGATCGGCCGTCGCTCGCCGAGCTGCTGTCGCGAATCGAAACCTTCTCGCCGGAAGAGGTCACCTGCGCGCTGGAGCTCATCGACCTCGCGCTTCAGCCGAGTAACAAGGACTACCGCGTCCTGGTGGCGGTGCGGGAAGGGAAGCTCGTCGGCTACGTCTGCTACGGGCCGACGCCGATGACCGACGGCACCAACGACCTCTACTGGATCGCCTCCGACCCCAAGGTGCGCGGCCAGGGGGTCGGCGCGGCGCTGGTGTCGGCGATGGAAGGAGATCTGCGGCGGAAGAAGGCCCGGCTGATCCGGGTGGAGACCAGCGCCATGGAGGCCTACGGACCCACCCGCGGCTTCTACCAGGCCATGCGCTACGTGGAGGAGGCCCGCTTCCGGGACTTCTACAAGGTAGGCGAAGATCTGATCATCCTGTCGAAGAAGCTGTAGCCCCGGGACGTCAGAACCTCCGACATGCCAAGACCAGCCCTCTCCCCCGGCGCCCGTGCGGCGCTCGCCCTGTCGCTCGCCGCCGCCGCCCTCTCCGTCCCGGCCCGCGCCCAGGACGCCGCGGTGTCCGACGTGATGAAGGTCCCCCGCCCGGCCGGCGGCGAGTACTTCGGCCTCTACATCCTGGGGAAGAAGGTCGGCTACCAGTTCATCCAGGTGGGCTACGTCCCCGGCGGCAAGGACAAGGTCCGCATGGTGGACAACGTGGTGATGCGCGCCAACGTGGGCGGGCGGAACGTGGAGCGGCTCATGAGCGAGACCCGCGTCTACGAGTCGAAGCCCGGCGGCAAGCTGCTCTCCTTCGTCATCGAGCAGCACGGCGACGGCGGCGACCAGGTCCTGGAGGGCAGCGCCAGCAACGCCGGGGTGCGCGTCATCCGCAAGCGCCCGGGGCTCCCCAACGAGATCCTCAACCTCAAGCCGTCCCGCGAGTCGGTGGAGGACGCGGACCAGGTGCGGGTGGCGCTGCTGCGCAAGGCCACGGTCAAGGGCATCGTGATCGACTCCACCGACCTGCAGCAGTACCAGGTCACCACCACCGTGCTGCCGGCGCTGGAGACCGCGCCCGGCGGGGTGAAGATGACGCTGCAGCGGACCTCCACCGTCTCGGAGAAGGAGCAGGTGCCGGTGGAGTGCTCGATGATGCCGGACGGCGGGACGTTCGAGATCAAGTTCGGCACGCAGATGATGGCGCGCGCGGAGCCGGAGGCGGTGGCCAAGCGCCTGGACGTGGTGGAGCTGTTCGGCCTGGTGCGGGTGGTGCTGCCCAGGGACCCGCCGGCCAGCGCGCGCGAGGTCCCGGGCAAGATGACGCTGGTGGTGAGCAAGCTGCCGGCGCGCTTCCAGCGCGACACGGAGCGGCAGAAGTTCAAGAAGCTCCCCGGCGACAAGGTGGAGGTGAGCATCACCGTCCAGCTGCCGCGCCCGGACAAGCGCCGCAACCGCCCGCTGGCGGACCCGTCCGGCGGAGACAACCTCAAGGCCAGCCTCGCCGTGGAGTCGGACAAGCGGGAGGTGAAGGACCTGGCGAAGAAGGTGGTGGGCGACGAGAAGGACGCCTACGCCGCCGCGGAGAAGATCTCCCGCTGGGTCTACGAGCACGTGCAGAGCGCGTACGGCTTCTCCGCGGACCGCACCACGGACGTGATGCGGCAGATGAAGGGCGACTGCACCGAGCACGCGCTCCTGGCGGTCTCGCTGATGCGCGCCGCCGGCATCCCCGCCAAGCGGATCGACGGCGTCATCTACCTCAAGGGGAGCGACGGGGTGCCCGCGCTGATGTGGCACGAGTGGGTGTCCGCCTTCGTGGGCGAGTGGGTGCAGTTGGATCCGACCTGGGGCCAGCCGGTGGCGGACGCCACCCACTTCGAGGTGGGCGAGGAGACGAGCGCGGAGATCGCCCCGCTGATCGGCGAATTGCAGGTCACGGACGTCCGGTGAGCGACTCGGCCAGGCCGTTGGCGGTGGTGCTGGCGGCCGGCGAGGGGAGCCGGATGGGGTTCCCCAAGGCGCTCTTGCGCTACGCCGGCGCGGAGAGCTTCCTCTCGCACCTGGCGGCGGTGTTCGGCGAGGCGTCCTGCGACGTGATGGCGGTGGTGGGCGCGGAGGCGGAGCGCGTGCAGGCGGCGCACCCGGGCATCCGGACGGTGCTCAATCCCCACTGGCGCGAAGGGCAGCTCTCCTCGGTGCACGCCGGGCTGAAGGCGGCGCTCCAGGAGGGGGCCCACCTCATCCTCATCCACCTGGTGGACATGCCGGAGCTCCGGGCGGACACGGTCTCCCGCCTGTGCCGGGCGGTGGCTGGCGAGGGGTCGTTTCCCATGTACGACGGCCAGCGGGGGCACCCGCTGGTGCTCACCGCCGCGGGCGCCCGGGAGGTGCTGCGGGCGGACGCGGAGACCCTCGCGGACGCGACGTTCCGGCTGCACCTGCAGGGCGTGGACGTGCCGGATCCAGGAATAGCGGTGAACTTCAACACTCCCGATGTCTACCTACGCGTATTCGGGACCGACCCTGCCTCCGTGGACGGTGGAACCGCGCTTTCCGAGTAGCATCCGGGCCGGCCGACCCATGTCCCAGCCCCAACCCAGCGCCGCCGCCCCGGCCCCCGCCAAGGGCCCGGCGCTCGACCCGCCGCGCACGGATCCCCGCTACCAGGTGCTGTCGGTGCTGGGCGCGGGTGGGATGGCGGCGGTGTGGCGCGCGCGCGACGAACGGCTGGGCCGGGAGGTCGCCCTCAAGGTGCTGCACCGCAACCTCCCCTTCTCCAGCTCCATGCGGGACCGGCTGGAGCGCGAGGCGAAGGTGGCGGCGTCGCTCACCCACGAGAACGTGGTGCAGGTGTACGACTACTCGGTGGGGACGGAGGGGGACAGCTACATCGCGATGGAGCTGGTGGACGGGCGGACGCTGCGCGAGGTCCTCATCGAACGCCAGAAGCTCCCCTGGGTGGTGGTGGCGCTGGCGACGTACGAGCTGTGCCGCGGGCTGGCGTACGCGCACGGCAAGGGCGTCATCCACCGCGACCTCAAGCCGGACAACGTGATGGTGTCGCGCAGCGGGTCGCTGAAGATCGCCGACTTCGGGATCGCCCGCGCCATCGAGCACACCCAGCTCACCGCCACCGGCGTGCCGGTGGGGACGCCGGCGTACCTCTCGCCGGAGCAGGTGCGCGGGGAGAAGGCGGACGCCCGGAGCGACATCTTCGCGCTGGGGATCAGCCTCTACGAGCTGACCACCGGGAAGCTCCCGTTCGACGCGGAGACGTCGACCGGGATCATGTACCAGATCGTCGAGGGCAGGTTCACGCCGCCGGAGAAGCTGGGCACCGCGGAGATCGACCCGGAGCTGGCCGCGCTGATCAACCGGTGCCTCGCGCCGAAGGCGGCGGACCGGCCCACCGCCGCGCAGATCGTGGAGCTGGTGGGGCGGATGCTGCAGCAGCGGCAGGTGGTGGACTCGCGCCACGCGCTCGGGCGGTACTTCGTGGACGGCGTCATCCCGCTCACCGAGCTGAGCCATGCCCCGCGACCGAAGGCGAGGCCGGCGGTGTGGGCGGGGGCCGCGCTGGCGCTGGTGGTGGTCGCGTCCGCGGTGACGTTCGGGATGACCCGCGGCGGTGGTGAGGCCCCCGCGCCGGTCCTGAGCCCGACGCCGCCGGTGGCGGTCGCGCCGAAACCGCCGCCCCCCCCGGCCGACGCGCCCCCGGCGGACATGCTGCAGCAGGGGCCGGTGCAGATGGTCCCGGCGGAAGGGAATCATTCGCATTCCCCTCCCCCTCCCAGCCCAGCGCCGGTCCCGGCTCCGGCCCCGACCCCGACTTCGACTTCGCCGAAGCACGTCGCCAAGGCGCCGCCGGTCCCTCACGCGACCGGGACGCTGCACCTGACGGTGCGCGGCGGCTGGGCGGACGTGCGCGTGGATGGTGAGGTCATCGGCCGCACGCCGACGGAGCGCGACTTCGAGCTGAAGGCCGGCTCGCACATGCTGGAGCTGGCGAACCCGCACCGCGCGCCCTACCGCAAGGTGGTGCGCATCCCGGCGGGCGGGGCCCTGAACGAAGAAGTGGAGCTACAGCCAGTACCCTGACCTCTGGCAGAATTCCTGGGAGGTTCATGCACCGGTTCGCGTCCACGCTCGCGCTGCTCTCCGCGATGCTCTGCGCCAGCCCCGCGCTCGCCGCGCGCGACCAGCGGGTGCTCAAGGCGATCGACCTCTTCGACCGCGCCGAGTTCACCCGCGCCAAGGACCTCCTGGCCACGCTGGTGGACGCGCCGCAGCTCTCCGACGAGGACCGCCTGCAGGCGCGCATCTACCTGGCGGCCAGCTACTACGGGCTGGGCGACCGCGCCTCCGCGAAGGCGCAGTTCCTGATGCTGGTCCGGCGGTACCCGAGGGTGGAGCTGGATCCCGGCCTCTTCCTGCCCGAGGTCGTGGACCTGTTCCACCAGGCACGGATGGAGGTGCTGAAGGAGGGGCCCGCGCCGGCCACTCCGCCGCAGCCGGCGACCGACAAGCCGAGGCCAGCTCCGACGACGACCGCTGCCACCCCGCTGGCGCCGGCCCCTTCGAAGCCGGGCTTCGGAGCGACCACCTTCCTCCCCTTCGGCGCCGGGCAGTTCGCGCGCGGCGACGCGACGATGGGGCACGTCTTCCTCTGGAGCGAGGTGGGGGCGCTGGCGCTGGCGGCCGGCGCGATGATCCACTTCCAGTACCTCAAGAAGGACCCCAGCCGGCCGTGGGACTTCTCCGGGCCGGCGTACGTGGAGAACGTCGGCTACGCCACCGCCGTGCAGCACGTGTTCGGCGGGGCGCTGGTCGCCGCGGGCGTCATCGCGGTGGCCGGGGTCGCGGAGTCCTCCCTGCACGCGACGGGCGTGCTGGCGCTGCGGCTGGAGCCCGGTCCGGGCGGAATCGCGGTGCGGTTCTGATGCGCGCGCGCGGGCCAATGTTGGTGGCGCTCCTCGCCCTGGTGGCCGCGGTGGCCGCGGGAGGCTGCCAGCAGGTCGTCCAGTGGGAGCCTCCCGACAACGGCGACGCGGGGGACGGTGGCGATGACGCCGGGCAGGACGGCGGCGACGGCGGCGTGGACGGGGGTGTGGACGGTGGAGGCAACCTGGGCGACGGCGGCACCGGCGCGTGGATCTTCTCCTTCGGCCCCAACGGGCAGTTCCTCCGGGCGCCCGCGGACGGCGGGTTCACCACCCCCAACCGGCTCACCATCACCATCCTCCGCGGCGGCGAGAGCGGCGCGGTCCAGGTCGCCTTCAGCTCGGCCGACGCGTCGGTCGCGGCGGTGCCGGGCGGCTCGGTGACCATCCAGCCGGGGGCGGTGACGGCGGACGTGCCGCTCGATTCGACCGCGGCGGGTGACACCATCCTCACCGCCACCTTCGACGGCGGCCAGTTGCAGACGATGGTCCACGTCCTCCCGACGATCGTGATCAGCGAGGTCGCCGCCAAGACCGACAACGACGACAACGACGAGCTCGTGGAGCTCTACAACCCGACGGCGGTGAACTTCCCCCTGGGCGGGTACGAGCTGCAGTACCACTCGAACAACACCTCGGCCCAGTACCTGTCCGTCGTCACGCTCGACGGGGGGATGCACATCGCCCCGCACGGCTTCTTCCTGATCGGCATCAACGGCTACAACCGCTCCGAGGACGCGCACTCCTCCTGGGCCAGCGGGGCGCTCAGCACGAACCCGGGCACGGTGCGGCTGGGCGCGCCGGGCATCGGCCTCAACGTCTCGGAGCCGCTGGCGGTGGACACGGTGGGCTGGGGCAACAACGCGGTGGGGCCGGAGGGCTCGCCGGTGGACGTCACGCTGCTGGGGATCTGGGGCAGCATCGAACGCAAGGCGAAGGCGACCTCCAATAGCTCGAGCATGCTTGGTGGCGCCGACGACAGGGCCGGCAACGCCTACGACACGGGCGACAACAGCCAGGACTTCGTCATCCACACCGGGATCATCGCCGTCCAGACCGGGCTCAGCGTCCAGAACCCGCAGACCTCGACGGCCCAGCCGGAGACGCCTCCTTAGGCGTCGATTCCTGCAGATCATGTGGCCTTGAGTTCGCAACCCATTGAGATTGCTGCGCCTCCGTTGGCCTACATTTCCACGCAACTACCCACTTAAACTCTCAGATAACTAGAAAAGCATACCCCAGTCGGTGACTCCCCACCGGCTGCTCTCCCAAAGCAGGTTCGTGATGGACGTCGATGGTGCTGACAGGGCTCCCGTTGCGCCTCCTCCTGAGCCACCCCCTCCCCCTCCTCCACCTCCCGCCGCGGACGCTTCCTCGGCGCCGGTCTCAGGATCAGATCCCGCGGCCGGCGGGGCTGCGCCGGCGTCAGCTCCCGCCGCTGCTCCCGCGGTCCCGAACAACCCCGCCGTCCAGGCGTTCGCCGGGCGCAGCGACTACACGCCGCCCGAGGTGGCGCCGGGCGTGAGCCTCAGCGGCTCCTACGAGACCAAGGATGGGCAGACGCCGTCGGGTCCGGTCCAGGCCACCGCGGGACGGGCCTTCGAAGGGTCGATCAAGGAGTCCACCGAGCGGCTGGAGGCCACGCCCGACGGGCCGCGCCCGTACACCACCTACCAGGTGCAGGGGACGGTTTCGCAGTACCAGAAGGTGACCGGCACCGCGGGGAACCTGAGCCTGGAAGCCCAGACCCGCGAGGGCGTGCAGGTGGGCTTCGAGGCGAAGGTGCCCTCCGGGCAGCAGGGCGTGCCCAACCCGTTCGAGCCGGACTCGATGGCGCCGGGGAGCAGCGTCACCTTCACCGACCAGGCGCTCATCTCGCGGCAGTACGGCGCCTCCTACAACCTGGTGAACCGCCCGTACGTCACCAGCTACGAGAATCCGCTGGCGGAGGGGCAGACGCGCAACGCCACCGCGGGCGTCTTCGCGCAGGGGAAGGTGACCGACTCCGCGGGCGTGGCCATCGGCGTGGAGAAGCTGAACGACACCACGATGCGGGTGTCGGTGGGCAGCATCGAAGGCGTGAAGAACGAGGCCACCTTCGGCGGCCAGGCCGAGGTGGCCGGGCTGGCGCGGCTGCGCGGCGGCGTCACCAACGAGCGCGCGCTGACCGAGTACCACCTGGACACCCGGGACTTCGACCTCTCCACCCCGGGCGGGCGCCAGGCGTACGAGGACTTCATCAATCCCCTCTCCGGCCGCGCCGGCGTGCTGCCTGACCACGACCCGGCCAACGGCGTGCGCGCCGGGACGGTGGACTCGCTCAAGGTGACCAACGAGAACAGCGCCTTCGTCGACGCCAAGATCGGGAACTTCACCGCCAAGGGCGGGCTCACGCTCTCGTCGGCCGACGGCACGGTGAAGATCACCCATTCACCGGACGGGACCTCCTCGGTGTCGCGGTCGGCGCGGTTCGGCGACCAGGGCGTGCAGGTGGACCGCACCTTCGCCGCCGACGGGGCGGAGGACGTGTCCAAGCGCCAGTACACGTCGCTGCTGCACGACCTCCCGCAGGGCGGGGCGCAGGGCACCGTCCTGGCCTTCACCATGGACGACCGCTGGGCCAACTCCATGATGACCCGCGGGCGCCAGGACGTGCAGATGACCTTCACCCAGGCGGACATCGACCGGCTGCAGGAGCAGGCCCGGCAGAATCCGCGCTTCCAGGACACCGGCAGCTTCGCCAACCAGATCGGCACCGCGCAGGACCCGGGCCACGTGGCGCTGTCCTTCGTCCGCGGCACGGGTCGGGACGCGCTGCCCTGGGACCTGGCGTACCTGGCGGTGGACAGCGGGCAGCCGGTGCCTGGGCGGGCCACGTTGGTGGACCGGAACACCGGGCTGAAGACCCGCGTCCCCTAGGAAGGTCCCGTCCTGGCGAGCTCCTTCAGCAGCGCTCGCCAGGACGCCTTCTCCAGCGACGGCCGGAACAGCGGGCGGAGCGCGCGGCCGCGGCGGAGCAGCTCGCGGCGGAAGCCCGCGTCCATCTCGAAGCGCCGCATCAGGCGCGCCAGCGCCCGGGTGTCGCCGGCGCGGAAGTAACCCGGGTAGTCCGCGCCCAGCGTGCCGATCACCCCGGAGATCTTCGAGGAGAGCACCGGCCGGCCGGAGCAGATCGCCTCGCCGAGCACGTTGGCGCCGCCCTCGGAGAGCGAGGTGATCACCAGCGCGCGGCAGGCGGCGAGCCGCCGGACCGCCCGCCCCTGCGGCATCTCCCCCAGCCAGCGGTAGCGGGGGTTGGTCTCCGCCTCCTCCCGCGCGCGCTCCGCCATGCCGGGGGCGATGGCCGCGCCGATGTGGACGATGCGGATCCCCGAGTCTGCCGGGAGCAGGCGCGACGCCTCCGCCGCCCGGAACGGGTCTTTCACCGGCCTCAGATGACCCAGCACGCACAGCTCCACCGCGGTGGGGTCCGGGCGCGCGCGGCCGGGGCGGACGTCGCACGACTGGCGGATGACGCGGGCCTTGCCGCGCACCGCGCGAGGCAGCTCCCTCAGCGCCATGGGCTGGAGCACCACCAGGCGCGTGGCCAGGTCCAGCGACCCGCGGGCGCGGGCGTCGACGTGGATGTCCTGCGAGAGGTCCGTCCCGGTCAGCGCCACCACCACCGGCGCCTCCGGGTGGGCCTCCCGGAACCGCCGCACCGACTCCGCGCTCCGCCGCGCGTGGAGCGCCACCAGCAGGTCGTAGCGGCCTTTCGCGTACTGCTCGCGGACGGTGGCGCGGTGGCCCAGCGCGCGCAGGATCCGCGCCCAGCGGACGGCGGTGATCTGGTTGCCCTTGCGCGACCAGGACGGCGTGGTGCTGGCGAGGAGGATCCGCATCAGCCCCGGCGGACGCGGCGGGAGGCGGCGGTGTCCTCCGGCAGCACCGGCCCGAGGATGGCCGTCTCCCCGGAGAGCCGGACCGTCTCCGCCAGGCGGGCCATCTCCCGGATCCGGTCGTAGTCCAGGTCCGTCACCGGCGCGAAGCGCGCGTAGCGGGCCAGCGCCAGCACCCGCCGGCCCTCGGCGCGGTCGTGCATCGCCAGCATCGCGGCGCGGATGTCGCGGCGGATGGACGCCGGCACCTTGCGGGAGATGACCCCGGGCGGGATGGGGCTGGGCCCCAGCGTGTCGATGATCCGCACCTGGCCGGCCAGCTTGGGGTGGTCCCTCAGCTCCTGCTCCAGCACGGTGGAGTCGATCGCCGCGGCGTCCACCACGCCCTTGGCCACCAGCCGCAGCGAGTTCTGGTGCGCCTCGCCGCTCACCACCTGGCGGAAGAACCCCACCGGCACGCCCTTGAGCGCCACGTGGTAGCGGGCGACGTTGTAGCCGGAGTGGGAGGTGGGCTCGTTGAAGGCCCAGGAGCGGCCGCGCAGGTCGTCGAAGGTGTGGAACGGCGAGTCGGCCTTCACCACCACGTCGGAGAAGTAGACCGGCGAGTCGCAGTAGCGCGCCCCCGCCGGCACCGCCGCCACCAGCAGGTCCCAGTCCGCCAGGCCGCGGTCCACCACCTGGACATACTGCAGGCCGCAGACGAAGCCGAAGTCGGCGCGGCCCTTGTGGAGCATCTGCTCGCGGACGGTCCAGTCCACCTTGTCCACGCTGCGCACCCGCCGGCCCAGCACGTCCGACAGGTACCCCGCCAGCTCCCGGTAGAACGGGTCCGCGTTGGGCGCCATCAGCGACGCCAGCACCAGGGCCTTCTCGGTCTTCTCGGCCGTGGTCCGCGGCGGCATCGGCGTACAGCCTACCTTGCGCGAGGGAAGAGAGTTGTGATTCACCGGGGGCGATCGCTGGACAGGAGACGTCGCGATGCCCGCCACGCATGAGGTGCTCAACCAGCCGCCGCCGCTCGAGGGGTACGACCCGCTGGCCGGCGACGCCGCGCTCGGGGAGGGATTGCGCCGAGAGGGCGGCGAGTGGGCGATGGAGCGGGTGAGGCAGATCGGCGCGGTGGCCACCGGGCCGGCGCTGCAGTGGGGGCGGCAGGCGAACCGGAATCCGCCGGAGCTGCGGACGCACGACCGGTTCGGGTACCGGATCGACGAGGTGGAGTTCCACCCGGCGTGGCACCAGCTGATGGAGACGTCGGTGGCGTACGAGCTGCACGCGCTGCCGTGGCGGAACGCGCGGGCGGGGGCGCACGTGGCGCGGGCGGCGATGTATTACCTGTTCTACCAGGCGGAGCAGGGGCACGCGTGCCCGGTGACGATGACGTTCGCGGCGGTGCCGGCGCTGCGGGCGCAGCCGGAGGTCGCCGAGGAGTGGGTGCCGCGCATCACGTCGGCGCAGTACGACCCGAGGTCCATCCCGGCGGCGCAGAAGAAGGGCGCGCTGTGCGGGATGGCGATGACGGAGAAGCAGGGCGGGTCCGACGTGCGGGCGAACACCACGCGGGCCCGGCCGCTGGGGAAGGGCGGGCCGGGGGCGGAGTACGAGCTGACCGGGCACAAGTGGTTCTGCAGCGCGCCCATGTGCGACGCGTTCCTGGTGCTGGCGCAGGCGGAGAAGGGGCTGTCGTGCTTCCTGATGCCTCGGTGGAAGCCGGATGGGACGCGGAACGAGGGGTTCCGGATCCAGCGGCTGAAGGACAAGCTGGGGGACAGGTCCAACGCGTCGAGCGAGATCGAGCTGGAGGGGGCGTGGGCGCGGATGGTGGGGGAGGAGGGGCGCGGGGTGAGGACGATCATCGAGATGGTGGCGCACACGAGGCTGGACTGCGTGGGTGGGTCGGCGTCGACGATGCGGCACGCGGTGGCGCAGGCGGCGCACCACGCGGCGCACCGGAGCGCGTTCGGGAAGAAGCTGTCGGACCAGCCGGCGATGCGGAACGTGCTCGCGGACCTGTGCGTGGAGACGGAGGCGGCGACGATGATGATGCTGCGGCTGGCGCGCGCCTACGACGAGGGCGTGGCGAAGCCGGAGCAGCGGGCGTTCGCGCGGATCGCCACGGCGATCGCGAAGTACTGGGTGTGCAAGCGCAATGTGCCGGTGGTGGGGGAGGCGCTGGAGGTGCTGGGGGGGAGCGGGTACGTGGAGGACTCGATCATGCCGCGGCTGTACCGGCAGGCGCCGCTGAACTCGGTCTGGGAGGGGTCGGGGAACGTGATCTGCCTGGACGTGCTGCGGGCGATGGGGAAGGAGCCGGAGTGCGTGCCGGCGTTGATGGGGGAGCTGCAGTCGGCGCGGGGCGCGGACAAGCACCTCGACGCGCACGTGGACGCGCTGGCGAAGGACGTGGCGAACCCGGCGGACGCGGAGGCGCGGGCGCGGGGGTTGGTGGAGCGGCTGGCGCTGGCGCTGCAGGGGACGCTGATGGTGAAGCACGGCCACCCGGCGGTGGCGGCGGCCTTCATCCGGTCGAGGATCCGCGGGGAGCACGGG
>DASRBA010000066.1:0-10927 GCA_035637895.1 Myxococcaceae bacterium
ATCACCGCCCACTGGGCGAGGTGGGAGGGCCTGCACTCCACGTTGGCGCCCGCGTCCAGAAGCAGGCACCGCCCGCCGCCGCGGAGCGCGGGGAACAGGGCGGCGAACGCGGGCCGCTCCACCTGGCGCATCCTCCCCAGCACCAGCAGCGCCCCCGCCATCACCGCGCCCGAGTGCCCCGCGGAGACCACCGCGTCCGCCTCGTGGCGCTCCACCAAATGGAAGCAGACCCGCAGCGAGGAGTCCTTCTTCTGGCGGATGGAGGCGGCGGCGTGGTCGCCCATGTCCACCACCTGGGAGGCGTGGCGGACGGAGAGGTTGGCGGGGCGGTGGGCGGCCCCGGCCAGGAGCGCCTCGACGCGCGAGGCGTCGCCCACCAGCACCACGTGGTGGCCGGGGGCTTCGCGCGCGAACAGCGCCGCGCCCTCGACGGCGGCGGCCGGGGCGTGGTCGCCGCCCATGGCGTCGAGGGCGAGCTTCAACCGGCCTGCTCCGTCACTCCACCTTCACGACTTCGCGGCCCTTGTAGTACCCGCAGGCGGCGCAGGCCCGGTGGGGCAGCACCGGCTCCTTGCACTTGGGGCAGGGGATGACCTGCACCGGGGAACGGAGGTTGTTGTTGGCGGCGCGGCGGCGGTTGCGGCGCATGCTCGACGTTCGCTTCTTGGGAACTCCCACGGCTCACCTTCCTCCTGAAATCAGTTCAGCTTGATCGACTTGAGCACGGCCAGCCTGGGGTCCACGACCTTGCGCTCGCAGCCGCACTCCGCCTCGTTGAGGTCCTGACCGCACTGCGGGCAGAGCCCCTTGCAGTCGTCCTTGCAGACCACCGAGACGGGGAGCGCCAGCAATACCTGTTCCCGGACGATCGGGTCCAGATCAATGACGCGCCCGTCGAAGTATTCGCGGTCCGCGTCCCTCAGGGCGAAGGAGCCGCCGCTGTCCCGCTTCTGGCTCTTGGGGTCCTCGGCGGCCTCTCCGTCCAGCCCAGCGTCCTCCAGGGTCTGCCGGGGCTCCGGGACGAGGTTGAGGGTGAAGTGGATGGGGAGGTCCATGGTGACGTCGCGCAGGCAGCGCTTGCACGGGGCGGTCACGTGCGGGGCGAGGTCGCCGGTGAGCAGGACGCTGCCGGAGACCTTGCGGAAGGACGCCTTGAAGGTGGCGGGACGGTCGGCGCGGAAGCCGGTGTCCTGCCCCTGGGGGGAGAGCGCCTCGGACAGCGTGCGCTCGCTCACTGCCTCGTCGAGGACGAGGCCGTCCTCATCGATTTCCTCAATCTTGACGAGCATCTGGGAAGGTCGGGCCGAAAAAAGGGGGCGCATACTGCCCCGATCAACGGTTGTCGGTCAACCGGCCTTCCGGTCAGGATCGGCGCGCCGGGGGCGTCCGGCGCGATATGCGTGGACTCGTCGTACGTCAGGAGCGCGGTGCGCTGGAGGTCTCGACGCCCGAAGGGAGGGTGACGGCGCGCCCCTCCGGGCGGATGCGCCTGGAGGCCGAGGACGCCGGCGATCTCCCGGTGGTGGGGGACGTGGTGGTGCTCTCGGGCATCTCCGTCCAGTCCGTGCTGCCGCGGAAGAACGCGCTGGTGCGGCGGGACCCGGGCGCCGACAAGCCGCAGCTCATCGCCGCCAACGTGGACCTGGCGCTGATCGTCGAGCCGCTGGACCGGCCGGTCCGCCGGAGCCGGCTGGAGCGGATGATGGCGGTGGCGCGCTCCGGAGGCGTGGCGCCGGTGATCGTCCTGTCCAAGATGGACCTGCACGAGGATCCGTTCAGCGAGGCGGAGGCGGTGCGGGAGGCGCTCGGGGCGGAGGCGAAGGTGCTGGTGCTGAGCGCGGTGAGCGGCGACGGGATGGACGCGCTGCGCGCGCTGCTGGCGCCCGGCGTGGTGGCGGCGCTCCTGGGCCCATCCGGCGCCGGGAAGTCCACGCTGATCAACGCGCTGCTGGGCGAGGATCGGCTGGAGGTGGGGGAGGTCCGCGACTGGGACCACAAGGGCCGCCACACCACCACCCGGCGGGAGCTGGTGGAGCTGCCCTCCGGGGCCAAGGTCATCGACGGGCCGGGGATGCGGGAGTTCGGGCTGTGGGCGGCGGGCGGGGACGAGCTGGACGCCACCTTCGGCGACGTGGCGGAGCTGGCCGGCGAGTGCCGGTTCCGGGACTGCGCCCACCAGGGCGAGCCGGGCTGCGCGGTGCGGGAGGCGGTCGTCACCGGCGACCTCTCCTCGGACCGGCTGGACCACTACCACCGCCTCCAGCGGGAGCAGACCCGCGGCTCCCCGGAGCGGCGGCGGCTGGAGCGCATCCTGGGCAAGGCGTCGCGGGACGCGTCGCGCGACAAGCGGCGCCACTGATCGTGATGGGTGCGCGCTGAGCGCGTAACAGCGTGTCGCCCACGCACAGGACCATGCCTCTGCGCAGCGGCACCTGCTCCTCGCGCGAGCGTGGCTCATCCGCGCGCGCGCAGCGCCCCATCCCCACGCGCGCAGCGCCTCATCCCCCAGCGCGCAGCGCCTTATCCCCACGCGCGCAGCGCCTCATCCCCCACGCGCGCAGCGCCCATCCCCACGCACGCAGCGCCCATCCCCCACGCGCGCAGCGCCCGTCCCCACGCGCGCAGCGCCCATCCCCACGCGCGCAGCGCCCGTCCCCACGTGCGCAGCGCCCGTCCCCACGTGCGCAGCGCGACCCTTCTCCCCCCGCGCGGAGCGCGACTCCCCAGACGGGGCGGGCGCCCCTCCGACCCTGCTAAGAAGGACCCATGCTGGCCTGGCTCGCCGCCGCCGCGCTCGCCCTCACCCTCTCCGCGGGTCCCCGTGCCCCGGAGCTTGCGCGCGCGCAGGAGATGCTCGAGCGCGGCGATTACGAGGAGGCGCTGCGGACGCTGGCGGACCGACTGGACCACTCCGCCGACCTCTCCGAGGACGAGTTGGTGGAGATCTACCGGCTCCTCGGGCTGGCGCACCTCTCCCTCGGCAACGAGGTGGAGGCCATGGAGGCCTACCGCCAGCTCCTCCAGGCGCGCCCGGACTTCCGGCTCCCGCGCGAGACCCCGCCCAAGCTCCAGCGCCTGTACGCGCGGATCGTCGACGACATCCGCAAGGGCAAGGTCCGCCCGGTCTCCGTCCAGCTCGAACCGCTCCCGGACGAGCCCGCGGGCGCGGCGGCGGTGGCGCGCGCGAAGGTGGAGGCGCTGCCGCTGGGCGCCCGCGTCCGCCTCTACTTCCGGCGCGCGGGGGCGGAGGCGTTCAGCGCGGTGGACTTCGCCCGCAAGGAGCCCGGCGCGTACGAGGCGCTCATCCCCGGCTACGCCCTCACCGCCGAGCCCCGCGGCTACGACGTGGAGTACTACGTCGAGGCGGCGGACGCCGGGCAGCGCCGGCTGGCCGGGCGCGGGGACGCGTTCAATCCCCTCTCCTTCCGCGTCCTCCCCGCCCGCCCCCAGGAGGCGAAGCCCCCGCCCGCCGCGGAGGCGCCCTGGTACCAGAACCCGTACGTCTGGGCCGGGAGCGGCGCGGTGGCGGTGGCCGCCGGGGCGGGCGTGCTGATCGCCGTCACCCAGAAGCAGCGCGGGTCCGTCACCATCGTCATCCAGACGGGAGCGGTCTCGTGGTGACCCACACCTGCACCGGCGCCCGCCCGGCCCTGCTGGCGCTGGCCCTGGCGCTGTCCGGGTGCGCCCCGGAGGCGGACTTCGAATTCGCCGTCGACCCGCAATCCCTGGTCCCCCCGGGGACGACCGACTTCCAGGTCGCCTTCCTCACCGAGGGCGCCCCCGAGGACTGCGCCGGCGCCCTCTTCACCGGCCCGCAGTGCCTGAAGGACTTCCTGCCCCAGGCCGGCCGGAGCACCGCCCTGATCCTCGACCGGGACGGCCGGGAGAAGCCGGCGGTGGACGTGCCGCTGCTCAACAACGGCGGCCCCACCCAGCAGCGCATCCTGATCCAGGTCGCGGTGGGCGTGCGCTACACCCTGATCGTCGAGGCGCTGGGCGCCGCGGGCCTCCTGGGGAACACGTGCCTGTACCTGCGCGACGGCGTGGGGGCGGGGCCGGGCGGAGATCTGACCCCCAACGCGCTGACCTCGTACTCCCCGTCCCAGCAGGCGGCCGCCTGTTCCGGGGCGGATCCGCGCCTGCCCTGACGCCCTCCTGCCCACCCTTTCAGGGCCCCGAAATCGCACCGGTGCCACTCCGGAGTAGGATGTGGACAGGATGCGCGTCGCGATCCTCGCCGACGTCCACGGCAACCTCCCGGCCTGTGAGGCGGTCCTGGACGACATCGCCAAGCAAAGCCCGGACTACATCGTGGCCGCGGGCGACCTGGCGTTGCGGGGAGCGCACCCGCGCGAGACGGTGCAGCTCCTCGTGGACCAGTGCGACGTGCTGCTGGTGGGCAACACGGACTGCTACATCTCCGGGAACTACCTGGGCGGCGCCTACCGCGAGCGCGAGCACTGGAAGAAGGACCTCCTGGAGTGGACGCGGCAGGAGCTGGGCGCGGACCTGGTGAATCTGCTGGGCACCCTCCCCTTCTCGGTGCGCTACGCCCCGCGCCGCGGGCAGGACCTCTACGTCTGCCACGCCAACCCGCGGAACCTGGAGGAGTCGCTGGAGCCCACGCTGGACGAGCCCACCCTGCGCCGCTACCTGGCGCACGTGGACGCGGCGGCGGTCGCCTTCGGGCACCTCCACTTCCCGTACCGGCGGCGCGTGGGGCGGACGCTGATCGCGGACGTGGCGTCGGCCGGCATCCCGCGCGACGGCGACCTGCGGCCCGCGTACGGGCTGTTCACCTTCACGCCCAAGGGCTGGCGGGTGCAGATCCGCCGCGTGCGCTACCAGGTGCGCAAGGCGACCCAGGCGATCACCGCTCGGCGCGTGCCGGGCGGCCCGCTGCTGATCCACAAGCTGGTGGAGGCGCGCTACCGCCACCACGCGGCGCTGCAGGAGGCGGCGCGGCGCCACTCCGGGCTGCCGCCCATCGCCCCGCCCGCGGCGGGCCGCCCCCACGAGATGCCGGGCATCAACGCGCCGCTGCTGCCGCCGCCGCCCGGCCTGCGCAGCCTGATGTCGCCGCAGGTCGACACCGACGTGGCGATGGAGTCCGCCGTGGTGGCCGCGCGCGCCGCCGCCGCCACCGCGCAGGCGATGCAGGAGGCCAGTCAGACGCCCGCGCTCGAGGCGCCGGAGATGCCCGAGGACGCCGAGCACCCCGAGGACGCCGAGCACCCCGACGACGCGCCTCCGGACGAGCCCAGCGAGCACGACGACGACGATCCGGACGCCTCCATGGGCGACCCCTCCACCGGGACCGGCAGCTAAAGCGAGCATCCAGTTCCGGACGGGTCGTCCGTCTTTTGGCGGACGCCCGAGGCGCGCGGATTCCGGCGCGGTCCTTTCCGGTCTTCAGCAGTCGCCGCCGGGAACGCTCGCGCCAGGGCGCTACTCCGCTTTCGCGGGGCCGGCGAACCCAGGCAGGACGCGCCCTTGGCCTGCGTAGCGCGCTACGCACTGGCGGTCCTTGCATTACGCGGCGCGCCACGGGTACCTCTTTGCTGGACGATGAAGCCAGCGGGCGGCCGGACGCAGGTTGAAGTCGGGAGGGAAGGAATCCAACGGACCGCCCGGTTCCGTATTGGGGTCGAGGAGGACGTTGGATGAGCCCGCTTCTGTTCCTGCCTGGGTTGCTGCTGCTGGTGGCCGCGGTCGGACTCACGGCCGACCTCATCCAGCTCGGCATCACCTGGTTCAGCTTCCGCCGCCGGCCGGTCACCGGACCCAACCGCATCGGCATCAGCATCCTCAAGCCGCTGTGCGGGGACGACGACGACCTCGCGGAGAACCTCCGCCAGTTCGCGACCCTGCCGTACCCGAACTACGAGCTCATCCTCGGCGTGAAGGACGCCCGCGACCCCGCCTACGCGGTGGCGCGCGACGCGGAGCAGCGCTGGCCGGGCAAGGTGAAGGTGGTGATCCAGCGCGGCGATCCGGGCCTGAACCCCAAGGTGAACCAGCTGTGCACCATGGTGGAGTACGCGACCCGGCCCATCGTCCTCGTCTCCGACTCCAACTGCCGGGCGCCGGACGGCTACCTGGAGGAGATCGGCGCCATCTTCGAGACGGACCCCACCGTCGCCTGCACCTCCAACCCCATCATCGGCATCGGCGAGGAGAAGCTCGGCTCCGCGCTGGACAACCTGTACCTGGCCTCGGTGGCCGTCATGGGCGTGGTGACCGCCAAGGCGTTCGGCCGCGACATCGTCATCGGCAAGTCGATGGCGCTGCGCCGCTCGGACCTGGAGAAGATGGGCGGCTTCCTCGCCGCCCGGAACCACCTGGCCGAGGACTACGTGCTGGGCAAGAAGGTGGCGGAGCTGCACAAGAAGGTGCGGATCTGCCAGCTGCCGGTGTACCAGGTGTCGCAGAAGAAGAGCTGGGCGGACTTCCTCTCCCGCCACCGCCGCTGGGCGATCATCCACCGCACCGCCATCGCGCCCAGCACCTACTTCGGCGAGGGCATGATCAACCCACTGCCGTGGACCTGCCTGGCGCTGATGGCGTACCCGCACCGCGTCACCCTGCTGGCGTTCGCCGCCTGCTGGGCGGTGAAGACGCTGTCGGACTGGGCCGCCATCCGCATCCACCGCCCGGGCTTCGGCCTGATGACGCCGTTCTACGTGCTGCTCAAGGACCTCGGCCTCTTCGTGGCGTGGTGCAACGGCATCTTCCGCCGCACCGTGAGCTGGCGCGGCACCCGGCTGCGCGTGGAGCACGGCTCGCGGCTGCGGCCGCCGGAGCCCGAGGTCGACGCCGGCGAGCTGCCCGAACCCGCGCTGGCCTCCGCCTCGTGGCACACCCGCACCGGGCGTCACGAGCGCGACGGCGACCGCGTCGCCTAGCACGGCCCCCCGGCGGGCAGGGGGACGGTCGTACCCCGGGCCCAAACGTCGGGGACGCCACATCGCGCGCCGGGCGTTGATTCCGCAATGGCCTGGGCAGTCCAAAATTCAGCCTCCATGCCCACGCGCGTGCTGGTGGTAGACGACGATGCCGACTGGCGGGAATACCTCCGCGAGTCGCTCACCGACATGGGCTACCAGGTGGACGAGGCCTCCAGCGGCGCCGAGGCCCTGGCCGCCCTCCAGCGCTCCAGCTACGGCGTGCTGCTGCTCGATCACTACATGCCGGGGATGAGCGGCGAGGAGGTGGTGCGCAAGCTGCGCCCGCCCGGCCCGGCGGTGGTGCTGGTGACCAACGCGCGCGCGGACGAGGTGTCCTCCGCGCTCTCCAGCGGGCCGTTCTACTACCTGCCCAAGGACGCCTCGCCGGACCAGCTGCAGCTCCTGCTCAGCTCGCTGGTGACGTAGGCGCCGGGCGGCTTCAGCCCTCCGCGGAGTCCGGGAGCTGCGACGCGCAGTCGTTGCACATGAAGAACTTCACCATCATCCCGTTCTTGCCGTTGCCCTTGTAGAGCTGGCCGCGGACGCCGCTTTCCGCCGGCGCCGCCGGGCGCTTGCACGACAGGCACTTCACGAGCGCTTCCTTGTCCTGTGGATCCATGAGGTCTGGTTCCCTCTCTACTGCGGGAAGAGCTTCACGTAATTGTCATAGCGGTTCTGGATCTGCGACACGTATTTCACCGGTTCGGAGCCGCGGCAGTAGCCGTGCCGCGCCCGCTGGTAGTACTGCGGCTTCTCCAGCAGCAGCATCGCTCGCTCCACGTTCTCGAACCAGCGGTCCGGGTCCAGGCCCTTCTCCGAGGCCAGCCGCCGGGCGTCCTGCACGTGGCCCACCCCGGCGTTGTAGGAGGCGAGCGCGAAGCGGACCCGCTGGCGGAACGGGAGCTGGGGGTCGAACTGGGCGATCAGCCGGGACATGTACTTGATGCCGGCGTGCACCCCGCTCTCCGGCTCTCCCAGGCTGGGGAAGCCCAGCTCGCGGCCGGTCTGGGGCATCACCTGGAACAGGCCCAGCGCCCCCACCCAGCTCTGGGCGCGCGGGTCGAAGCGGCTCTCCTGGAAGGACTGGGCCGCCATCAGCCGCCAGTCCAGCTCGTAGCGGGAGGCGTACTTCCGGAAGTAATCGTCGTAGGGGGAGATCTTCCCGCCCTCGCCGGCGGCGACCAGCTGCGCGGCGCGGGTGACCTGCTGCCGGGTCTCGAAGTAGCGCTTGCGCGCCACGTTGTACTCGAGGCCCCGGTAGGTCTTGTGGACGAAGGCGTCCGCGAAGGCGCGCAGCTTCGGGTTCTCCTGGCGCATGGCGAAGGCGATGGACTTGGAGACGCTCAGCGGGAAGGCGCCCTCCACGTCGCGCCGGTAGATCCGCTCCACCGCCAGGATGTGGCTGTCCGCCACCGTGAAGGGGATCTCCCCGCGGCCCACGCGGTCGATCAGCTCCTCCGTCTCCACGTCCTCCGGCTCCTCGACGATCTCGAAGTCGCCCACCACCGGCTTCAGCGCCTGCAGGGTCTCGTAATAGGAGGAGCTGCGCCGCACGTGGATGCGCTTGCCGGCCAGGTCCTCCAGGCTCCGCAGCCTGGGCCCCGCCCGCCGCTGCACCAGCATCTCGTCCACCTGGAGGTAGGGGACGGAGAAGGCCACCTGCTCCGCCCGCTCCTTGGTCACCGTGTACGACGCGGCGATGAGGTCGCCCCGCCCCTCCTTCAGCCAGGGCACCAGCAGGTCGCGCGAGGGCGGCACCACCATCTCCAGCCGCACCCCCAGCTTGTCCGCCAGCAGCCGCGCCATCTGGTAGTCGAAGCCCAGCTGCTCGCCCTGGTAGAGGTAGTAGGTGACCGGGTTGTTGCGGGTGATGACGCGGAGCACGCCGCGCTTCTTGATGCCCTCCAGGTCCCCTACGAACCGCTCCTCGGTGTGGACGGTGAGCGCCTTCTCCACCACGAACGCGTCCAGCGCGGCGCGGAGGTCGGGGCTGTTCTTGCGCAATGCCCACGCCTTCTGCCGGCCCTCCGCCACCGCGAACAGCGGCTGGAGCTGGTCGTTGTACGCCTGCACCGCCTGCAGCGTGTTGCTGTCCACCACCGTGAGCGGGCGCTCGCCGCGGCTCACCGCGTAGGTCAGCTCCTCCTGGTCCAGCGTCTCCGGCGCCGGCACCACCTTCACCTTCGCCTTCAGCCCGGCCAGCGTCTCCGCGAAGGGCGACGAGGGGCGGACGTGGACCTCGCGCCCTTCCAGGTCGGCGGGCGTGTCCGGGAGGAGCTGCGCCCCCTTCTGCCCCACCACCACCTCCTTCACCACCGCCACCGGGCGGGTGAAGTCCACCTTCTCCGACCGGGCGGCGGTGACGGTGAAGTTGGCGGCGATGACGTCGCCCTTGCCCGCCAGCAGCATGGGGATCATCTGGTCGAAGGCGTCCACCAGGACCAACTGCAGCTTGAGGTGGTGGCGGGCGGCGAACTCGCGCGCGAGCTGGCGGTCGTAGGTGGCCGGCATCCCCGCGCGCGGGAGGTAGTCCTCCTCGGCGCCGTGGATGATGACGCGCAGCACGCCGCGCGACTCGATCTCCTTCAGGTCGCCGAACAGCGCCGGCAGCGCGGGCGCGTCGCTCTTCCCCTCGTCGGAGGCCAGCGCGTACTCCTCGTCGGGGACGGGCGGATCGGACGCCGACCCGTCCCCGGCGTCCTCCGTGAGGCCGGGCTGGGGCGCCGTGAGGAGCGTGAGCCCGGGGCCCCGCCGGCCGTGGCAGGCGGTGAGCAGCAGCGGCAGCAGCAGGAGGAGCGCGCGTCTCACGGCGATCCGAGCACCTCGGCCACCGCGGAGATCACCTCGCGGCTGTGGAGCATCATCGGGTGCAGGGGGACGTTGAACCTCCGCTCGCGCGCGCCGGGGAGCGCGCTGGAGCCGGGGGGGAGGATCATCAGGTCGAACGGCGTCCAGAAGGCGTGGACCTCGGTGCGGCCCCAGGGGTCCGGGTCCGTGAACAGGCCCTCGATCAGCGCGCTGTTGGGCCGCATCTGCACCGCGCCGGGCTTGCCGGAGAGCCACGCCGTCAGCGTGCCGTGGTGCGGGCCGGAGATGGAGATGAAGCGGCGGACCCGCTCCCGTCCCCCCAGCCGCTGCAGCCAGTAGCGCAGGACCAGCGCGCCCATGGAGAAGCCGATGACGTCGAGCGGGGCCCCCGGCGCGAGCTGGTTGGCGGCGTCCTCCACCTGCTTCGCCATGTCGGGGACGTCCGCGCTGCCGTCGTTGGGGACCAGGTCGACGGCGTGGACGCTCCCCCAGCCGCGCTGCTTCAGGGCGCCCTCGATGGAGGAGAAGACGGAGCCGGTGTCCCAGATGCCGTGGACGCAGAGGACGGGCAGCACGCAGGCGAGCATACCCCCGGCGTCCTCCCGAACGTCCGCGGCGGAACATCTGCGCCCGGCGGGGCGAACCCGCCGGGCGCCCGCCCTAGCCCTTCGCGAGACGACCCGTGATAGCTCTCGCCGCGTCGGGCGTTCCAAACCTGAGGCACCGGGACGCGCGAACGCCCAGCTCCTCCGGCTCTCGAAGCAACCAATCCACGTGATCCCAGGCCTCCTCCGCCGTGCGGGCGAAGAGGCCCACCCCCGCGTGCTCGGCGAAGCGCACGTTGGCGCGCTCGGCCTCGCCCCGCGGCGGGGTGAGGATGGGGACGGCGCCGGCGGCCAGCGCCTCGGCCACCGACACGCCGTCCGGCGGGATGATGGCGATGGAGGCGCGCTTGAGCAGCAGCGGGAGCTGGTCCGAGAACCAGATCACCTGCACGCCCGGCGGCTGCACCTCCACGTCCTCGCCCTTGGCGCAGGCGTAGACCACCTTGCCGTCCGGCACGCCGCGCTCGCGCAGGGTCTCCAGCATCCGGGTCATGGGGAACAGGCCCGGGCCCACGCGGCCGCAGATCAGCACCTCGCGGGGGACGGCCTTCGAAGGCAGGCCCTCCA
>DASRBA010000067.1:0-7625 GCA_035637895.1 Myxococcaceae bacterium
CGCGCTGGCCTACGCCGTCCACCTCTCCCTCACCGAGAAGTACGCCAAGGGGTCGGCGCCGGCGCCGCTGGTGGCCGCGCAGCTCTGGGTGGTGTGCGCGCTGTCCGCGCTGGCCATCCCCTTCGGCAAGCCGCACCTGGAGCCGACGCCGGGGCTGGTGGCGGCGCTGGTGTTCACCGGCGTGCTGGCGAGCGCGGTGGGCTTCACCGCCCAGACCTGGGCCCAGGCGCGCACCACCGCGGTGCGGGCGGCGCTGGTCATCGCCACCGAGCCCCTCTTCGCCACCGCCTACTCGGTGGCCGCCGGGCGCGAGACGATCGGCGCGCGGGAGGTGGCCGGCGGCTCGCTGATCCTCCTCGGCGTGCTGGTGGCCGAGGTGGGCGGGATGCTGTGGCCGGTCAGGACGGGTTCAGCCGGGTGACCTTCCCGTCCGCGTCCTCCGCGGCCCGTTCATCGCCTCGTGGTCGGGGACCCAGCCGCAGCTGCTCCTGGAACCCCTGGCGCGCGGGGAGGCCGGCGCCGTTGGTGAAGAAGCGCAGGCCGCCGGTGTGCGTGCCGCCCGGGGGATTGTCGAAGGACTCGATGGAGCCGGGCCGACCCGTTGGCGGCGGTGGTCTGGCTGCGGGTCACCGCCGGGTTCGCGGCGTCCACCGGGGCCGTCAAACGAAACTCGTGGCCTGCGGGTGACGAGCCCGCGCTGGACGGGCACTCGACGGCTGGGCTAAGGCGCACTGCACATGTGTGCGGTGGAGATGAGGCAGGCGGGCCTGCACGTCACCGGGACGGCGCTGTGGCTGGACGCGCGGCGCGGCTCGGAGCTGTCGTTCGTGTCCCACGCGCACGCCGATCACGCCGCCCGCCACCAGCGGGTGATCGCCACCCACGCCACGCTGCGGCTGATGTCGCACCGGCTGGGGAAGCTGAGCGGGGCGCTCCCCGTCCCGTACGGCCGCCCGTTCGAGCTGGGCCCGCTCTTCCTGGAGCTTCTGGCGGCGGGGCACATCAAGGGGTCGGCGCAGATCCGCGTCACCCGGCCGGACGGCCACCGGGTGCTCTACACCGGGGACATCAACCCGCAGCCCTCGCTCACCGCGGAGCCGCTCCAGCCCGCCGAGTGCGACACGCTGGTGATCGAGTCCACCTTCGGCCATCCGCGCTACCGCTTCCCGCCGCGCGAGCAGGTGCTGGCGGACGTGGAGGCGTGGTGCCGCGTCCAGCTCGACCGGGGCGTGGCGCCGGTGCTCTTGGGGTACCCGCTGGGCAAGAGCCAGGAGGCGATCCGGTTCCTCGCCTCGCGCGGGCTGAAGGTGGCCGCGCACGGCACCATCCAGGAGATGAGCCGGCTGTACGAGGAGCTGGGCACGCCGGTGGGCGAGGTGCGGCGCTTCCGGGGGAGGCTGGAGCCGGGTGAGGTGCTGATCTACCCGCCGCGGCTGGCCCGGAGCGTGGCGCTCTCCAAGCTGAAGCCGCGCGCGGTGGCGGTGCTCACCGGCTGGGCGGTCGACGAGGGCGCGGCGAAGCGCTACGGGGCGGACGTGGCGTTCCCGCTCTCGGACCACGCGGACTTCGAGCAGCTGGTGGCGTACGCGAAGAGCACCGGCGCGTCGGAGGTGATCACCCACCACGGGTTCGCGCGGGAGCTGGCGCGGGAGCTGTGCGGGCGCGGGCTGAACGCGCGGGCGCTGGGCGACGTGCAGCAGATGGAGCTGTTCCCCTAGCTAGAGCGCCGCGCCGCTCGCCGCCGTCAGGCGGCGGGAGGCCACGCGCGCGCTCGGGCTAGAGGTCCCAGCCGGGGGGCCCGGCAGCTGAGGCTGCGGTTTCCCATGACAGGAGCACGCCGAAGCGAGGGCGATCAGCGCGTACCGGGCAATCCCGCGCATCCCTCGGGCTACTCCTCCGGCTCGGTGGGGCTCTGCATCAGCAGCTTCTCCTTCCCGCACACCGAGCACCGCAGGTGGATGAACAGGTCCTGCTCGCTCTCCTCGGGCACCGTCCCCTCGGGGATCCCCAGCTCCGCGGCGGCCAGCGCCGCCACCTTGGCCGGGATCTCGTCCGCGCGCAGCCACTGCACCAGCGTCATCTCCCGCTCGTGGCACTCGCGCGTCTCAGGACCGCTGATCCACGGCGGCTCCACCCCGTCCGGCAGCCGCGCCAAGAGCTCCAGGTGCGCGGTGGCCTCCGCCAGGTACGCCAGCCGCCGCAGCCGCGCCTCGTCCGGGAGCCCGGAGAAGGCGCTGAACGACTGCGCCAGCGCCTCCCGGTCGCCGCCGTTGGCCACCTGGGCCAGCTCCACCGCCTGCTCGGAGGCCTCCACCGCCTCCTCCCAGTTGTTGTCCGGCGTGAAGCCCGCCTCCAGCAGCGCGGTGAACAGCTGCGCGCCCGCCAGCCGCCGCCGCGCCTCGCCGATCAGCTCCCCGGTGTCGTGCGGCAGCTTGAGGTCCAGCACCGCCGCCGTCACCCGCGGGTCCATCGACGCCGTGGGGTCGTCCACCTCCGCCTCCGCCCGGAGCTGGTCCTTGAGCACCTTCGCCGCCGAGAAGCGGAACTCCGGCGGCACCCCCACCTCCCGCAGGTAGCCCGCCGCGAACGCCGCGTCCTTCGCCCCCAGCCGCAGCGCCTTCTGCGCCCTCCGCACCGCGTCCTGGTCCGCCTGGACCGGCCGCACCTCCAGCCGCGCCTTCACCGCCTCCCGCAGGAGCGACTCCAGCGACGCCCCGGTGGTCAGCCGCGGCGGCAGGGGCGGCTGCAGGCCCGGCGTGTCCAGCACCCAGAACGGCGGCGCGCCCAGCTTCTTCAGCCCGCGCAACAGCAGCGCGGAGGGCGGGTCCTGCGGCTTGAACGGCGGCGGCTCGTCCAGGCCCAGGATCGGTTCGCCCATCGCGGCGGTTCGCTGCTCGCGGGTGAAGGAGGTGATGCCGTGCGCGGGCGGCGGCGGGGGCGGCGGCGCCTCCTCCCCGTTGAGGCCCACCACCCGGTCCATGTCCACCTCGTCCAGCTCCAGCGCCTCCAGCCCCTGCGCGCCGGTGAAGTCGCAGCGGAGCAGCTTCAGCCGCTCGAAGGTGGCGCCGTCCAGGTTGGCGCCCCGGAAGTCGCAGTCCTGCAGGCGGCCCCCGTGGAAGTAGGCGTTGGAGAGGTCGGTGTCCCGGAAGCTGACCTTGGAGAGGTCGCACTTCTCCCATTCGCTGCCGATGAGCTGGAGACCGGAGAGGTCGGTGTTCGCCGAGAAGAGGTTCTCGAAGGTCGCGCCGGTGTGATCGACGGGAACCTTCCCCGCCTTGCGGAGCTTGTTCCACTCCGTGGATCCTCCCTTGAGGAGCGACTCGATGGTGTGGGCCTTGGCCATGGACCCGGATATTCGGGTGTGGTCTGGTCTGGCGCCAACTGAAATGATCGACTTCCGGATTGGTGCGGACAACGCCGGCCAACGGCTGGACAAGTTCCTCCGGAAGGCGCTCCCCCACGTCCCGGTCTCGCACCTGTTCAAGATGATCCGCACCAAGAAGGTGCGGGTGAACGGCAAGCGCGCGCAGCCCGAACAGCCCCTCCAACCCGGAGACGAGCTCACCATCCGCGGAGACGAGCGCTCCTTGCTCGGGGCCCCCCAGCCGGGCGAGCCCAGGCCCGCGCCCCCCGTCGATCCGAAGAAGCTGAAGATCCTCTATGAGGACGACTGGCTCATGGCGGTGGACAAACCCTCGGGGATGGCCGTGCACTCAGGCAGCGGGATCACCTCCGGCACGCTGGTGGACTACGTCCGCGCGTACCTGGGCCCGAAGGCGGAGCGCAACGGCTTCACCGCCAGCCCCGCCCACCGCCTGGACCGCGAGACCTCCGGCGTCATCCTCGTCGCCAAGCGCCGCCCGGCGATGGTCCACTTCACCGAGGTGTTCACCCACGGCCACCCGGCCAAGCGCTACCTGGCCCTGGTGAAGGGCCGGATGCCGCGCGACGAGGGCGTGGTGGACACTCCCCTGTCCGAGCACCAGCAGACCGCCGAGTCGAAGGCCCGCCGCGGCGTCAACATGCAGGAGGCGGTGACCCGCTACCGCGTCCTGCGGCAATCCGGAGACGCGGCGCTGCTCGAATGCCTCATCGAGACGGGGCGCACGCACCAGATCCGCCGACACCTGGCGTCCATAGGCCACCCCGTCGCCGGTGACCGCAAGTACGGCGACTTCGCCTTCAATCGAGAAGTGCGCACCCGGTGGGGCCTGAAGCGTTGTTTCCTGCACGCTCGGCGCATTGATTTCCCTCACCCCGAACATCGGCGGAAGATGTCGGTGGAGGCGGCATTACCTTCGGAGCTGGCCGACGTCTTGAAGCGCGCGGCGATGGACCTATGAGACCTTCCCCTCAGCCCCCTCGGGCGCCCCTCGACCACAACGACGACACGGAGACCGTGGCCGCGGCGCCTCGCAAGCGCACCCGGCTCCAGCTCCGCGGCGTCCCGCCCCGCTCCAGGTGGTGGGTCCTCGCGCTCAAGGCCGCCGCCTGGCTGGCGCTCACCGCCGCCACCGCCTCCGCCGTCGCGGTGCTGGTCATCTATTACAGGTACTCCCAGGGGCTGCCGGAGATCCCGCGGGTGGACCAGTACTGGCCGCCCATCGTCTCCGAGGTCTACACCGACGACGGGGTGCTGGCCGGCGAGTTCTTCAACGAGCGCCGCAAGGTGGTCCCCTACGAGCAGATCCCCAAGCGGCTGGTGCAGGCCTTCATTGCCTCCGAGGATTCCAGCTTCTTCGACCACCTGGGCGTGGACTTCCTGGGCACGGGCCGCGCCGCCTTCAAGACGCTGCTGCGCAAGGCGCAGGGCTCCGGCTCCGTGCAGGGCGGCAGCACGCTGACGCAGCAGACCGCCAAGGCGGTGCTGGTGTCCGCGGAGATGGAGCTGCTGGACCCGGCCGGCCTCCACGACGAGGCGGAGAAGCTGGTGGGCCCGCTCCCCGAGCCGGCCAGGGAAGAGGTGGAGGCGGAGCTGAAGGTCACCCTGAAGGCGCGCGGCCCGGTGGTGGACGAGGCGGAGGAGAAGCGCCGGAAGGAGGAGCTGCCGCAGATGCGCGCCGACGCGCGCGCTCGGCTGATCAACCGCGCCCAGGTGAAGCACGAAGAGGCGATCCGCGCCCAGTACATCCGCATCCGCGACGAGCGCACCCGCGAGGCGTTCAAGAAGGCCACCAGCAAGAAGCTGGAGCGGAAGATCCGCGAGGCCATCTTGGCCTACCGGCTGGAGAAGGCGCTCAGCAAGGTGGAGATCCTCTACCTCTACCTGAACAACGTGTACCTGGGGCACCACAGCTACGGCGTGCAGTCCGCGGCGGAGAACTACTTCCGCAAGGACGTGCGCGACCTCACCCTGGCGGAGATGGCGCTGATCGGCGGCCTGCCGCAGGCCCCCACCCGCTACTCGCCCTTCGTCCACCCGCAGGAGGCGAAGAAGCGGCGCTCCTACGTGCTCAAGCGGATGCTGGAGGAAGGGATGATCTCCCAGGCCGAGCACGACCAGGCCGACAAGGAGGAGATCCACGCCCAGCCGCTGGAGGACATCTTCCACCAGTTCGCCCCCTACTTCACCGAGCACGTCCGCCGCGACGTGGTGGAGCGCTACGGCGGCAAGGTGCTGCTCAACGAGGGCCTGAGGGTCTTCGCCACCATGGACTCCGAGAAGCAGCGCGCCGCGCAGGAGTCGATGCTCGACGGGCTCCTGGCGGTGGACAAGCGCCAGGGCTTCCGCGGCCCGGCCATGCACCTCGACACGGAGGAGGCCCGCCGCGCCTTCGTGCAGAAGAGCCAGCAGGCGATGGGGACGGACCCCGTCAAGGAGGGGAAGTACTACGTCGCCCTCGTCACCGCGCTGGTGAAGGAGGGGGCGTGGGCCGAGGTGCGGGTGGGCGAGCACAAGGGCGTCATCCCCGTGATGGGCGCGCGCTGGGCGCGGAAGGTGAACCCGGAGGGCTGGTACCCGGCCATGATGCGCACCACCCTGCAGAAGATCCTCGTCCCCGGCGACGTGGTGGTGGTCCGGGCGGTGAAGCAGGACGACCTCTGGGACGACAAGGAGCAGCGCGACAAGAAGCTGGAGACGGAGATCCCCCAGGGCGCGCAGCTCTTCCGGCTGGAGCAGGAGCCGGAGCTGCAGGGCGCGCTGGTCTCCATCGACCCCCGGCGGCAGTACCTGGTGGCCATGGTGGGCGGCTACGACTTCGACGCCAACGAGTACAACCGCGCCTTCCAGGCCTGCCGCCAGCCCGGCAGCGGCTACAAGCCCATCGAGTACTCCGCCGCGGTGGAGCAGCTCAACTGGACGGAGGCCACCATGCTCATGGACAGCCCGTTCGTGGGCGACGACCCGGCCAACCAGAAGCGGTGGAAGCCGGAGAACTACGACTCCACCTTCCACGGCGAGGTGCTGGTCCGCACCGCGCTGGTGAACTCCATGAACATCCCCGCGGTGAAGACCTTCGCCGCGGTGGGCATCAAGGAAGTGTCCGAGTGGGCCAAGAAGCTGGGCCTCAGCACGCCCATGAACATGGACTACTCGGCGGCGCTGGGCTCCTCCTGCGTCCTCCCGTGGGAGCTGGCGCAGGTCTACGCCACCTTCGACCGGCTGGGGAACAAGCGGCCCACGTACTACGTGCGGAAGATCGAGGACCGCTTCGGGCGCACGGTGGAGGACCACACCGCCTACGACGACGCCTGGGCCCCGTTCACCGACCGGGTGGCCGGCGGCTACGCGCGGCTGTTCGAGCCCGGCGAACAGGTGATGTCCGGCGAGACCGCCTTCATCATGCAGGACCTCCTCCGCGGCGTGGTCCGCGAAGGCACCGGCGCGCCGGCGCAGCGGCTGGGCAAGCCCGCCGCCGGGAAGACCGGCACCACCAACGACTCCTTCGACGCCTGGTTCAACGGCTTCACCAAGGACCTGGTGACCTCGGTGTGGGTGGGCTACGACCTGAACCAGCACCCGCTGGCGAAGTACGAGAACGGCGGGCGCGCCGCGCTCCCCATCTGGCTCTCGTACATGAAGCGCGCGCTGGCGGACAAGCCCCAGACCGAGTTCTGGCCCCCCGAGTCCCTGGAGCTGGTGCGCCTGAAGATCGACATGAAGACCGGGAAGCTGGCCTCGCCGTCGTCGCGCCTGGTGGGCGAGCTGTGGTTCAAGAAGGGCACCGAGCCCAAGGACGCCACGCCCGAGAAGGACAAGGTCGACCCGGGGAAGTTCTTCATGAACCTCCCCAACTGAAGGGGCCTCAGGGCTTCGCCACCACCCGGATCAGCGAGTCCACCGTCACCGTGGTGGCGCAGCGGCTGATGACGCGCAGCCAGGACTGCTGCGCGGCCACGCCCGGCGTGGAGATGGCCGGCTTCACCGGGACGCCCTTTCGCGGTGGGTGTGACGCCGGAGATGTCCCCCGCGAACGACGCCGGCGTGGCCGCCGGCACCTGGAGCCCGACCGGCGGCAGCGGACCCGGTCACGCCGTCGTGCGCCTTGAACGTGGTTTTCGCCGGCCCTCGTACCGGTAGAGTCCGGCCCATGCTCGCGACGATCGAGACCGAACGCCTCAGGCTGCGCCCGCTGACGCCGGACGACTTCCCGTTCTTCGCCGCGCTCAACGCCGACCCGGTG
>DASRBA010000068.1:0-2138 GCA_035637895.1 Myxococcaceae bacterium
GTGTTCCCCTCCGCGCGGGCGACGGGCAAGGCCCCTTCGAGGAACGAGGCGAGCTCCGCCTCCTTCCCGGGCTTGGCGTTCAGGCGGACCAGCAGGGCAACGCGAACCATGTTCAAACTCCTTGGTGACGGCGAGGCGGAAGCGCTTCGCGTGGCACGCAAGGTAACGATTGGCGCCCTCCGGCCCTAGTGGCGGGAACGACAAAGATATTATCATTCCCGCCATGCACATCTCGGTGCTCGTCCTCGACGACGTGTTCGACATGGGGCTGGCGGCGATCCTCGACACGCTGGACACCGCCAACGGCCTGGCGGCGGAGATGTCGCGCGCCGGTCCCCCGTTCACGGTGCGGCGGGTCGGCGTCCGGCGGCGCGCGCGCACGCACTGCGGGCTGCAGACGGCGCTGGAGCCGGTGGCGCTGCGGCCGAGGCCGGACGCCATCATCGTCCCCGCGCTGGGCGCGAAGGTGCCCACCGCGCTGGCGGAGGCGCTGGAGCGGCGGGACGTGCGGGACGCGGGGGCGGTGCTGCGCGAGGCGGCGGGGGCGCGGGTGCTGCTGGGGGCGGCGTGCACGGCGACGTTCGTGCTGGGGGCGGCGTCGGTGCTGGAGGGGCGGAGCGCGACGACGTCGTGGTGGCTGGCGCCGCTGTTCCGGGAGCGGTTCCCGGAGGTGGCGCTGGACGAGTCGCGGATGCTGGTGGAGTCGTCCGGGGTGGTGACGGCGGGGGCGGCGCTGGCGCACCTGGACCTGGCGCTGTGGCTGGTGCGGATGCGGAGCCCGGAGCTGGCGAGCGCGACCGCGCGCTACCTCACGTTCGACGCGCGGCCGTCGCAGGCGTCGTACGTCATCCCGGACCACCTGGCGCACGCGGATCCGCTGGTGGAGAAGTTCGAAGGCTGGGCGCGGCGGCACCTGTCGGACTTCTCGCTGGCGGTGGCGGCGAAGTCGGTGGGCACCAGCGAGCGGACGCTCGAGCGGCGCCTGCGGCGGGTCCTGGGGCGATCGCCGCTGTCGTACGTTCAGGACCTCCGGGTGGAGAAGGCGGTGCACCTGCTGCAGACCACGGCCGCGAGCGTGGAGGAGATCGCCGGGGAGGTCGGCTACCAGGACGGGGTGACCCTGCGGACGCTGCTGCGGCGGAAGACGGGGCGAGGCGTGCGGGAGATCCGCCGCGCGGGAGCGGGGTCGAGCCCCGGGTAGCCGGCAACTCCTGCGTTGGAGAGGACGGGCGCTCCTCGCGCACGGGCATGGCGCGCCCAATGCTTGGAGCGGTCACCCTCGCCGCGCCAGGAGGCATTCGGGCCATGAAGACGTTCTCGATCAAGGAGGTCCTGGTCGCCGGCTGGAAGGCGTTCCGGGAGAACCTCTCTGTTTTCGTCACCTTCGGCGTGGCCATGCTGGCCATCTGGTTCCTGGAGCAGGTCGGCCTGGGGATCGCCAACAGCTCCGGCCCGATGAAGCCCGCGCTTTCTGCGCTGGTGACGCTGGCGGCGCGCGTCGGGCAGATCTGGCTGCAGGTCGGCCTGTTCCGGATGGCGCTGAAGCTGGTCGACGGCCAGGCGGTCACCACCGACGACTTCCTCAGGGCGCACGGCGACTTCCTGGGCTACCTGCTGGCCTCGGTGCTCTACGGGCTGATCGTGGGGGCCGGGATGATCCTCCTCGTCGTGCCGGGCATCTACTGGGCGGTGCGGTACTGGGCCTACGGCTACGCGGTGGTGGACGAGCACGTCGATCCGGTGACCGCGCTCAAGCGCTCCACGGTCCTGACGGACGGGGTGAAGTGGGAGGTCTTCCTGTTCGGCCTGGCGGTGATCGGCGTGAACATCGTGGGGGCGATGGCCCTGGGCGTGGGCCTCTGCGCCACCATCCCGCTCACCGCGGTGGCGGGCGCCAAGGTCTACCGGATCCTCGTCGCGCGAGCCGCGGCGCGGATGAGCGCGCTGCCACCGGCGCCGATCGGCAAGCCGATCGAGGCGCACTGAGCGTCAGGTCCTGGCGCGACGACCGGGCCGGCGCGACAGACGGCGAATGCGCGGTGACGTCACGTCAAGGACCCCGGAACCTGGAACCGGCGCCGGGTCGCACCGATCCGTCACCGCGCGCCACTGCAGCTACATCGGCTCGTCCTCGTCGA
>DASRBA010000069.1:0-18545 GCA_035637895.1 Myxococcaceae bacterium
CTTGGACCGGCTGTTCTCGTCCCGGGCACCCCTGCCGCTCACCATCCGGCGCATCACCGGGCTGAGCGACGAGGACCTCCAGGGCCGGGGCCCCTTCGCCGACTACGAGGGGGAGCTGCGGCGGGAGCTGGAGGGGTGGACGGTGGTGGCCCACAACGCGCCCTTCGAGCAGAGCTTCCTGGGCGGCCTGCTCCAGGACATCGGCGCGCCGGTGCTCGATTCGTGCGAGCTGCTCCACTACCTCTACCCGGAGCTGGAGAGCCACTCGCTGGAGGCGCTGGTGTCGTGGGCGGGCGTGTCGGACCGGGCGTCCCACCGCGCGCTGCGCGACTGCGAGGACACCTTCGCCGTGCTCTCGCGCGCGCTGGGGCGGTGCGTGGAGGAGGGGCGCGGGGACGACCTGCGGGACGCGCTGGCGTGCCTGAAGTGCGACGACCCGTCGCTGGTGCCCATGCTCGCGGTGCTGGAGGCGCTGGAGGCGGAGTGCCGGCGCCGCCCGGCCGAGCTGCAGCTCACGGAGTCCTCCCGCTTCCTCCCCGCCCCGCCCGGGCGCGCCCGCTCCGGCCCGCGCGCGCTGGCGGCGGCGGACGGCGCCACGCCCAGGGTTTCAGACGGGGAGCTGGACGCGGTGCTCGGGCCGGGAGGCGCGCTGGAGCGGACCGCGCCCGGCTTCCAGCACCGGCCGCAGCAGGTGTCCATCGCGAAGGACGTGGCGCGGACGCTGGCGGAGGGCGGGACGCTGGCCGTGGAGGCGGGGACGGGCACCGGCAAGTCGCTGGCGTACCTGGCGCCGGCGGCGCTGTTCGCGGCGCGCTCGGGCCGGAAGGTGGCGGTGGCGCCGCACACCAAGGCGCTGCAGGACCAGCTGATCGAGAAGGACCTGCCCAAGCTGCACCGGGCCACGGATGGGGCGTTCCAGTACTCGGTGCTCAAGGGGCAGGCGAACTACCTGTGCCGGCGGCGGGCGCTGGAGGTCTGCCAGGTGGAGCGCTCCATGGACCACGAGCAGCGGGCGCCCCGTGCCTACTTGCGGGCGCTGCTGCGGCGGAGCGTGGACGGCGACATCGACCGGGCCAGCCACTGGTTCCGGGACCGGTTCGCGGCGCTGAACGGGCTGTTGCTGGCGGCGCGGTCGGAGTCGGCGACCACGCTGGGGCCGCGGTGCCAGCACTACCACCGGTGCTTCTACCACTCGGCGGTGGCGCAGGCGCACGAGGCGGACGTGCTGGTGGTGAACCAGTCGCTGGCGCTGCAGTGGACGAGCCGGCTGCCGGAGGTGAAGGAGCTCATCCTGGACGAGGCGCACGAGGTGGAGGACGCCGCCACCGCCGCGCTGGGGATGGAGCTGTCGGACGGGGCGCTGGCGATGGTGGCGGAGCGGGTGCTGGGGCGCGGGTCGCGGGCGGGCATCGCGCGGGCGCTGGGGCTGAGCGTGGCCACGGCGTCGGACCGCGGGCGGGCCCGGGAGCTGGCGGACGCGGCGCGGGGGCGGGCGCGGGCGGTGCTGGAGGCGTCGGGGGAGATCGCGAAGGCGGTGGCGGCGCTGGAGCGCGGGGCGGAGGGGGACGCGGTGGACGGGCGGCGGCTGGACGAGGCGGCGCGGGCGACGCCGGCGTTCGCGGCGCTGCGGGAGCGGCTGGAGACGCTGCGGCTGGAGCTGGAGGAGCTGGAGCGGATCCTGGCGGTGCGGGTGCGGGACGCGTTCCCCGCGTTCGGGGAGGCGGACCCGGGGCTGGAGCGGGAGCTGGCCGGGGCGGCGGTGGAGGTGGTGGAGCTCCGGAAGTTCATGGAGGAGCTGTGCGAGGAGCCGCGGGCGGCGCGCTGCTACGCGGCGGCGTCGGCGACGCGGGGGGACCGGCCGGGGTTCGTGCTGAGCGCCCAGCCCATCGACGTGCGGGCGCCGTTCGTGGAGGGCTTCGCGGCGGACAAGCGGGCGCTGGTGCTCACCTCGGCCACGCTGTTCACCGGCGGCGGGCGGCCGTGGGTATTGCAGCGGCTGGGGCTGGATGGGCCGGAGAAGCCGCCGCGGGTGGTGCGGGCGCGGACGCCGTTCGAGCTGGAGCGGCAGGCGCTGGTGGTGCTGGTGACGGACGCGCCGGACGTGCAGGGAGAGGCGTTCCTGGACTGGGCGGCGGGGCGGATCGGCGGGCTGGCGGAGTTCCTGGGTGGGCGGGTGCTGGGGTTGTTCGCGTCCACGCGGCGGCTGGAGGAGGTGGGAGAGCGGGTGCGGGCGCGGCTGGAGCCGGAGGGCATCGAGGTCCTGGTGCAGAACCGGGGGAAGGCGCGGTCGCTGGCGGCGAAGCAGGAGCGGGACTTCGGCTCGGTGCTCCTGGGGACGAAGAGCTTCTGGCAGGGGGTGGATATCCCCGGGGACGGGGTGGGGGTGGTGTTCATCGACAAGCTGCCCATCGAACCCTCCGGAAGGCCGCTGGTGGCGGCGCGGGAGGAGAAGTTCGGGGACGGGCCCTTCGCGGGGTTCGCGCACTACCGGCTGCCGCGCGCCTTGCTCCTGTTGCGCCAGGGCGTGGGGCGGCTGATCCGCTCCACCACCGACCGCGGCGTCGTCATCGTCGCGGACCCGGGGAGCCCCGCGTACCGGGACCAGGTGCGGGCCGCGCTGGACGGGTACCGGGTGGAGGAGCTGCCGTGGGCGGTGGCGCGGAGAAGGGTGAGGGATGCGCTGGTGCAGATGGGGCTGGTGCGGGTCACCACATCCGCTCGAAGCGCTGGAGCATTCGAGCCAGATCGAACGGTGGAGCTGAAGCCCGGAGAACGGCCGGGAGCTCCATCTTCAGACCTTGCTCCAGCGCGCGGCGGCGCGCCGCGGTGACGCCGAGCGGCCGTGGTTGCTGGTGGATCGGCGCCGCGTCGAGCTCGCGGAGCTTGGCGTTCACGAGATCGACGAACCGGGCCGAGGTCAAGTCGGCGCCGACCTCCGCGAAGCGCTCCAGGTCGTAGAAGTCGCGGATGGCGTCGCGAGTGAACGCCGCCCGGACCTTCTCGGCGCGCGCTTCGTCCGGGTCGAGCGCCCAGCAGAATGCCCCCCGGTAATCTCCGAGCAGCGGGTCCTGGAGGAGCTGCCCGAGCGAGACCCGGCGCGTCGGGCGGAGTGCCGGCCGGAGGGAGACCTCCAGCTGGATCGACTGGGGTCCGAATTCGGATGGATAGTCGAGGTCCCAGCGGCGGTGGCTGCCGCGCTCCGAGTCGTCCCCGCCGGGGAATCGGCGCTTCGCACCGCTGATCGGCTCGATCTCCCCGAGGGCGTCGCGGACCTGGTTGATGCGCCGCATGTTGGAGCCCTTGTTGTGGCTGGCCTTCTCCGAGAGGACGAGATCGGCGTCCTCGGACATCCGGAAGAAGCCGAGGTCCACCTTGCTCAGCAGCGTGCCGCCCTTGAGGAGGAGCTGATCACCGAAGCGCTGGCCCAGGGCCCACAGCAGCCGCGTGAGGTAGACGTCTTTCTCGACGAGGTCCGGCTGGACTGCTTCGCGGCCCCCGATCTCACGGCATAGCTCGGCGAGTTGCGCCGGCTCGGGGCGCGGCGGCAAGGCAAGGGTCATCGGTCATTCTCCACGACCCCCCAGCGCCGGTTGATCGGACCCGTTCGTTGGGTCGGTGGGCTCAGCGAGAGAAGCGTGCTGGCCGCGTGAGCCCGAGCCCGCAACTTCGCGAGGGTCCGCCTGGGAGCTCCTTCACGCTCCAGCAATACTCCAAGCCGCCTGCAGGTACTCGTTCGCGAGCCTGCAACGGCGTACTGAATCAATCGCTTGTGGTCCATCCGGCGAAGATTCTTGCGCGCGATCTCCAGCGCCCAGGCGATGCCGCCGAAGATCCGCGGGTGATCGAGCGCGTCCAGGAAGGTGCGTTCCGGATCGCTGACACGCACTTCCAGACCTTCGATCTCGACCGTGGTGATCCCGCGCTGAAAGGCCTCCGTCTTCAGGACGTGAAATCGGACTCGCGCGGCCCCGATTCTCCGCGCGGTCAGGCGGTGGGTGACGAAGACGTCGAGAAGGGAGGCATATCTCTGCTCGGTGAACCGGTGGAGCGACACAGCCCAGAGTCCACCGACGTAGTGAGGCTCACGGCCAAGGAGCAGCTCGATGGAGACCGCCGTCGACGGTTGGGTGGCGCGACCGATGGAGCGAAAAGGCCGGACCAGGTAGCTCCCGCGCCGCAGTCGTTGAAGCACCCCCTTGCGGACGAGCCGGTGAGCGACCTTGGCCGCGACCGCGCCCCCGACGCGCTGGGCGACATCCTGGATGGTGACGATGCGGCGCCTCTCGCGCTCCCAGTCCGCGAGCAGGCGGACCTCCCGGGGCGACAAGGCCCTATTGTTTGTTCGTGCATCGTTAATTCCAGAACCTGGCATTTACGATGCTCGAATCTACAACGCCTCCGGGAGAGCCGTCCAACATGCTGGACGAGGACGCGGCCAAGTCCTGACCCCGTCACCCGGAGCGATGTGACCCGACGCCCGATCCGCTAAACCCCCTCCCATGGACGACGACCGGGTGGAGGGCACCGTCGAACGGGTGACCTACTCCAACGAGGAGAGCGGCTGGACCGTCCTCCGCCTCCTCGTCCCCGGCCGCAAGGACCCGCTCCCCGTCATCGGCAACCTCCCCGGCGCGCAGCCGGGCGAGTGGATCTCCGCGCGCGGCCGCATCGAGTACCACCCCGACTACGGCGAACAGTTCCGCGCCGAGAGCTACCGCACCGAGCGCCCCGCCACCCTCTCCGGCATCCAGCGCTACCTCGGCTCCGGGCTGGTCCAGGGACTGGGGGCCGCCCTCGCCGCGCGCATCGCGGAGAAGTTCGGCCTGGAGACCCTGGAGATCATCGACCACCACCCGGAGCGGCTCCGCGAGGTGGAGGGCATCGGAAAGGTCCGCAGCGAACGCATCCAGAAGGCCTGGTCGGAGCAGCGCCGCATTCGCGACGTGATGGTCTTCCTCCAGTCCCACGGCGTCACCCCGGCGCTGGCCGTCCGCGTCTTCCGCCAGTACGGCGACCGCGCCATCGAGACCGTCGAGGAGGACCCCTACCGCCTCGCCCAGGACGTCTTCGGCATCGGCTTCAAGACCGCCGATCGCATCGCCCGCAGCCTCGGCATCGAACCCGCCTCCCCCCGCCGCCTCCAGGCCGGCGCCCTCCACGTCCTCCGCCAGCTCTCCGACGAGGGCCACGTCTGCGCCCCGGAGCCCGCCCTCACCGAGCGCGCCGCCGAGGCCCTGGAGGTCGAGCCCGAACGCGTCGCCGCCGCCCTCCAGGAGCTCGCCGCCGCCAAGCACGTCGTCCGCGAGGAGGTCGAGGGCGGCCAGGCGATCTGGTTCTCCGCCCCGCTCCACGCCACCGAGGTCGCCCTGGCCAGGGCGCTCCTCGAACGACTCCGCGCCCCCCCGCTCCCGCTCCCCGTGGACGCCCAGGCCGCCCTCCAGGAGCTGGAGCGCCGGTCCAACCTCGCCCTCGCGCCCCAGCAGCGGGAGGCGCTGCTCCTGGCCCCCACCGCCCCGCTGATGGTGATCACCGGCGGCCCGGGCACCGGCAAGACCACCCTGGTGCGCGGCCTCCTCCACCTGTTCGACCGCGCCGGCCTGCGGACGCTGCTGATGGCCCCCACCGGCCGCGCCGCCAAGCGGATGTCGGAGGCCACCGGCCGCGACGCGCGCACCATCCACCGCGCGCTCGAGTACGGCGCCGCCGAGCGCCGCTTCCAGCGCGACCGCGACCGCCCGCTGGAGGCGGACGCCGTCATCATCGACGAGACCTCGATGGTCGACCTCGCGCTCGCCTGGAGCGTGCTGCGCGCCGTCCCCCCGGCCGCGCGCGTGGTGCTGGTGGGCGACGTGGACCAGCTCCCGTCCGTCGGTCCGGGCGCGGTGCTCGGCGACGTCATCCGCAGCGGCGCGCTCCCGGTGGTGAAGCTGGCCCACATCTTCCGGCAGGCGCAGCACAGCGAGATCGTCGCCGCCGCCCACGCGGTGAACGAGGGCCGCCCGCCTCGCCGCACCGTCGGCAAGCCGGACACCGACTTCTACTTCATCGCCCGCGAGGAGCCGGAGCACGTGATGGCGATGGTGAAGGAGCTGCTCCAGGAGCGGATCCCCCGCAAGTTCGGCCTCGACCCCTTCGACCAGGTCCAGGTGCTCACCCCCATGCAGCGAGGGCTGCTCGGCGCGGCGAACCTGAACGCCGAGCTGCAGGCGCTGCTCAACCCCGCCGGCGAGGAGCTGGTGCGCGGCGCCCGCGTCTACCGCGAGGGCGACAAGGTGATGCAGCTGCGCAACAACTACGACCTGGAGGTCTTCAACGGCGACGTGGGGCGGATCCGCCGCATCGACCGCGAGGACCAATTCATCGACGTCGCCTTCGACGAGCGCGTGGTGCGCTACCGCCTGGACGACGTGGACGAGCTCGCCCTCGCCTACGCCGTCACCATCCACAAGGCCCAGGGCAGCGAATACCCGTGCGTGGTGGTGCCGCTGCACACGCAGCACTTCGTGATGCTCGCCCGGAACCTGCTCTACACCGCCATCACCCGCGGGAAGCGGCTGGTGGTGCTGGTGGGGACGGAGAAGGCGGCGGAGATCGCCACCCGCAACGAGGGCTCGTCGAAGCGGTGGACGCGCCTGGCGGAGCGCCTCCGCGAGCTGACGGCGTGAGCTGACGGCTCCCCGGCCCGAGACGTACGTCCCGGTACGCCCGGGGCCGACGGAGCACCTGCCGGTACGCCAGCGGTACCTCCCGGTACGCTCGGAAAACGCGCCCTCCGGAGCTCCACTTCCTTGCGCCAACGATGATGTAATCAAGCGCTGGCGCATGCCCGAGAGGGCCGGCAGGACGCATGCCCGAGATGGGTAGACCCGATGAAGCGCTCAACGACAGTGCTGGTGGTGGCGGCGGCAGCTCTCCTCGCGGGGCTGGTGTTCGGCGGGTGCAACTGTGGCCGCACGTCAGCCTGCGGCGGGGCGGGCGAGCCCTGCTGCACGGGGACGGCGACGCCGTGTGGCTCCGGCAGCGTCTGCCGGCAGGGCGTCTGCGCCCAGTGCGGCGGCCCTGGCGAGACGTGTTGCGCCGCCACCACGTGCGGCGGCGGCGGGTGCTGCGTCAACAACATCTGCATGGCGGTGGGCGCGACGTGCCCCGGCTTCGGCGTGTGCGGCGCGGGGAGCTGCGGCGGCTGCGGCGCCTCCGGGCAGACGTGCTGCGGCGGCCGCTGCACCGCCTCCCAGGTGGCGTGCGCCAACAACAGCTGCGTCGCCTGCGGCGGCGCCGGTCAACCGTGCTGCGCGGGCGGCGCGTGCAACAGCGCCGACCTCGGCTGCGCCGGCAACAACACCTGCGCCCAGTGCGGCGGACCCGGCCAGCCCTGCTGCGCCAACCAGACCTGCTCCGGTTCCGGGATGGTCTGCAACAACAACCTCTGCGCGGCCTGCGGCGCCGCGGGGCAGCCGTGCTGCGCGGGCGGCGCCTGCAACGGCGGCGGGTGCTGCGACCAGAACGCCGGCACCTGCATCGGCGCCACCTCGGCGTGCCCGGCAGGGCAGGGCGTCTGCAACGGCGGCGGGTGCCAGGACGGCGGCTGCGGCGTCGCCGGGACGCCGTGCTGCGGAGGCGGCCTCGACTGCACGGCCGCCTTCACCGAATGCCGGGGCAACACGTGCGCCGCGTGTGGCGACGTCGGCCAGCGGTGCTGCGCCAACGACGTCTGCCTGCCCAACCGGACCTGCAACCTGACCACCGGAAACTGCCAGTAGGCGGGCGGGGCGCCGGGGCCTGCGAGGCCATCGCCGGCTGGTCGGGACGCTAGAACGACCAGCCGGTGGCCAGCCGCAGGTCGGGCACCAGGATGTCGTGGATGACGAGCGGCCCGCTGAGGCCCTCGAGCTGCGGGGTCCTCGCGTGCAGGTACGACCCGCCCGCGGCGAGCGACACGTCGAAGCCGTGGTTGAGCCCCAGCGTGTACCCGACGAGCGCGGTGCCGCCGGTCGTCCGCCGCGCCACGTCCGTCCCGAACAGCCCCGTCGCCGCCGCGCTCACCCACAGGCCGCGCGGACCGGAGCCGAACGGGAACAGCCGGCCGCCGACCTCGGCGCCGAAGCCGAAGCTGCGGCTGGGGCGCTCGTACGCCTCGTCCACCTTCACGTCCGGGAGCGACACCGCGAACATCGGCTTGACGAACACCGACCAGTACCCCGTCAGCGCGCGCTCGTAGGCGACGCCCACCACGCGCGGCGGCAGGTACGCGGACTCCAGCAGCAGCCGGTTCGGCCCCGGCATCTCCTCGAACACGCCCTTGGCCGCCAGCCGCGCCATCTCCGCCGGCCTGAGCGACGCCTCGTCCACCGTCACCGGCCGCGCCGGGTCCACGCTCAGCTCCGCCGCGGAGGTCCCGGTCGGCTCGCGCCGGACCACCAGGTACCGGCCCGCGGGGAGGATCACCGTCGCCGAGCGCGGCCCCGCAGGAAGCTCCAGCAGCGCGATGCCGCTGGACGCGCTGAGGATCTGCAGCGGCCCCCGCTGCTGCTTCACCGTCACCGTGCCGGGCCCGGCCGCCACCCGCGACAGCGCGAGGTCGTTCCGGCCGTGGAGGTGCATCTCGAAGCTGGGGTGCTGCGGCTGCGGCGCCTGCAGCGCGGTGTCCCGCACGGTCAGCTCGCGCGCGTAGCGGAACGCCTCCTCGGCGGTGATCTCCCCGTCCCCGCTCCGGTCCGCCGCGCCCAGCAGGCCGGCCACGAAGTGGTGGGTGAAGAAGGATCCCTCCAGCGCCTCCGTCTCGTGGGCGCTCTCCAGCCCGGAGCTGGAGGCGATCAGCACCGACCCCTCGCTCTCCAGCGTGAGCGGCCGCTGGATCTCGAACGGCGCTTCCGGCGTGAGCCCCTTGGTCTGCGTCCAGCCGCCGCCGCGGCAGGCGTCGATGATGCCCAGCCGGACGGTGGCGACCTCCTGGTCCAGCCGCGCCCGCACCGCGGAGAGCGGCAGCGCCTGCCCGCCCGGGTACAGCGCCGACTGGTCCGCGTGGCCCGAGTAGTAGAAGAGCAGCAGCGTCTCGCCGCCCATCTCCTTGATGGCCGCGAGCTGCGCGTCCAGCGCGCCCAGCACCGCCTCCGGCTTGGGGTCCACCAGGAGCGTCACCTGGCCCGCCGGGAAGTCCGCCACCGACACCAGCGCGGACGCCAGGGCCTGCGCGTCCCGGTGCGCGTAGCGGAGCGGCGCGCGCTCGCCGGCCGCGCGGTTGGAGCCGATCACCACCGCGAAGCGCCGCGGGTTGGGCTCCGCGCGGACGGGCGCTCCGGCGGCCACCGCCGCGCCTACGACCACTGCCATGAAGGCCGACCTGCTCATCGGCCTCCGATCTTCTCGATCTCCAGCACGGTGGTCCATACGTCGGAGGTGCGTGGCTGTCGCACCGCCAGGTCCGCGAGCGCCCCGGAGCGCAGGGATTGCCGGCTGAGCACCACCAGGAGCTCCTCCACCTCGCCCGCGGCGTCCACGCGCCAGCTCGCGGGCAGATCGAACTCGCGCTCCGGCGGGACGTCGCCCTCGAAGAGCACCGTCCACCCGCCCTGCCCCGGCGTCGCCACCGTGAGGTGCGAGAACCCGTCCGGGACCACCGCCAGCCGCAGGAGGTCGCCGGGGCGCACGCGTTCAGGCGGGGACCACGGGAACACCCGGTCTCCGCGCTTGACGTACAGCGACGCGTCCGGACCGCCCTTGGCGGCGACGTAGGGACCCGGCGGCGGTTCGGGCTTCCGCGAGACGACCAGCACCACGGCCACGACGACCGCGGCTACCGATGCCACTCCCCCGCCCCACGCCGGCGCCCACGCCCACCGGGCTCTCGGGGCCGGGCCCGATGCCAGCGCGGCCAGCCGCTCCGGCAAGGCGCGCCGCTCCTCGACGGCCTTCACGTGCCCGGCGCACCCGGCGCACCCGGCGAGGTGGTCCGCGAACCGCGCCGGCTGCCCCGAGGCGGTGGCGAGGTCCAGCGCGTAGAAAGACGGGTGCGCCGAGCCGTGGGAGTCGCTCATGGGCCCAGCTCCTCCCGCAGCCGCTGCAGGCGGGCGGACAGCTTCGCCAGGCGGCGCCGGATGGTGCGCTCCGAGCTGTCCATCACCTCGGCGATCTCCGGCTGGCTCATCCGGTCCACGTGCACAAGCAAGGCAAGCTCCAGCTCATCGGCGGACAGCCGCCGGGACAGCCGCGCCCACGCCGCGCGGTAATGCGCTTCGAACTCCGGAGACCCGGTGAACCCGGCGGCGACCACCGGCTGCGCCTCCGACGCCGCCGCGCGCACGCGCTGGCGCCGCAGCCGGTCCACCGCCAGGCGCGTGCCGGTCCTGTACAGCCAGGCCACCACCTGTTCGGGGCGACTGAACCGGGCCCTCGAACCCCAGAGACGGATGAAGGTCTCCTGCGCCACGTCCTCCGCCTCCCCGGCGTCCGGGAGCATGCGCAGGCACTTCTGGCGGAGGATCCCGAAGTAGCGGTCGTACAGCGCTCGCAAATCGGGATCCACGACGGCCGTGGCTCATACCCCAAAGGAACGCGGAGGGCCCCGGAAACCGGCCAGGTTTCCGCGGGCGGTAATAATCTGGCCGGATCCCGGGCCCCGGCGCGTTTCTCTCCCTGGTCCAGTCCTGAGGAGGGCGAGGGAACGTGGTGCGGCGTCGAGGCTGGCCGTGGATCACGGCGATGATGCTCTTCCTTTGCTCCGGCACCGCCGCGCGCGCGGACGTGTTCTCACCCGGCGACCTCGCCCGCGTGCACGCCCACCTCAGCGGCCTGTCGAACTGCACGAAGTGCCACGACCAGGGGGAGCAGCTCTCCACGCAGAAGTGCACCTCCTGCCACACCGAGATCGGCGCCGAGCTGGGCAGCCGTCGCGGCTTCCACGGCAAGCTGACCGCGGCGCAGCAGAACGCGTGCCAGGGCTGCCACCACGAGCACCAGGGCAAGGACACCAGCCTGATCGACTGGGGCGCGCGCGGGGAGGCCGGCTTCGAGCACGCCGCCACCGGCTTCGCGCTCAAGGGCAAGCACGCGGCGGCCGCCTGCACCTCCTGCCACCAGCCGAAGCGGGTGCGGGAGACGCCCATCCTCAAGCTCCTGGAGGCGCACCCGGGCCAGAAGACCTTCCTGGGCCTGCAGACCGCGTGCGCCTCCTGCCACTTCGACGAGCACCGCGGGCAGATGGACGCCCCCTGCCAGACCTGCCACGACGAGAAGGGCTGGAAGCCGGCGCCCGGCTTCAACCATGCCGAGACGGGCTTCGCGCTCAAGGGCGCGCACCAGCGGGTGGCCTGCGAGAAGTGCCACCAGGCGGAGAAGGACGCCACCACGCCCGCCAGCGCCTTCCCGGCGCCGGTGTCGATGACGTTCGCGAAGTTCGGCGAGCTGCCGCACTCGAGCTGCGCGGACTGCCACGCCGACCCGCACCACGGGCAGTTCGGCGCGCGCTGCGAGAGCTGCCACGTGGTGGATTCGTGGAAGAAGGTGCGCAACGCCGCCACCGAGCGCGCCTTCCACGACAAGACCCGCTTCCCGCTCAAGGGCGCGCACGCGGATGTCGAGTGCGCGTCCTGCCACGGGCCGTTCCCGGGCCAGCGCGCCGTCTTCCGCGGGCTGCAGCACGACACCTGCACCGACTGCCACGCCGACGCGCACGTGGGGCAGATCGACGAGCCGAAGGCCGGCGCCACCTGCGACCGCTGCCACGGCCTGGACGCCTTCCTGCCGGCGAAGTTCGAGCCGGCGGACCACGCGAAGACGAAGTACCCGCTGGAGGGCGCGCACCAGGCGGCCGCGTGCAACGGCTGCCACGTCCAGCAAGCGGCCCTGCTCCAGCGCGTGCCGGCGAAGGTGAAGCAGACGCTGGAGCAGCGCCGCCGGCCGCTGGCCTTCAGCCTGGCGGTGTTCGACCTGATGCCGAGGACGCAGAAGTGCGACGGCTGCCACGCCGACGTGCACAACGGCCAGTTCGCCGCGCGCGGCACCTGTTCGGCCTGCCACCAGGTGTCGTCGTTCCACGCGGTGGCGTTCGACCACGACAAGGACACCTCCTTCCCGCTCACCGGCAAGCACCGCGGGGCGCAGTGCGACGGCTGCCACGCCCCGGAGAGGCCGGGAGGACCGTCGCGCTACAAGGGAACGCCGCGGGCGTGCGAGTCGTGCCACGCCGACGCCCACGCGGGCCAGTTCGCCGGGCAACCCGGTGCCTCGCGCTGCGACGCGTGCCACACCACCGAGGACTTCCATAAGCCCTCGCTCTTCAAGCACGAGCCGCCGTTCACCGCGTTCCTCCTCAGGGGCAGGCACGCCGAGGTGGCCTGCGCCCGCTGCCATCAGCCGGTGGCCGCGCGCACCGCCTCCGGCGCCTCCGTGCAGGTGCAGCGCTTCACCGCGCTCCCCATCACCTGCGCCGGTTGCCACGCGGACCCGCATGGCGGCCAGTTCCGGGGGATGGAGCCGTGACCGCCCTGCTCCTCCTCCTCGCCCTCGGCGGCGCGCCCGGGGACGCGCCGCTGGCGCCGCTGATCCCCATCCCCAGAAAGCCCCTGGCGCCGCCGTTGCCGGCGCGCCCTATGGGCGGGGGCCACGCCTCGGACACCCGCTGCGAGCTGTGCCACACCGAGGGCGGCTGGGGGTCCGCCGCCTTCCCGCACGACCGCACCGGCTTCCCGCTCACCGGCCGCCACCAGCAGGCGGGCTGCCGCGAGTGCCACGTGCAGTCGCTCTCCGCGGCCATCCCGCGCGCCTGCGGCGGCTGCCACCGCGACGCGCACGCGGGCGAGTTTGGCGCGCGCTGCGAGGGCTGCCACCAGACGGAGAGCTGGGCCACCACCTTCACCGCGGACGCCCACCGGCGGACCAACTTTCCGCTGGTGGGCGCGCACGCGCTGGTGCCCTGCCAGGAGTGCCACGCCGACGCGCGGGCGCGCACCTTCACCCGCGCCACCACGCCGTGCGCCGGCTGCCACTTGAAGGACTACCAGCGGACGGGGCTCACCGGCCTCGATCACCAGGCCGTGGGGTTCTCCACCGACTGCCGCCAGTGCCACGGGCCCTACCGCTTCCGGGAGGCGACGTTCCCCGGCCACGACACCTGCTTCCAGCAGAGCCGCGGGCCGCACGCGGGCATCCCGTGCCTGAGCTGCCACTCGTCGCTGGCGGCGGTGACGGCCACCGGCACCTGCTCCACCGGCACCGCCGCGTGCAGCAGTTGTCACACGCACGACTGCGCGGTCACCGACCGGCAGCACGCCGGCGTGCCCGGGTACCAGTGCAAGGACCAGAAGTGCTACTCGTGCCACCGCTTCGCGGCCGGCGGATGAGGCGAACCATGGAGACCGGTATGCGAAGAGCGTTGCTGCTGATCCTGGCGACGGTGTCGTCGTGCAAGGGGCTGGACGGCACCGCGGACGGGTTCACCGCGATCACGCCGGAGACCCACACCTTCTTCCCCATCAACACCGGCGCGCACGCCGGCATCGACTGCAACTCCTGTCACGGCGCGTTCGACTCGTTCAAGGGCTTCGACTGCCTGACCTGCCACACCCAGCCCCAGTGCGACCCCATCCACCTGGGCATGCCGGGCTACGCGTTCCAGAACCCGAAGTGCCTGTCGTGCCATCCGGACGGGACGAAGGCCAACATCGACCACACGCTGTTCTTCCCTACCGCCGCCGGGCAGACCCACCAGAACATCGCCTGCGTCACCTGCCACACCGACCCGGCGAACCGGAAGGTGTTCGACTGCGTGAGCTGCCACACGAAGGCCAAGACGGACCCGTGGCACGCGGGCGTCACCGGGTACGCCTGGTCCAGCCCGCAGTGCTACCAGTGCCACCCCACCAGCAACATCCCCGACTTCGCGCACTCCGCGTTCCCCGTCGACGCGGCGGCGGTGCACAAGAACATCGGCTGCTCGCAGTGCCACGCGGACGCGGCGAACCTGAAGACCATCGACTGCGTCACCTGCCACCCCAGCACCACCAACTCGCCCAAGCACGCGAACGTCGGCGGCTTCACGTCCGCGACCGCTTCGTGCCTGCGCTGCCACGGCGACTCGCAGGTGAACCCGGTGGCGGCGCACCTGCCGTTCTCCATCTCCGCGGGCGCGCACCACTCCCGCAGCTCGTGCGTGCGCTGCCATCCCAGCTACCGCACGGACAAGACCTTCGCCGCGGACTTCACCGTCAAGGCGTGCCTCACGTGCCACGGAAACGTGCACGCCGGGCAATACGCCGACGCGCAGTGCCTCAACTGCCACTCGAGGGTGCAGTGACGAGGCTGGCGTTCAGCGCGGCGCTGCTCGCGCTGGCGCTCGCCTCCCCGGCGGGCGCGGCGCGGAAGAGCCGGCCGGTGAAGAAGCCGCGCCAGGAGCGGCAGGAACGCCGCGCCGTGAAGCCGTCCGGCAACCCGGAGCTGGGGACGGTGATGTACCTGACCGCCTCCCGCGCGTACCTCGACCGGGGCCATGCCGACGGTCTGGCGGTCGGCACCGAGCTGAAGCTGGAGCGCCAGGGACGGGACGCCGGCGCGTGCAAGGTCGATTCGGTGGGCGACCACGTGGCCACCTGCGTGGGCGCGGGCGTGCGCCTGGGCGACGCGTTCCGCGCCCGGCGGGGCGAGGCGGCGGGCGGCTATGGCCCGCCGGGCGTGAACCGCGCTTCGCCCCCCAGCGCGGAGACGGCGCGGCTCCGGGAGGCGGTGGTGTCGGCGCCGATCTCCCGGGTGGAGTTCCGCGGGGGCGGTGGACCGGTGGTGGCGGCGGAGCGGCGCGGCTTCACCGCCGACGCCCGGCTCACCGACTACGGATGGTTCAACGGCGGGGCGAACTTCCACCAGGAGCGCGCCGACGTGGCGGTGCGCGGCGCGCCGCTGCCGCTGGGCCTGCGCCTGGACGTGGACGCCTCGGCGATGGCGTGGACGCACCGGCCGGGGACGTTCCTCTCGCCGCAGGCGGACTTCAGCCAGATCTGGGTGCGCCAGGCGGCGGTCTCCGGGCGGGAGCCGGACCGGTCGCTGACCTTCGCGGTGGGGCGGCTGTGGCCCTGGGGCGCGCCCGGCGTCGCCGCGGTGGACGGGGCGCAGGTGGGCTGGCGCGCGGCGGACGGGAGCTGGGAGGCGGGCGCGTTCGGCGGCGGCGTGCCCAACCCGCTCACCACCGCGCCGGGGTTCGACCGCAACGCGTTCGGCGGCTACTTCGCCGGCCGCATCGGCGACCGCGACATGCTCCTCTCCCACGAGGGCCGCCTCTCCCGGATGGCCGCGCCGGAGTACGGCAGCCGCTGGGAGGCGGAGGAGCGGGTGCGGGCCTACCTCTTCCGCGCGCTCGACCTGGGCGCCGAGGTGCGCTTCGGCGTGGGCGGGGCCCAGGCGCCGTGGGCGCTGGACGCCGCGCGCCTGGACGCGGACTGGCGGATCGGCGGGTCGCTGCGGGTGGACGCCGCCGCCCGCTACGTGGGGAGCGAGGCGATCGACCTCATCGCCATCGGCGCGCTGGCGCCGGGCACCCGGTCGCTCCACGGCGACGCGACCATCGCCTACTCCCCGGCGCCCTGGGTGACGGTGAGCCTGCTGGGGTCCGGCGCGCGCGACCTGGACCAGGCGGTGGGCCGGGGCCTGGGTGGCGCGGAGATGGCGCTGCCGTCGCTCTTTGGCGCGGCGGGTGGGCTGTCCGCCGGGTGGCTCGAGGAGCGGGGGTGGATCGACGGCCGGTCGCCCTTCGTGCAATTCAACGTGCAGCCGTGGCGCTCGGTCCGGCTGCTGGGGCGACTCACCTACGCCGACCAGTCGGTGATGACGCCGCTGGGCCCGGGACCGCAGACGCAGGAGCTGTCGCTGTTCGTGAGCGCGGAGTACGCCGTCACCCGCTGGCTCACCGCGCGCTGTCTCGCCGTCGGCCGGACGGAGCTGCTGCCCCTCTCCGGAGGCGAGGACGCGCTCCCGAACCTCTCCGGCATCCCCAACGGCCTCACCGTGCAGGCCAGCCTGGGGGCAAACCTGTGAGGCGCCTGCTGGCACTGGTGGCGTGCGCCGCGGCCGCGGCGGCCTGCGACGGTGGCTGCCTGGGTGGGTACGGCTCGGCCCCGGTGCAGGGCAACAGCGGCGTCTTCACGGTGGCCACCGTGGGGACCACCCAGAAGCTCTTCCTGCCGATGGCGGACGCGCTGCCCAACGGGAACGCGTGGCTGGCGGTGGTGGACCCGGAGGTCGCGGGCAACGGCGCCGCCGGCGCGCCCGCGCAGCGGTCGGCGATCGACCTGGGCTGCCCCGGGTCGCCCAGCACGGTGGGCGCGGACGGGACCTGGGCGGTGGCGGCGTCCACCCTCGACCGGAACGTGTGGATCATCGACGCCGCGAGCGAGGAGCTCATCACCCGGGTGGTGCTGGACGACAGCTTCGGCGTCTCCGGCTTCTCCGGCGGCGGCGGGTACGTCACCGGGGTGGCGGTGGACGGCGCGCACCGGCAGGCCATCCTCGCGGTCTGGAACGGCTTCGCGCTGATGGAGCTGCCTTCCGGGAAGATCACCGGGGTCATCGAGGCGCCGCCCTCGGAGAACTTCGGCTTCGACGCCTTCCGCGGCCGGGTGATCGCCCCCTTCTACGAGTGCGCCACCGCGGCGCTGAACGGCGCGCCCCCGGCCTTCTGCGGCGACTACGAGGCGGACGGGCTGAACGTGATCGACCTCACGACGGAGGCGGTCTTCCGCTACCGGGACACCTCCGCGCGCGACCCGAAGTCGCCGGTGGGCGGCGAGCCGGACTCGGCCACCGTGGACCTGTCCTCGGGCACCGCGGTGGTGTCGTCCGAGCTGGGCGGCTTCGAGAGCGTGATCGAGCTGGGCCAGGCGTCCTTCTCCACCACCGCCAACACCGCGGGGACGCTGACCGCCACCCGCCACGAGGTGAGCGGCCTTGGCTTCACCGGCATCGCCATCCCGCCCGACGGGTCGCGGGCCTTCTTCGAGGAGGAGTTCAGCCCGGACGTGGCGGTGGTGGGCCTGTCCGCCGCCCTGCAAGGCAACGCCCGCGCGCGCATTGGATTGCTGCCCGACGCGCCCGGCGCGGTGCCGTGGGAGAACGCCGGCGACCCGCACGGCATCGGGGCGATGGCGCTCGGCGGGAAGCCCTTCGGCCTGGTGGTCAACCGCCAGCGCTCCTGGATCGCCCGCGTGGACCTGACCAAGATGGAGGCGCTGCCCGCCAACGGTGGCATCATCCAGACCGCGGACATGGCGTCCGCGGTCACCTTCCTGGACCCGCGCACCCCACCCTAGCGCCAGCACCCCATGGAACCGGTCACCTGGGTCATCGCCGCATCCGCCGTCTCCGCGCTGCTCGCCTTCCTCCTCGCCCTGCGCGGGCGGCGCAAGCGGCGGGCGCGGGACCTGGTCCGCTACGAGGAGTCCGTCTCCCGCGGCGAGCTGCCGCTCACCCTCCACCCGGTCATCGACATGGACCGGTGCATCGGCTGCCTCACCTGCGTGAAGGCGTGCCCGGAGGGGGACATCCTGGGCGAGGTGGACGGCAAGGTGATGCTGGTGGCGCCGTCCCACTGCATCGGCCACGGGCGGTGTGCGGCGGAGTGCCCGTCGGACGCCATCAAGCTCGTCATCGGCACCGCCCAGCGCGGCGTGGAGCTCCCGGAGATCAGCGAGTACTTCGAGTCCAGCCGCGCCGGCGTCCACATCATCGGCGAGCTGGGCGGAATGGGGCTGATCAAGAACGCCATGACCCAGGGCATGCAGGTGTCGCGACACCTGGGCAAGCAGGTCGCCAAGGGCAGCGGGCGGCCCGAGGTGAGCGACGTGCTGATCGTCGGCGCGGGGCCGGCGGGGCTGGCGGCGGCGCTCGGGTGCCGCGAGCAGGGGCTGAGCTTCCGCCTGGTGGACCAGGAGAAGTTCGGCGGCACGGTGGCCAACTACCCGCGCCACAAGCTGGTGATGTCCGAACCGGTCCACCTCCCCATCATCGGCAAGTTCGGCAAGCGGTCGATGTCCAAGGAGGACCTGCTGGGCGCGTGGCGGAAGATCGTCAAGCGCGCGGACATCCACGTCGAGGAGAACGTCAAGGTCGAGGGCATCGAAGGGGACGACGGCAACTTCGCGGTGAAGAGCAACCGCGGCGTCATCCGCGCGCGCAAGGTGGTGCTGGCCACCGGGCGCCGAGGCACCCCGCGCAAGCTGGGCGTCCCCGGCGAGGATCTGCCCAAGGTCAGCTACCGCCTGCTCGAGCCGGAGCAGTACCAGGGGAGCCGGGTGCTGGTGGTGGGCGGCGGCGACTCCGCGGTGGAGGCGGCCTGTCAGATCGCCGAGGAGTGCGAGGACGTGGAGGTCGCGCTCTCCTACCGCGGCGACGGCTTCAACCGCTGCCGCGAGGCGAATCGCCAGAAGCTGCAGGGGATGATCGCCGCGAACCGCGTGCTGCCCATGCTGGGGTCGGAGGTGAAGCAGATCACCCCCACCCACGCGCTGCTCAAGACCAGGGGCAAGCAGGTGGCGCTCCCCAACGACTACGTCATCGTCTGCGCGGGC
>DASRBA010000070.1:0-33119 GCA_035637895.1 Myxococcaceae bacterium
TGGGGTTCTGGGCGATGACCGCGTTGGCGGCGTCCAGCACCACCTGGGAGGAGCGGTAGTTCTGCTCCAGCCGCACCTCGGAGCCGCCGGGGAAGGCCTTCTCGAAGTCGAGGACGTTGCGGACCTCGGCGCCGCGCCAGCTGTAGATGCACTGGTCGTCGTCGCCCACCGCGCACACGTTGTGGCGTTCGCCGGCGAGGCGCTCCAGCAGCTCCATCTGCGCGCGGTTGGTGTCCTGGAACTCGTCCACCAGGAGGTAGCGGAAGCGGCGGGTGTACTTCTCGCGGACCTCGGGGTGCTCGCGCAGGAGCTGGGCGGGGAGGACCAGCAGGTCGTCGAAGTCCACCGCGCCCTGGGCGCGCAGCGAGCGCTGGTAGAGCGGGAACACCTCGTGGGCGATGAGGTCGTAGTCGTCGCCCATCCCCTCCGGCTTGAGCTGCGGCTCCACGCCGGAGTTCTTGGCGCGGGAGATGACGGTGAGGACCTTGCGCGCGTCGAAGGCGCGGTCGTCCACGCGGCGCTCCTTCATCGCCCGCTTGATGATGGAGAGCTGGTCGCCCATGTCGGCGATGGCGAAGCGCTTGGGGAAGCCGAGGCGGCGGATCTCCTCGCGGAGCACCTCCGCGCCGAACGCGTGGAAGGTGCAGATGAGGACGCCCTCCGCCCTGGGGCCGGCGAGGTGCACCACCCGCTCCTTCATCTCCGCGGCGGCCTTGTTGGTGAAGGTGACGGCGAGGATGGCCTTGGCGGGGACCTTCTTGTTCAGCAGGTGGGCGATGCGGTGGGTGATGACGCGGGTCTTGCCGGAGCCGGCGCCCGCGAGCACCAGCACCGGGCCCTCCGTGGTGGTGACGGCCTGGCGCTGCGGGGGGTTGAGGCGGCTCAGGTCCATGGCGAAGAACGCGCTTCCTACCACGGCAGTGCTAGCGTCCGCGCCGTGGCCACCAAGTCTCCTTTCGCGCGCACGACGCCGCCGGCCGCCGCCGAGCCGGTCACCCCCACCGCGGAGCAGCGGCAGAAGTTCCTCACGATGGGGAAGCGGGAGTTCCAGGAGGAGTACGGGCAGTTGCTGAAGAACTTCACCGCGGACCCGGGGAACCCCGGGTCGTACGGCTGCGAGGGGTGCGCGCGGTGCGCGAACTGCATGTTCTGCCGCGCGTGCGACTCCTGCTACTCGTGCAACTACTGCGTGAAGTGCGAGCTGTGCAACAGCTGCTCGCACTGCCTGGAGTCGAAGCAGTGCCACGCGTGCGCGTACTGCGTGCAGTCGGAGAACTGCACCAACTCGGCGTACCTGGTGCTGTGCAAGAACCTGTCGGATTCGAATTACTGCTTCGGGTGCGTGGGGCTGACGAAGAAGGACTTCTACGTGCTGAACCTGCCCTTCTCCCGGAAGGAGTACTTCGCGATCACGTCGCGGCTGCGGAAGGAGCTGGGCATCACCATGCCCGGTGAGAAGGCGCGCTGACGGCCGCGGAGATGATCAGGGTTCCGGAGGGTCCGTTCCTGCGGGGGTCGCCGCCGGAGATCGGGATGCCGGAGGAGCGCCCGCAGCGGGAGATCTGGCTGGACGCGTTCGAGATCGACCGGTTCCCGGTGACGTTCGGGGAGGTGGCGAGGTTCATCGAGGCGGGCGGGTACGGGGAGCGGAGGTGGTGGAGCGAGGAGGGGTGGGCGTTCCGGGAGGCGGAGCAGCTGGCGCGGCCGCGGTTCTGGATGGAGCCGGAGTGGGCGCACGTCGCGGGGACGCAACAGCCGGCAGTGGGGATGAGCTGGTACGAGGCGGAGGCGTTCGCGCGGTGGGCGGGGAAGCGGCTGCCCTCGGAAGCGGAGTGGGAGAAGGCGGCGCGCGGGACGGACGGGCGCGTCTATCCGTGGGGGAATGACTGGGAGGCGGGGCGGTGCTCCTTCCGCGGCGGGCCGGTGCGGGCGGCGCCGCCGGTGGGGTCGTTCCCGGGCGGGGTGTCGCCATACGGGGTGGAGGAGATGTGCGGAGGGGTCTGGGAATTCTGCTCGGACTGGTACGACGAGCGGTACTACGCGCGCGCGCCGGACCGGAATCCTCCCGGGCCTGAGAGCGGCGCGATGAAGGTGGCGCGTGGGGGCGCGTGGAACGCGGTGCCATTGCTCAACCGGACCGCCAACCGGAACGCATGGAGGCCCACGGCGAGGTTCAGCAACGTCGGGTTCCGCTGCGCGCGGTGAACCTCCTAAGCGACGCCGCGGAGTCCTGCCATGAACTCGAACAGACGCGAACGGTGCTGGCCCTCATCGCCGTCGCGCCCGATGACGATGAGGTTGTTCGCGCGGACGTCGAAGGGCAGCTCCGTGGGCTCCGGTGAGATCGGGGCTTTTACGCCAATCGATCAGCTTGCACCTTCTGCACGGTGGCCAACCAGCGTTGCCACATCTCAGGGTTGGCGGTTCCAGCGCCATCCGTGTAGCGCATCTCGCCGAGTAGCTCGCCGAGCTCAGCCGGACGGCTGACCACGTTCCAGTACTCCTCGATGAACGCGTACATCGCTCGGTAGGCTTGCTCTAGCCCGAGAGGCGGGATCAACTCTGCCGTCAACGATCCGCGCCGGCCAGTAGCTCTTGGCACCAACTCGCCGGTTTGGACCTGCTTGGCCCAAGCAAGCCAGTCGTACCACATGGCAGGGTCTCGCGTTCCCTTGCCAGGTACGTAGCGGCACATACCGTAGAAGTCGCCGAAATCCCCGGGCACCGGCCGCCGCTCCCAGTGCTCCCGTAGGAAGGCAACGACGGCGCGGTAGGCCTGTTCGGGATCCATGACCATGGGAGAGCCCTTGTTCATTGGAGGAGATCCTGCACCGGCCATGGCATGTCATTGCACCCGGCATCCCTGATGGTTCCGTTCCGCACGAAGACCCAGATCTGCTTCCCGGTCTCCAGGAGCCGAGCGTAGACGAGGTTCCCGACTTCTGATTTGCCGACGAAGTAGGCGTCGGTCACGGTGGTCTGGATCAGCTCGCGTGCTTCCGCAGTGTCCTCCGCGAAATGCCCAGGGTCGGGCTTGAAGATATGCGGTAGCGCCTGCTCGAGGAATGGGACCAGCCGCCTCTCCGCCGCCTCGATCATCCACCCCAGCCGATCGCGCTCAGTCTGGCTGAAGCCCTCGGCGAGCTCCAACAGGTCCCGCGCGTGCTCGTAATCGCGCGCAGCGATGGCCAGCAGGATCTTCGCGCGGATCGTGTCGAGCCCGCCCGGCCCTCCACTGCCTTCAAGGGGCGCGTACCTCGGTACGCACGCCGCCAGACTGACGAGAAGCAGCGCGGTGCTCAGGCTGTTGCGCATGATGGCCCTCCAAGGGAGCAGCACGAGAGAGACGATCGTCGTGCGCGTTTCTGACCTGGGAATGGAATCACCCCGGTCAGAAGTAACCGGGTGAGCGCGCTGACCGCTACTTCCGCAGCAACCGGATCAGCTTCGACCGCGCATCCGCCGTGGCCCCGATGTGCCCGTCCGCCATCCGCGTGAACGGCACGTCGCGCAGCTTCTCCAGCGATCGCCTCGCCTGCGCCGCGTCCTCGCAGAACAACCACGGCGCGCGGGTCACCTCCGCCGCGCCCTTCCCCAGCAGCGCGTCCCCGGTGAACAGCAGGTCCTTCCACAGGTACGCCGTGCTCCCGGGCGTGTGGCCGGGGAGCGAGACGGCGCGGATCTCCTCCCCGTCGAGCTCCAGCACCTGCCCGTCCTGCACCGCCTCCACCGCCGCCAGCGGGGCTGGCATCATCCCCCCCAGCATCGAGGACAGCGGCCCCTTCAGCTTCGCCTCCCCCTTCAGCAGCGCCACGTCCCCCGCCCCCGCGTACACCTTCGCCCCCCGGAACGCCGCCGCGCCGCCCCAGTGGTCCGGGTGCGCGTGGGTGATCAGGATCGCCTGCACCTGCGCCGGGCTTACCCCCTCCGCGCCCAGCTCGCCGAGGATCGCCTTCGCGTCCTGGTCCATCCCCGCGTCGATCAGCACCACCCCGCGCTTCGTCCTCAGGATCCACGCCAGCGACTTCCCCGCATCCACCCCCACCACCCCGATCGCCGGTTCGATGCGCGCCGCCAGCGGGGTGGGGAACAGCGTGGTGCCGTACGCCGCGCCGAGCAACACCGCGCCGAGCGCGATCAGTGCGCCGCGCAGCAACCTCGGGTTCCCGGCGCGGGGGGCCACGGGCGGGCCTACGTGCCGGCGACGACCTGGTTACGGCCGTTCTTCTTCGCCTTGTAGAGGTTGGCGTCCGCCACCTTGATGAACTGCAGCGGCTCCGTCATGTCCGCCACCATGTCCGCCACGCCCATGGAGATGGTGACCCCGATGTCCTTCCCCTCGAAGCTGAAGGCGTGGTCCTCCACCATCTTGCGGACCTTCTCCGCGAAGCGCCGCGCGTTCTCCGGCCCGGCCTCCGGCATCACGATGGAGAACTCCTCGCCGCCGTAGCGGGCGAAGCACTCCTCGCGGCGGATCCGCTGCCGCACCACCCCGGCCAGCTCGCGCAGCACGTAGTCCCCGGCGAGGTGCCCGTTGGTGTCGTTGATCTTCTTGAAGTGGTCGATGTCGAACATGATGAGCGACAGCGACCGGTTGTACCGGTGGCAGCGGCCCATCTCGCGCTCGAGGTACTCCAGGAAGTACCGCTTGTTGTTGATCTGGGTCAGCCCATCCATGATGGTGAGCTGGTAGATCTCCTCGTGGTACAGGGTCTCGATGTTCCCGCCGCTGAGGAACTTGAAGATCGACCCTCCGACCTTCACGAAGTCCCCCGACCGCAGCGGCGTCTCCTCCAGCACCTCCTGGTCGTTCAGGTACGTGCCGTTGGTCGACCCCAGGTCGCACACGAACGACTTCCCCGCGCGGGTCACGATCTTCGCGTGCCTCCGCGAGACGTTGTCCAGGTCCACCACGATGTTGTTCTTCACATCGCGGCCGATGGTGAACTCCTCCTCGTCGAGGATGTACTTGCGCCCCAGCTCCGGACCGTGGATCTCGACCAGGCAGCTCTCCGTCCCGATGGTGATCCGATCGTGGAGCTTGGAGATCTTGGTGACGCGTGTTTCCTGTTCGGACATCGGCCCCCTTTTTCTAGCACGGTGGCCTCTGGGTCCAAACGCACCATGGTAAAGTCCGCCCCACCTTGAACCCCCCGTTCCCTGTGCGACGCTTTCTCCTGATCGCGCTTGCTGTATCCGGATGTGTGAGGGAGTTCCGTCCGCCCCCGACGGCGGAGCTCTCGCTGGGTACGAAGGTCGCGACCTACCGCCACTACGCCCCGGGGACCCTGTGCTTCGCCGGGCGCGACTACCAGCCGGTGCTCAAGGGCGAGCTGACGGCCATGAACGAGCTGCTGGACGCGTTCCTCCAGGGCACCTCGTCCGGCCCGGAGGGCGTCTGGGCGCCGGAGCACGTGGCCATGCTGGACAAGTCCCAGGCGGAGCTGCTCCCCGCGCTCGACGCCTACGAGGCCACCTTGAACCAGGTGAAGGACTGCCTCTTCGAGCACAAGTACGAGTTCCCGGACCTGGCCCGGCGCGGCCTGGAGTACGTCCGCCAGTCCCGCATCCGGGTGACGCAGGCGGCGGACCTCATCCCCCAACTGCGCGCGCGGGCGGAGCTGGCGCAGTGGAAGGCGCAGCAAGAGAAGGAGCAGGAGTCGGAGAAGTCCAACTGGTGCCCGCCCAAGCCCAAGCCCGGCCCGCAGACGGACATCTACTTCGCCATCGAGGACGAGACCGGCCACACCGAGTGGCTGTTCTGCGACGGCACCCGAGTGGTGGGCCAGCCGGGCAAGGCGCCGGAGTACGTGGCGCCCAAGGAGGGCCGCCCCGCCACCAAGGGCTTCCAGTCGGTCTACCTGCGCAACGCCGCCAAGTACCCGTCCTCGCAGATCCGCCGCGCGCCCAAGGGCTCCGCCGGCCCGGCCCCCGCGGCGTCCTCCGCCGCACAGACGTCCGGGGAGGAATGAGCGTTTTTCCGGCGCGCCGGGCCGCTTCCGTGCAAGCTTCCTCCGCCCGATGAAGATCCTCGCGATGATCCTCGCTGGCGGCGCGGGGACCCGCCTCGACCCGTTGACGCGCGAGCGCGCCAAGCCTGCGGTCCCGTTCGGCGGGCGCTACCGCATCGTCGACTTCTGCCTCTCCAACTTCGTCAACTCCGGCATCTACAAGATCAAGGTCCTCACCCAGTACAAGTCCGACTCGCTCAACAACCACCTCTCGCGCGCGTGGCGGATGACGGCGTTCCTGGGCCACTACGTGGAGTCGGTGCCGGCGCAGATGCGGACGGGGATGGACTGGTACAAGGGCTCGGCCGACGCCATCTACCAGAACCTCAACATCATCACCGACGAGGAGCCGGAGCACACCTTCGTCTTCGGCGCGGACCACGTCTACCGGATGGACGCGCGGCACATGGTGGACTTCCACGTGCAGAAGAAGGCCGACTGCACGGTGGCCGCCATCCCCGTCCCCATCGAGCAGGGCCGCGAATTCGGGATCATCGACGTGGGCCCGGACGGGGAGATGAAGGGGTTTTTGGAGAAGCCCAAGGAGCCGCCGCACATCCCCGGCGACCCGACCAGGTGCCTGGCTTCGATGGGCAACTACCTCTTCCGCACCGACGCGCTGGTGCAGGAGATCGTCCGGGACGCGGCGCAAGAGCAGTCCGTCCACGACTTCGGCAAGTCGATCATCAGCGAGATGTTCAAGCGGTCCCGCGTCTACGTCTACGACTTCGCCCAGAACCACTGGGCCGGGATGCAGGACAAGGAGCGCGGCTACTGGCGGGACGTGGGGAACATCGACGTCTACTACCAGTCCAACATGGACCTGGTGGAGGTGGACCCCATCTTCAACCTGTATAACGACCAGTGGCCCATCTATACGCACAGCGAGAACCTGCCGCCGGCCAAGTTCGTCTTCGCGGACGCCGCCAACAGCCGCGTCGGCAACGCCACCGACTCGCTGATCTCCGAAGGGTGCATCATCTCCGGCGGGCACGTGAACCGGTCCGTGCTCTCGCCCAAGGTGCGCGTGAACTCCTACTCGAACGTGGACGAGTGCATCCTCTTCGAGAACGTGAACGTGGGGCGCCGCTGCCGGATCCGCCGCGCGGTGATCGACAAGAACGTGGAGATCCCCGCCGGCACCACCATCGGCCACGACCCGGCCGAGGACAAGCGCCGCTTCCAGGTCACCGCCGGCGGCCTGGTGGTGATCCCCAAGGGGATGAAGATCGGCTGAAGGCCCGGGGCCGCGCCGGTCGGGCTCAGCAGGCCAGCAGCGACGCCGCCAGCGCCAGCGCGCCCGGCAGGGCCTGGAACAACAGGATGCGGCGGGTGGCGGTGGCGCCGCCGTAGAGCCCGGCCACCACCACGCAGCCGGAGAAGAACGCCCGCAGCGGGAAGGCCAGCGGCTCGGAGGCGAAGGCGCTCCAGAACAGCCCCGCGGCGAGGAAGCCGTTGTACAGGCCCTGGTTGGCCGCCAGCACCCGCGTCGCCTCGGCCTTCTCCGGCGTGTTGTTGAAGCGCTTCATCCCGTAGGGCGTGGCCCACAGGAACATCTCCAGCACCAGGAAGAAGACGTGCAGGGCGCCGGTGAGGACCAGCAGGGCTTTGGCGGCGATCTCCATAGAGCCGGCACCTTACGCCGGCCGCTTCACCGGAGTGAGCCGTTTCTCGAAGCTCTCGATGGTCCGGGCGATCTCCTCGTTCACCTGCTTGAGCACGTCCTGCTTCTCCCGGAACGGCAGGAAGGCGCTCTTGAAGCCGCCGACGATGACCGTCACCAGGTCCTCCAGCGACAGGCCCAGCTCCCTGTGGGCCAGCCACAGCTCCTTGGTGACGTTGGTGTCGGTGATCAGCCGGTTGTCGGTGTTGATGGTCACCCGCAGGCCGTAGTCGAAGTAGAAGCGCAGCGGGTGCGAGGCCAGGTCCGGCACCGCCCCGGTCTGCACGTTGGAGGAGAGGCACACCTCCAGCGGGATGCGGTGGTCGTTGACGTAGTTGAGCAGGTCGCCGTCCTCGCGCAGCCGGGTCCCGTGGCCGATGCGGTGGGCGCCCAGGTAGTGGATGGCCTGGGCGATGGACTCGGGGCCGAACGCCTCGCCCGCGTGCGCGGTGCAGTTGACGTTGTTCTTGAGGATCAGCTGGAAGGCCGCCTTGTGGTCCTTGGCGGGGAAGTTCATCTCCGCCCCGGCGAGGTCGAAGCCGATCACGCCGCGGTTCTTGTAGGCCACGCACAGCTCGGCCAGCCGGATCGAGGTCTGGGGGTTGATGTGGCGGATGCCGCACACCAGCACCCCGTACTTGATGCCGGTCTCCCGCTTGGCGACCCGCAGGCCCTCCAGCACGGCGTCGATCACCGTGGTCATCTTCAGGCCCTGCTCCTGGTGGAGCGCGGGGGAGTAGCGCACCTCCAGGTAGCGCACGTTCTCCGCCGCCGCGTCCAGCGCCAGCTCGTAGGCGGCGCGGTAGAGCGCGTCCTCCCGCTGGAGCACGGAGAGCGTCACGTCGAACGCCACCAGGTACTCCTCCAGGCTGTTGCACTGCCGCCCCTGGAGCAGCCTGGCCAGGGAGGCCTCGTCCTCCGCCGGCAGCTTCACCTTCTGCTGCTCCGCCAGCTCCAGGATGGTCCGCAACCGCAGCGAACCGTCCAGGTGGCAGTGGAGGTCGGTCTTGGGGAGGGCCCTCAACAGCTCTTCGGTCACTTCCACCGCCGGCGGCGGGCTGGTCGTCGCGCGCCTGGCGGCAGACGGGATCCCGGTCGAGCTGGGCAGCTCGTCGTCACGGATGGATGCCATCTCGCACTCGCCTTGTCTGTTCGCTGCTCATCCTACGGGCCGCCCTTCGACCCCCGCAACCTTCCGACCCTGTATGATGGTCACGTGCCCTACAAGGTCCTGGTGCTCGACGACAGCCCGACCGCCCTCCGGATGACGCAGGCGCTCCTGGGGCGGGTGGGTTTCGACGTGGTGGCGCTGGATTCCGCCGTCCACTTCTTCAAGAGCCTGGAGAAGGAGAAGCCGGACGTGGTGCTGGTGGACGTCTCCATGCCGGTGATCGACGGCGGCTCGGTGGTGGCCATGTCGCGCAAGGGGACGCAGACCCACCGCTGCCCGGTGCTGCTCTACTCGGACCGCCCGGACCGGGAGCTGGCCGCGCTCGCCAGCCAGCACGGCGCGGACGGCTACGTGCGCAAGAGCAACGACGCCTCGGTGCTGAAGACCGCGCTCCTGCAGGCGATGGTGAAGGCCAAGCCGCGGCCGCAGTTCACCCCGCCGCCCAAGCCGGGCACGCCTACGCCGGAGTGACGAAGCGGGCGATCACCCGCTTCAGCCCCACCGTCTCGAACTTGATGGTCAGCTTGGCGTCCGGGCCGGCGCCGGTGACGTCCACGATGGTGCCGGACCCGAACTGCTTGTGGCGCACGCGCATCCCCCGCACGTCGCCCTCCACCGCGTCGAAGTCGTTGGTCTGCGCGTAGGAGCGGTCGATCCGCGGCCCCTCGTCCGCCGGGTAGTCGTCGTCGGAGCGGGGGCGGCGCCGGAACGCGCCGGGCGGCGGCATGGGCATGGAGCGGGTCTGCTGCCGCTCCAGGGCCTCCGGCTGCTCGTTGGCCACCAGGTCGCGCGGGACGTCGGAGAGGAAGCGCGAGGGGCGGTTGATGCGCAGCTCGCCGAACAGCGAGCGCTGCTGGGCCAGCGACACGTGCAGCCGCCGCCGCGCTCGGGTGAAGCCCACGTAGCAGAGGCGCCGCTCCTCGGCCATCTCCTCCGGGTCGGCGCCGTCGTTCAGCGCGCGCTGGTGCGGGAAGACGCCCTCCTCCAGGCCCACGATGAACACCGCGTCGAACTCCAGCCCCTTGGCGGCGTGGAGCGTCATCATCGCCACCCGGCCCTCGCCGACGTCCTGGTCCGCCTCCCCCACCAGGCTGATCTGTTCGAGGAAGGCTTGCAGCGGCGTCGCCGGAGGGGCGGCGGTCTCCGCGTCCGGCGCGGGGGCTTCCGGCGCCTGCAAGCGCAGGAGGTCGAACTCCTGCGCCGCGCCCACCAGCTCCCCCAGGTTCTCCGCCCGCGTCACCGCTTCGGTGGAGCCCTCCGCGCGCAGCGCCGCCACCAACCCCGTCTGCTCCAGCATCCGCTGCACCGCGGTGGTGGCGTCCGGCGCCTCCTTCCCCGCGATCAGCAGCCCCTCCACGAGCGCGCGGAAGGCGGACAGCCGCCGCACCGCCCCGGAGTTCAGCGACGGCACCATGGGCGCGTCCACCAGCGCCTCGAACAGGCTGATCTTCTTCGAGCCCGCGTAGCCGGACAGCCGCTCCACCGTGGTGTCGCCGATGCCGCGGGCCGGGACGTTGATCACCCGGAGCAGGTCCGCGTCCGACTTCGGGTTGAGCATCAGCCGCAGGTACGCGGAGGCGTCCTTGATCTCCGCCCGCTCGTAGAAGCTGCGCGCGTTGACCAGCGTGTAGGGGACGCGCGCCAGCCGGAGCGCTTCTTCCATCACCCGGCTCTGCGCGTTCACCCGGAAGAAGATCGCCATCTGCGACAGGGGGATGATCCCCTCGCGCTGCAGCGCCTTGACCTTCTCCACCACCGCCTGCGCCTCGCCCCGCTCGTCGCGGGAGATGAGGAGCTGGAGCTGCTCTCCGCGGGGGCGCTGGCTCCACAGCCGCTTCTCCATCCGGCGCGGGTTGTGGCGGATGACCGCGTTGGCGGCCTCCAGGATGTTCTGGTCCGAGCGGTAGTTCTGCTCCAGCTTCACCACCAGGGCGCCGGGGTAGTCGCGCGGGAAGCCGAGGATGTTGTCCACCTCCGCCCCGCGCCAACGGTAGATGGACTGGTCGTCGTCGCCCACCACCACCAGGTTCGACCCGGGCGGCGCCAGCAGTTGGAGCAGCTGGTACTGGACCGGGTTGGTGTCCTGGAACTCGTCCACCATCACGTGGCGGAAGCGGCGCCGGTACTTCTCCAGCACCTCCGCGTTGGTGCGGAACAGCTCCACCAGCAGCAGCAGCAGGTCGCCGAAGTCGAGCGCGTTGGAGGCGCGCAACAGCTCCTGGTAGCGCGCGTAGACGCGCTGGACGGTGGCCGCCTTGTAGTCGCCCTGCGGCACCTCCATCTCCAGCGGGAGCCGGGCGTGGTTCTTCTGCTGGTCGATCCGGTGGAGCGCCTCGCGCGGGGTCATCGACGAGTCGACCTGCACCTCCGCCAGCGCGCGCTTGACCACGGAGATCTGGTCCGAGTCGTCGTAGATGACGAAGGACGACTCGTAGCCCAGGTGCTGCGCCTCCCGCCGCAGCACCTGCGCGGCCCAGGAGTGGAAGGTGGAGACCACCGCCTCCTGCCCCGGCGCGCCCAGGAGCTTCACCAGCCGCTCCTTCATCTCGCGCGCCGCCTTGTTGGTGAAGGTGACCGCCAGCACGCGCCAGGGGAACACCTCCCGCACGCTCACCAGGTGGGCGATGCGCCGGACGATGACGCGCGTCTTCCCGGACCCCGCGCCGGCCAGCACCAGCAGCGGGCCGTCGCCGTACAGCACCGCCTCGCGCTGCGGCGGGTTGAGGTCCTCGAGGATTTCGGTCTCTTCCACGGGAGGTCCGGCGTCTTAGCGTAGGATCGCCGGATGCCTGAAGAGCCGAATAAGCGCGCGCAGCTGGAGCGCTACGCCCACGCCTTCAACACCAGCGAGCTGCTCAAGTACTTGTCCGGCCACCTCACCTTCTCCGAGGCGGGGGACCGGGTGCTCGTCCGGGTGGACCCCGTCCTCCCCACGCACCGCGGCGGGATGGGGACGGCGGCGGTGAACGGCGGCGTGCTGGCGGCGACGTTCGACTTCGTCATCGGCATCACCGCCGCGCTGGTGGACCCCACCCGGAGGTCGGCCACCATGCAGCTGAACATGACCTTCGAGCGCCCCGTCGTCGGGGACTGGTACACCGCCGAGGCGTGGATCGACCGCGCCGGCGGCTCCACCCTCTTCTCCTCCGCGGCGATCAAGGATCCCCAAGGAGAGATCTGCTCGCGCGCCACCGGGCTGGTGCGGCTGAGCAAGGCGCCCTGGTCGCTGGACTGGCAGCAGTCGCAGACGGCGAAGCCTTGACCCCGCTGCGCGTCATCCCGCTGGGCGGGCTGGGGGAGATCGGCCTCAACTCGATGCTGATCGAGCTGGGAGACGAGCTGATCCTCGTCGACGCCGGCCTGCTCTTCCCCGACTCCCCGCTGCTGGGCGTGGACTACCTGGTGCCGGACTTCGCCTACCTGCGCTCGCAGGCGGACCGGGTCAAGGGCGTGCTGCTCACCCACGCGCACGAGGACCACGTGGGCGCGCTCCCGCACCTGCTGCGCGACGTGCGCGCGCCGGTGCTGGGGGCGCCGTTCACCATCGGCGTCGGCCGCGCGCGGGTGGACGAAGCCGCCATCCCCGCCGACTTCCGCGCCATCGGCCCGGGCGAGGCGGTCCGCCTCTCCGAATCCTTCACCGTCGAGGCGGTGCGCGTCGCCCACTCGGTGCCGGACGCCTACGGGTACATCATCACCACGCCGGCGGGGACGCTGGTGCACTCGGGCGACTTCAAGCTGGACCCGGACCCGCCCGACGGCCGCCCCACCGACCTCCCCCGCCTCACCCGCGCCGGCGACGAGGGCGTGGACTGCCTCTTCGCGGACTCCACCAACTCCGAGATCCACACCGAGACCGGCTCCGAGCGCGCGGTGGCCATCCGCCTGCACCGCGCCATCGCCGAGGCCGGCCCGCGGCGGATCATCGTCTCCCTCTTCGCCTCCAATGTGTACCGGCTGCAGGCGGTGTGCTCGGCGGCGGGGCGCGCCGGGCGCAAGGTGGCGCTGGGCGGGCGGAGCATGGAGCGCAACGTGGACATCGCCCGGCGCGAGAAGTTGCTCGACGCGCCGGAGGACCTGTTCGTCTCCCTGGAGGCCGCCGCCCAGCTCCCCAGGGACAAGGTGGTCATCCTCGCCACCGGCTCCCAGGCCGAGCCGCGCGCCACGCTCTCGCTGCTGCTGGACGAGAACCGCGCGGTGCGCGTGGAGCCGGGCGACCTGGTGGTGCTCTCCGCCCGCCCCATCCCCGGCAACGAGCGCGCGGTGGGCGCCCTGGTGGACCAGCTCACCGACGCCGGCGCCACCGTGCTCCACGGCAGCGCGCAGGTGGCGCTCCACGTCTCCGGCCACGCCTCCAGGCCGCAGCAGCAGCGCCTGCTGGAGGCGGTGCGCCCGCGCAACTTCGTCCCCATCCACGGCGAGCTGCGCCACCTCCACGCGCACGCCGCCACCGCGCGCGAGGCGGGCCTGAAGCCGGAGCACGTGCTGGTCGCCCGCGACGGCGAGGTGCTGGAGCTGGAGGGCGGGCGGGTGCGCCGCTCCGGCGTGGCGCCGGCCGGGCGCGTGATCCACGACCGCTACGGCGAAGCCACCCTGCAGCCGGAGGCGGTGGTGGAGCGGCGGCGGCTGGCGGAGCTGGGCGCGGTCTTCGCCTCCGTGGTGCTGGACGGGTCCCGCGGGGGCGTCGCCGCCGGGCCCTACCTCACCGGCCGAGGGCTCAACGACGTGGAGAAGGCGATGATGGCCCACGCCGCCGGGGAGGCGCGCAAGCTCCTCTCCGAGGTCTCCCCGGAGCTGTTGGGAGACGACCAGTTCGCCGCCGACCAACTGGTGTTGGCTGTCCGCCGGGCCTACAAGCAGTTCACGGCCAAACGGCCGCAGGTGGTTCCCCAGGTAATCCGACTTCCCGGGTCTTCAAGCCGGATCGTGTAGTCCGCTGGACCACTGTGGCTCTTTGAAATGCGCGCCAGGTCGTCAAGTATTGGGTTGGAACGTCGTCGGAAGGTGATTGGCCACGCCCCGATCTGGAGTTCATCAGATGCCGCGAATCCCTGAGGCGAAGCAGATGGAGATGATGAACGCCGCGTGGCGTCCCCGGTGGAGCTGGAACCCACGGTTCGTGATGTTCACCAGCTACTGGCCGGATCCGAACTACTTCATCGCCTACGGGACGGACGGCAACTCCACCTTCGCGGTCCGCGGCACCTGGCAGAACGACCTCCAGCCCTTCCTCCAGGCGATGATGCCGCAGCCGATCTCCTACGTGCGGCTGACCGCCTACCCGGGCGAGAGCGTGGAGGTGGTGAAGGCGGACGGCGCCTCGGGAGCGGACAGCTTCCTTCCCCGGTCGGTGAGCACGAACCCCGCGGACCTCGGCGCCACGTCGGCCGAGGCGGGGGCGCCGAACTCGGCGTCGCTGTGCATCACCGTGCCGCACTGGGCCGCGGTGGCCCGCGCCTTCGACCGGATGCTGCGCGGCCCCCCCGCGTCCGCCGGGGCGACGACCTAGTTCACCGCCAGGGCCAACGGCGGCGCCGCGGCGGAGATCTCCGGCGCGTAGTACAGGTACGCGCGGCTCTCCACGCCGCTGGTGCGCACCCGGCCCCGCGCCTTCAGCCGCAGCGACAGCTCGACGGGGGCGCCGGCGGTGATGCGGTCCAGGTAGAGGCTGATGGTGCGCGCGTCCGGCTCGTAGCGGGCCAGCTTCCCGGCGGACCGCAGCGCGGCGAGGTCGTCGAGGATGGGGACCAGGCCCGCCGGCAACCCCAGCTGCACCATGGTCATCCCGGAGGCGTCCGGGCGGCGGTAGGTGAGCTTCACCGTCACCGGGAGCACGTCGCCCACGCGCAAGCTGGTGCGGCCGTACGCCACCTGCAGCGAGAGCGGCTCCGACTCCTCGTCGCCGCGCTGCCGCCAGGGGAGCACGTAGCTGGAGAGGAGCTGGTACCCGGCCTTCCCGTCGCCCTCCAGCTCCACCACGTTCTGCCCGCGCCGCGCCTTCACGCCCAGCTCGATGACGGTGGCCTGGGTGGCCCCGGCCTGGAGCGCGAACGTCCCCGCGTCCGCGCCGTTCACCTTCACGCGCACGGTGGTGTCGCGGTCCTGCTCCGCGCTCTGCAGCAGCAGCGCGCGCAGGGCGAGGATGGTGGCCTGGGTGGACGGCCAGGCGCCCCCGGCGACGCGCGAGTGGATGAGGTACTCGCCGGCGCCGCGGACCAGGTCGGCCTCCGCCTGGCCGCCGCGCAGCGCCATCGCCGCCATCGCCGTCGTCTCCACCGTCCCGCCCGCGCCGCGCCCGTAGTAGGCGGTGGCGGCCGCGGGGGTGAACTTCACCCGCGTCTCCTCGCGAACCGCGCGCGCCGCCAGCCGCCGCGCCGCCGTGGCGGCCGACGGGTGGCCCGCCCTGGAGAACGCCGCGGTGGCGAGCGCGTCGGCGTACGCGTCGTCGGTCTGGTCCAGGTTCCGGGCCAGGTAGTCCAGCGCGCGGCCCAGCGCCGGCCCCTTCGCGCCGGACTCCGCCAGCGCCCACGCGATGTACGCGGTGACGGTCACCCGGCCGGCGTACTCGGACCGCCACAGCCCGTCCGAGAGGGAGTGCGCGTCCGGCATCCACGAGCCGTCCGCCTGCTGCCTCATCTCCAGGAAGCGCTGGGTGCGGGTCAGCACGTTCGGGTCCACCGGGAACAGGCGCGCCATGTCGCTCAGCTCCAGCAGGCCGTAGGCGGTGAGCACCTGGTTGGCGGGCGCCCGCCCGAACCACTCGAAGCCGCCGCCCGGCACCTCGAAGGTGAGCAGCCGCTGGTAGCCGGCGGAGATGTAGCCCCGCGCGCGTTCCTCCATCTCCGCGGTGAGGTGGCCGGACCGCTTGAGCGCGTCGTAGATGAGGACGTTGGGGTAGTGCGTGGAGGAGGTCTGCTCGAAGCAGCCGTGCGGCATCTGCAGCGACCCCTCCAGCCCGTCCAGCGCCAGCGCGGTGCGGGTGGGGTACAGCTTCAGCGTCAAGAGCGACCCCGGCACCTGGTCCGGCACCACCACCGCACGGCGCACCGCCACGCCCGCCGCCAGCTCGCCGGAGAACGCGTCCACCACCTGGCGGCCGCGCTCGCTCACCAGCAGCTCGCGCGCCACCGCGTCCGAGGTGCGGGTGCCGTCCGCGCGCAGGGTGAGCTTGTGCTTGCCCGGCCTGAGCGCGCGGAGCCGCAGTGGCTTCCCCTCCAGCCCGCCCGGCGCCACCTGGAAGGTGACGGTCTGGGGGCCGATCAGCTCGAACCACTCCTCGCGCTGCACCTCCAGGCGGACGGCCTGCCTCTCGGAGAGGTAGTTGTAGACGGCCACCGGGACCTCCGCCTCGTCGCCCTGCACCAGCGCCGGCGGCGCGTCCACGTCCACGAAGAAGTCCTGGAACACCTTCAGCGGCGCCTGCGCGGAGCCGATCTTCCCCTGCGCGGAGGAGGCGAAGGCGGTCACCCGCCAGGCGGTGATGGAGTCCGCCACCGGGATGGTGAGCTCCGCCACCCCCCGCTCGTCGGCGATCAGCTCCGGGCGGACGAACATCGTCTCCGGGAAGTGCTCGCGCACGCGGGCGATCCGGCGCGGCGGGGAGCTGGTCTCCAGATCGGTCGTGCGCACGGCGTTGGCGGCGCTGGGCTTGGAGGGCCCCGAGAGCGGCCTCATCCGCATCTGCGCGCCGGCGCCGCCCAGGCCGATGGTCATGCCGACGGCGTCGTCCGCCCCGAAGACCGTGGACAGCCCGGAGGCCGGGCCGGGCGTCTTCTTCGCCAGCATCTCGCCCCGCTCCCTGCGCATGGCGCTCTGCCCGAAGGACACGCTCGTCTGGGCCTCCTGGCCCTGGTTCGCGCGAGGGTCGAGGGATGGGGAGAGCTCGTACGCCCGCCGCTCCATCAGCAGCACGAAGGCGCCGAAGAGCGCCAGCAGCACCAGCACCGCGGCGCCGACGTAGCGGAGCGCGCGGCGCACCGGACGCCCGGAGGGGCCGCGGGCCGCCGCCGCCACCAGCGCTCCGAGGAACACCACCCCCACCAGCACCGGCTCCTGGAACGCCACCCAGCAGCCCGCGCCGGCCAGGCCCGCCGCGATGACCTGGCCGCCCAGGCCCAGCTTCGCCCGCAGCAGGGCGACCAGCGCGGCCAGCGCGATCGCGATGCCCGCCACCAGGCCCGCCACCCGGGCGCGCTCCTCGAAGGCGTCCCGCTCGGCGGCCCACCGCTGCTGCTTGTCCCGGTACGTCTCCTCCACCCGCGCCTGCGGCCGCACCTGGGTCGCAACCATGGAGAACAGCGCCGACGCCGCGGCCTGCTCCTCGGCGGTCCAGTCGCCGGAGGACAGCACCTCGGGCGCGGAGATCCCCCGCAGGGTCGGGAGCATCGCCTGCTCCAGCAGGAAGGCGGCGCGCGCCTGCTGCGGCAGGTCCGCCACCCGCGCGAACAGGCTCTCGTCCACCACCGCCACGCCGAGCGACGCCGCGGTCGGCTTGCCCTGGGCGTCCTTCACCTCGAAGCGGAGCTTCGCCTCCGACCCGGGCCGGTACTCCGGCTGGTCGGGCGCGATGGTGACGGAGAGCGCTCGCGGCTCCGCCACGGCGATCCACCGCGAGGTCCAGCCGAGGGTCGACACAGGTCCCCCGCCGGGCCTGGTCGCCGGCGACGGCGAGGCGGCCAGCTCGAGGCTCCCGGTGAGCGCGGGCGGGAGCCGGACCTCGAAGGTGGCCGTGCCGCCGGTCGCGAACGAGCCGCGCCCCGGGCCCGTCATCGTCGGGTCGGGCTGCACCGCCGCCTCCTGGTGCAGCACGGTCTGCCCGTCGCGGAAGCCGTCCAGGAAGACGGTGGAGATGTTCGAATCCCACTGCACCTCGACCCGGACCTTCACCGTCTCACCCGGCCGGTAGAGCGCCTTGTCCGCCGACATGGAGATCGAGCGGTGATGGAGCGGGAGCGTCACCGCCTGGCTCGCGCGGCGGCCGTCGCTCGCCTCCGCGGTGACCTCGTAGGAGGGCGCCCGGTCCGAGCGGACGTGGACCAGCGCCACGCCGCGCGCGCCGGTGGTGGCGTGCAGCGTCTTGCCCGAGTTGCGGTCGAAGAGCTCCACCCCCGCGGCCACGGGGCGGCCGTCCGGCGTCGAGGTCAGGACGTACAGCTCGTTCTGGACCCCGGGCGAGATGCCGTTGTCCGCGGCCAGCACGTCCACCCGGAGCGTGTCGCGCGAGACGGAGACCGCCTGCTCCTTCCGCTCCTCCTGCCCGGCCGCGTCCTTCACCTGCGCCTGGACCGAGACCGACTCGCCGCCGCCCGCCGCCAGCGTGGCGGGCAACTCCACCTCCACGCGCAGCTCGCCCTCGTTGGTGGTGCGGCCGGCGATCTCCTTGCCCAGCACCTCGCCGGCGGCGCTGACCAGCATGGCGTGCACCTCGGCGCCGGCCACCGGCTTGCCGAAGAAGTACCGGGCGCGCACGGTGGCCCGCAGCGTCTCTCCGGCGAGGTAGGCGTCCTTCTCCGGCAGCACCGCCACGTTGAACTTGGGCAGCGCGTACCGGTCCACCTTGACGCGGATGGTCTGGGTGGCGCCGCCCACGAGGGCCTCGATGGTGTAGTCGCCCAGCGGGACGTCGTCCGCCAGTTGGAACGGGAGCGACGCCACGCCGAACTTCCCCAGCACGCGCTGCTCGAGGATGAGCCGGTTGCCCTTGGGGTCCCGCACCACGAAGTCCAGCGCCTGGTTCTCCGCGGGCGCCTGGCTGGGGTGCTGGAGCGCCAGCGCGCGGATGTGGATGGTCTGGCCCGGCTGGTAGAGCGGCTTGTCCGTGCCCAGGTGGATGCGGAACTGCCGCTCCACCGCCACCTCGAGCCGCGCGAGGTCCCGCTCGCCCAGCGCCCGGGTCCGCGCCTCCAGCGCGCACGCCGCGTTCATGTCCGGGACCAGGAAGGTGGGCGAGGCGACGCCGCCCGGGCCGGTCTTCACCGTCCCCAGCGGGGTGCGGAGCCCGCCGCACTGCAGCGCCAGCTCCACGTCCGCGCCCTCCACCATCGCGCCGGTCCCCATGTCCTGCACCCGCACCGTCGCCGCCGCATCGCCGCCGGCCAGCCAGCGCGCCTCCGCGGAGAGCTGGGTGTTCACCCGGACCTTGCGGGCCGCGTAGTACGCCGTCCCCAGCCCCGCATAGGCCACGGTGAGGAGCATCGCCGCCGCCGCGGCCAGCCGGGCGATCCGCCCCCGCGCGCCGCGCCGGACGCCGAGGAGCTCCAGGATCGGCGTCCCCTCCCGCTCGGGCTCCTCCGGCTCCGGCTCCGGTGCCGGGGCCGCCGCCCGGGGAAGCCCGGGGTACGGCGTCACCTTCCGCGCCGCCGGGCGCTCCGGTTCGGTGGCCTTCTTCGGCTCGCCTTGGACCGACTCCAGCGCGCGCCGCAGCAGGCCATCCGGGTCCGCCGGCTCGGCGGTGTACTGCCCCAGCCCGTCCACGTCCCGGCACAGGTCCGCGTAGCGCGAGGTGCAGTCGGCGCAGCGGCGGAGGTGCTCGGCCAGCTCCAGCGCCTGGTCGCGCCCCAGGGTGTCGAAGCGGTAGCGGAGCAGCGCGTCGTCGTCGAAGTGGCTCATCGCGCCACCTCCGCCCGCTCCGGCCGGAGCTCGGCGAGCAGGGCGCGCAGCCGCGAGAGCGCGGCGTTCATCCGCGACTTCACCGTGCCGGTGGGAACCCCCAGCGCCTCCGCGATGTCGTCATAGGAGAGCTGGCTGTAGTGGTAGAGGACGAAGACCTCGCGCTGCGCGCCGGGGAGCTCTCGCAGGGCGGCGGCGATCCGCTGGGCCGCCTGCGCGGAGGCCGCGGCCTGCTCGGGCGTGGCCTGGAGGGCGGGGACGGTGGTGGCCTCCGTCAGCGGCTCCACCGCGCGCAGCCGCTCCGAGCGCTCGGCGTTGCGGCACGCGTTGGCCGCCACCCCGAACGCCCAGGCCTTGAACGCCTCCGGGCGCGCGCAGGTGTTGATGCGCGAGTAGATCTGGAACACCGACTGCTGGAACACGTCCTCCGCCCGCGCGCGGTCTCCCAGCTGCCGGGCGATGAACCCGTACAGCGCGCGCTGGTACCTGCGCACCAGCGCCTCGAACGCAGGCGTGCTCCGCTCCTTCTGGAGTGCGATCACGAGCTCACCATCCGCGCCCGCCTCCGTCTCCGGCGCGCGGGCCGCCTCCTGGCTCATCCCGATCCCTCCCGGGATCCGTTTGCGACTGGTGAGAACCCTGGCCGAATAAAAAGTTCGGCGGTCCGACCTTACGCCTTCCGGGGTATGCGCGGGTGGTACCTTCGCCCCATGCTCCCGACGCTCCTGCTCGCCCTGGCCCTGGCCGAAGAGCCCCGCTGCCCCCCGGGGACGAAGCTGATCAAGCGGGACCAGGTCGAGCAGTGCGTCACGAAAGACGGGAAGATCGAAGGGCTGGTCCGCGTCAAATCCGACGCGGGCAAGGTCATCCTCGAGCAGCGGTGGGCGAACGACCAACTGGATGGGCCGGGCCACACCTGGCACGACAACGGGAAGATGGAGTCCGAGACCTTCTACAAGGCCGGCAAGCCGGACGGCGCGTGGAAGCAGTGGTGGCCCTCCGGGGTGCCGGCCTCCGAGTCGCAGTACCGCGCCGGGGAGCGGGCGGGGACCTGGACGCTCTACTACCAGGGCGGGAAGCCGGCCTGGCAGCGGGTGTACGGCCCGGACGGGAAGCTCAAGTCGGAGGCCACCTTCGACGAGGCCGGAAAGAGGAATGCCAAGGAGCTCTCGCCGTCCGTGGTCGCGCGGGTGATGCACGGCGCCCGGCCCGCGCTGCGCCTCTGCTACGAGGCGGAGCTGCCCGCCAACCCGAAGCTGAAGGGAAGCATGCGGGTGGACTTCGAGATCGGCCCCTCCGGCGCGGTGCAGGGACAGAAGCTGGAGGAGTCCTCCGTCAAGAACGCCAACGTGGAGCAGTGCGTGCTCAAGAACCTGGCCAAGGTGGAGTTCCCGCGCCCGCCGGGCGGCGAGGCCGTCCCCGTCTCCTTCCCGTTCACCTTCAAGGGGGAGACGCCACCGGACCTGGCCGAATGATAGAAGGCGCCCAGATGCCCTCGTTTGACGTCGTCTCGAAGATCAACCTGGCCGAGCTCGACAACGCGCTCAACCAGACGAAGAAGGAGATCCAGACCCGCTACGACTTCCAGGGCACGCAGACCGAGGTCACCGCGGCGGAGGAGAAGACGGCCATCTTCCTCAAGTCGTCCTCGGAGGGCCGGCTCCAGGCCGCCTACGACGTGCTCCAGTCCAAGCTGGTCAAGCGCGGCGTGTCCCTGCGCTGCCTGGACCCCAAGGAGATCGAGAAGACGTCGCTGGGCGTGGCCAAGCAGACCATCCTGCTCTTGCAGGGCATCAACGCGGAGAAGGCCAGGGAGCTGATCCGGGTCCTCAAGGAGTCGAAGATGAAGGTGCAGGGGAGCATCCAGGGGGACCAGCTCCGGGTGACCGGCAAGAACAAGGACGACCTCCAGGCGGCCATCAAGCTGCTCCGCGAGCAGATGGACAAGGTGAAGCTGGACCTGCAGTTCGTGAACTTCCGGGACTGATGGAGGCCAGGGCCATGGGCCGGACCGCATGCCTCGCCGCGCTGGCGCTGTCGATCGCGCTCGCCGCGCGGGCGGAGGAGCGCCCGGTCACCCCGGTGCCGGTGCTCAAGGCGGCCCCGAAGGTCGACGGCGACCTCTCCGACCTCCGCGGCGCGCTGGAGTTGCCCCCGGTGGGCGGCGGCACCGCGCTCAAGGCGCGCGTGGGGGTGCAGGGCGCCAGCGTCTTCCTCGGCGTGGTGGTGGACGACGACTCGGTAGGCCCCGGCGACCTGCTGGACGTCTCGCTCTTCTTCCCCGCCGCCGGGCCGGCCGCGCACGGCTTCACCTTCCGCATCGCGTTCGACGGGCCGCGCGCCTTCGACGAGGAGGCCGCCGCGCCTGGCTGGGCGCAGCGGATGCTCGTGGCGCAGGCGCGGCGCACCGGGCGGGGGCTGGAGGTGGAGGCCCAGCTCCCGGCGCGCGCCCTCCCCGCCTTCCCGGTCAAAGGGCCGCTGGCGTTCGACCTCTGCTTCACCTACCTGGACCGCGACGCGGTGGGAGCGCCGGGGCGCCCGGTGCAGAGCTGCCAGGGCGGGTCCATGGGGAAGACCGCGCTGGCGCTCCCGGAGGCGTTCCGCGCCGCGCTGAAGCTTCCCAAGGCGCCGCCCGGCGTGATGGCGCTCGAAGGCCGCGCCGGCGGCTGGGTGGGCTACGGCGCGCGCCACGAGCTGCTCTGGGTGCGCGGCGACGAGGCGCTCACCGAGCCCTCGCTCGCCGCGATGGTGACCGACGCGCCGCTGCGGCCGGAGTCCATCGGCATGGCGCCCCCCAAGCTGGTCCTGGAGGCGGCCGGGCGTAAGCCCATCTTCTCCATCCTCTCAGGGAAGGACCCTCAGCCGGGGGACGTTCCCTGCGACGCGAGCAAGGAGGTTCGGCTATCCCTCTACTTGGTCGAGGGGAAGGCCGCGGCGCTGGTGCTGGAGGGCCCCGCGGTCACCTGCGCGCTCGGGCGGGCGACGGCGGTGGTGCTGGAAGAGGACGGGGCGCTCTCCATCGGCTATTCGAGCGGAGTGATCGAGACCTATAGCTGGAGCACCGACCACTTCGAACGAACCGAATACGGGATGCTGCCCTAGATGAAGAACCTCTACATGATGACGCTCGGCTGCCCGAAGAACCGGGTGGACTCCGAGGTGATGCTGGGGACGCTGCTGGGGCGCGGCTACCAATTGGTCCCGGAGGCGGAGTCCGCCGAGGTCATCGTCGTCAACACCTGCGCGTTCATCGGCCCGGCCAAGCAGGAGTCGGTGGACACCATCCTGGAGATGGCGGAGCTGAAGAAGAGCGGCGCCTGCAAGACGCTGGTGGTGACCGGCTGCCTCTCGCAGCGCTACCCGGGGGAGCTGGCGAAGGAGATGCCGGAGGTGGACCACTTCCTGGGCACCTCCGCGTACGCGCGCATCGGCGACCTCCTGGCGGCGGAGGCGTCGCCCCGGCAGGTCATCCCGGATCCGGACTACATCCACGACGCGAAGACGCCGCGGATCAGCTCCCTCCCCTCGTACACCGCCTACGTGAAGATCGCCGAGGGCTGCGACAACGCCTGCGCCTTCTGCATCATCCCCACCCTGCGCGGCGCCCAGCGGTCGCGGCCGGTGGCGGACGTGGTGGCGGAGGCGCAGCAACTGGCCGAGCAGGGCGCGGTGGAGCTCAACCTCGTCGCCCAGGACCTCACCGCCTACGGGCACGACCTGCCCGGCAAGCCGAAGCTGTACGAGCTGCTGAGGGCGCTGGGCCAGGTGGACGTGCGGTGGATCCGCCTGCACTACGCCTACCCGCGGGTGTTCCCGGACGAGCTGATCGACGTGATGGCGTCCGAGAAGAGGGTGGCGAAGTACCTGGACATGCCGGTCCAGCACGTCTCGGACAAGCTGCTGCTCTCCATGCGGCGCGGGCGCGACTCGTCGTTCCTCAAGGAGCTGCTGGCCAAGCTGCGCGCGCGGGTGCCGGGGCTCACCATGCGCACCTCGCTCATCGCCGGGCTGCCCGGCGAGACCGAGGAGGACTTCCAGATGCTCTGCCGGTTCGTGCAGGAGCAGCGCTTCGAGCGGCTGGGGGTGTTCCAGTACTCCGACGAGGAAGGCACCGCGGCGTTCGACTTCCCGGACAAGGTGCCCGCCCAGACCATCGAGCGGCGGTGGCGGGAGCTGATGGCCATCCAGAAGCGGATCAACCGCGAGCAGCACGCTGCGATGGTCGGCCGCAAGCTGGAGGTGCTGGTGGAGGGCCCCTCGCCGGAAACGGAGCATCTCCTCGTCGGCCGCCACGAGGGGCAGGCGCCGGAGATCGACGGGCAGGTCTACATCAACGACGGGATGGCCTACCCCGGCGAGCTGGTGACGGTCGAGGTCACCGAGTCCCACGACTACGACCTGGTCGCCCGCGTGGTGGAGCGGCCGGATCCGCGGAAGCGCGCGCTCACGCCACGGGCGAGCGTCCCCACCTGGGTCGCGCCGCGGTAGCCGCGCCGGACTGAGCGTTCGGTAGGAGAAGGCATCGCCCTGTTGGTGGAAGTTCCGCGCGAGCGCTGTTCGCGCTCGCCGCCGCGGTGGCGCGCAACGCGGAGGGCGACCCGGTCGTCACCCGCTCTGCCGTGGGGGCCGGCGAGGTGTACCTGACCACGCCGGCGCTGCTCCAGGACAACAACCGCACGCGGATCCTGAGCGTCGGGCAGAAGTTGTTCGACGTCCTCGCCGCCCGGTACGCCCCCGCCACGGTCCGGGGGCGGCACGACCTGGACGGGGACGGTGAGCTTCCCGGCGCCGGCCGGCGCCTACACCACCTTCGAGTGGCTCGGCGACACCGCCGTCTCCAGCTCGGTCTCCGGTGGCCAGGTGAAACGTCCCGGCCAGCGTCCCGCCGTACGACGTCCGCATCTACGCGCTCGCGTGGTGACGCGGGCGCCGACGACAACGGGGGGAATGCGACGCGTCCCATGGCGTGAAGGTCAGTAGCGCCCACCGGAGCGGGAGGCCATCTCACGGCTCCGGTTGATGGGACCAGGGCGCGCACAGGGTGGAGCGGCGGGGGCCAGGGGCGCGGCGATGGGAGCCGCGTCGCTCTGGCTGCTGTTGGCCGGCTGTGCGCTGGGCCCGGAGATGAGGATGGACGAGGGCGCGCTGGTCTCCCGCGCCGAGCGGGCCGTCCAGAAGCCTTCCGCGGTCCTCATCCCCGTCACGCCCCAGGTGGTCCGCCAGCTCGGCGAAGCGGAGGCTCTGCTCGGCCCCCGGCGTGCCCAACTTGTATTGCTGGCCGCGGGCACGCCGGCGCTGACGCCCTCCGACCTGCCCGGCTGGGCCAGTGCGGCGCCCGGCCCGCCGGGATCGTCATCAACGCCGCCCGGGCCGGCGCCCGCTTCGAGTACCGCGAGGAGAGACGAGCATGCACGTGTGCCTGGTCGGCGGTGGCTTTGGACGGAGTGAGGAGTACCAGGCGAAGCACCCCCTGGCCCCGGAGATCGTGCTCGCGGAGGGCCTGCGGCGGCGCGGGGTGGAGGTGGAGACCTGGGCCCACCCCGCGTTCCGCCCGGACCCGGGGCGCTGGGACGTGGTCCACGTCCACCACCTGGCCGAGGGCGCGGTCCGCGCCGCCGGCGCGGGCGACGGCACGCCCCTGGTCTTCACCAGCCACGACCCGACCATCACCTGCGGCGTCGAGCGCTCGCGCATCCGGCTCACCGCGTTCGCCTACGTCTGCGGCCGCGCCGCCGCGCTGGTGGCCCTCTCGCAGGCCGAGGCCCGCTTCCTGGACGGACGCCACGGCCTCGGCGGGAAGACCACCGTCATCCCCAACGGCACCTTGCCCGAGGCGTTCCAGCTGCGGGAGCGGGCGCCGGGGGACGGCCGCCGCACCCTCCTCTACGTGGGCCAGCTGATCCCGATGAAGGGCGTGGACGTGCTGTTGCGGGCCCTGGCGCGGATGCCCGGCCCCGAGCGCCCGCGGCTGCGGCTCGCCTACCACGACGCGGCGCTGGAGCCTGACCTCCAGGCGCTGGCGAGGGAGCTGGGCCTCCACGGGAGCGTGGAGTTCTGCGGGGACCTGAATCCGGAGGCCCTGGCCGAGGCCTACGCCGGGGCCGACCTGCTGGTGCACCCCAGCTACGCCGAAGCGCTGCCCAGCGTGGTCACCGAGGCCATGCTGTGCGGGCTCCCGGTGGTCGCCTCCGCCGTGGGCGGCATCCCGGAGCAACTGGGCACGCTGGGCCACCTCGTCCCTCCCGGCAGCGTGGAGGCGCTGGCCGCGGCCATCACCGCCGCGCTGGAGCGGCTCCCGCTGGACGCGGCCCGGCGAGAGGCGCTGCGAGAGCGGGCCCGGACCTGGAGCCGCGTGGACGACATGGTCGGCGGCCACCTGAAGCTCTACGCGCAGCTCATCCGGGACTCGTCGGCGGGCCGGCCCCGCGCGCGGAACGTGGTCGACCGCCTCGCCGGCTCCGCGATGGACCTGTACCGGCTCACCCATCCCATTCCCCAGGAGGGGGTCTCACCATGATCGTCGGCCACGTCGGGGTCTCCACATTTCCCCCCCTGCTCGGCCGGCGCGGGGGGGCGATCCAGCGCCGGATTGTCGCCCCGGTACCGCTGGCCCCTCCGGCGTGAGGGCGTACCTGAAGCGATCGTTTGGGGGAGGACGAATGGATGCCATGTGGATGGTCCGGGAAGCGAATCGCACGCAGGCGGGATTCCCGGCGCTGGTGAAGGCGGCGATCGACCGGGGGGGGGCCGGGCGGCCGTTCCGGATCGTGAAGTTCCGCACCAGGCTCGACGCTCGAGACGAGCGCGGCCAGCTCCTCCCGGACGAGCAGCGGCTCACTCCATTCGGACGGTTCCTCCGCTCCGCCAGCCTGGACGAGCTGCCCCAGCTGCGGAACGTGCTGAGGGGGGAGCTGAGCCTGGTGGGGCCCAGGCCGCTGGTGATGCAGTACCTGGGCCGCTACTCCCCGCGCCAGGCGCGGCGGCACGAGGTGATGCCGGGCATCGCCGGCCACGCGACCATGCCGGACTTCCTGGGCAGCGCCGTCCCCCGGAGGCTGCCGTGATCTCGGTCCACCTGTCCCCTCCACACCTGGGGAGCGAGGAGCGGTCCCTGCTCAACCAGGCCCTGGACTCGAACTGGGTGGCCCCGCTGGACCCGCAGGTCGACGCCTTCGAGGCGGAGGTGGCCGCGGCGGTGGGCGCCCCGCACACGGTGGCGCTCTCCAGCGGAACCGCGGCCCTGCACCTGTCGCTGGTGCTCCTGGGCGTCGGCCGGGACGACGAGGTGTGGACCTCGACGTTCACCTTCACCGCGACCGCCAACCCGGTGACGTACGTCGGGGCGCGGCCCGTGTTCCTGGACGTGCGCCCGGACACCTGGACGCTGGACCCGGGGATCCTGGAGGAGGCGCTGGAACGCGCCAGCCGGCGCGGGCGCCTGCCCAAGGCCGTCATCTCGGTCGACCTGTACGGGCAGTGCGCCGACTACGAGCCGATCCGGGGCCTCTGCCGGCGGTACGGCGTGCCGCTGGTGGAGGACGCCGCCGAAGCCCTGGGGTCGAGCTACCGGGGGCGCGCGGCGGGCACCCTGGGCGACCTGGGCGTGTACTCGTTCAACGGGAACAAGATCATCACCACCAGCGGCGGCGGGATGCTGGTCTGCGAGCGCGCCGAGCAGGCGGGCCGCGCGCGCTTCCTCGCCTCGCAGGCGCGAGATCCGGCGCCGCGCTACCAGCACTCGCAGATCGGCTTCAACTACCGGATGAGCAACCTGCTCGCCGCCGTGGGGCGAGGCCAGCTCCGGGTCCTCCCGCAGCGGGTGGAGGCGCGGCGCCAGGTGAACGCCTTCTACCGGGAGGCGCTGCGCGGCATGCCGGGGATCTCGTTCATGCCCGAGGCGGAGTGCGGGCGCTCCAACTGCTGGCTCACCTGCATCCAGGTGGACCCCGGGCGGTTCGGCGCCACCCGCGACGACATCCGCGCCGCGCTGGAGGCCGCCGGGATCGAGTCCCGCCCGGTGTGGAAGCCACTCCACCTCCAGCCGGCGTTCTCCGGCTGCCCGTTCCTGGGGAGCGGCGTCGCGGAGGCGCTGTTCGAGCGGGGGCTGTGCCTCCCCAGCGGCTCGGCGCTCTCGCCGGCGGAGCTGGAGCGCATCGCCGAACGGGTGCGCGGCTGCCGGCACCGAGGGACGCGAGGTGCTCCATGATCGCCGACCTGGTTGGACCGGATGACCCGCGCTGGCGCCGCACGCTCGACGCCGCGGCGCACGACGTGTACCACCTGCCGGGGTACGGGCCGCTGTACGAGCGGGACCCGCGGGCCTGGGAGACGGCGCTCCACGTCCAGGGAGCGGAGGCCGAGCTCCTCCTGCCGCTGCTGGTCCGGCCGCTGCCTTCGCTGTCGGGATGGCGGGACGCGACGTCCCCGTATGGATACCCGGGCCCCGTCGTCGGGGGCACCTTCCACCCCGAAGAGCTGGAACGCCTGCGGCGCTGCGTCCTCGACCTGATGCGCGAGCGCCGGATCCTGACCTGCTTCGTGCGCGGGGCGCCCTTGCTCGCGGACGGGGACGCGTTCCTCGAACGGCTCGGGCTGGTGGTCCGGCACGGGGAGACCGCCGTGATGGAGCTCGACCGCCCGGACGAGGAGATCCTGCGGGGGTACTCGAGCCAGAACCACCGCGCGATCCGGCGCGCCCTGCGGCGGGGCTACACGGTCCAGGTCGACGAGTGGTCCCACCTGCCGACCTTCTGCGCGCTGTACCTGGAGAACATGCGGCAGGTGGGCGCGGCGCCGTTCTACCTGTTCGACGCCAGGTATTTCGCCCGCCTGAAGGAGTTGCTCGAGGGCCACCTCCACCTGGTGTCGGTGCTCTCCCCCGACGGGGACCTGGCGGCGGCGAACCTGATCACCCTCTGCGGGGGACTGGTGAACGCGCACCTGAACGCCATGTCCGGCGCGCACCTCGACGCTTCCCCCGTCCGGCTGGCGTATGACGCGGCCTGGCGCTGGGGCAAGGCGAACGGCGCCCGGCTCGTCAACTTCGGGGGCGGATACGGAGGCAGGGACGACTCGCTCCTCGCCTTCAAGATGGGCTTCGCCACCGGCACCCGGCCGTTCCGCACCGCGCGCCTGGTCTGCGACCGGCGCCTCTACGAGGATGCCTGCGCCGCGGTGGGCGCGAGCGGCGGCGACCTCACCGGCTACTTCCCCGCGTACCGCGACGAGGCCCTCGGCCGGCTCGCCTCCGTTCGGGAGGCGGAGCGCCAGGCGGTGGAGGCGCCATGAGGCGGCCGGGCACGGGCGGCGCTTCGCCGTGGGCACCTGGAGACCTCGCGCGTGAACGTGCTTCCCACCGGCGCCGGCCGGCGGACCGCCTGCGAGGCCCCGGCGCTGACCCGGGCCGTGGTCAGGGTACGCTCGCGGGGATGATCGTCCGGATCTCGACCGGCCACTTCGACGCGGACAAGCACGAGGCGGTGAAGAAGCTCCTCACCGAGGGCGGGGAGCGGCTCATCCCCGCCATCAAGAAGCTCCCCGGCTGCCTCCACTACTACTCGGCCATCGACCGGGCCGCCGGGAAGATCGTCAACGTCAGCGTCTGGGACACGCTGGAGCACGCGCAGCAGATGGAGTCGCTCCAGGAGATGCGGGCGGAGGGCCAGAAGATGACCGCCCTCAACGTCCGCTTCGACCCCATCATCAACCACGAGACCGTCTGGACCATCACACCCTGATCCGCCGGCGAGGCGGGCCCCGGTTGACAGCCGGCGCCCGCCTCGTTAGTTTCTTTCCAGAAAGAAATTAATGGCCCGGCCCCGCTCCATCACCGACGAGGCGATCCTCGCCTCCGCGCGCCGCTGCTTCCTGGAGCGCGGCGCCGCCGTCTCCGCCGCGGAGATCGCGAAGGAGCTGGGGGTGACGCACACCACGGTGTTCAACCGCTTCCGGACGAAGGAGGCGCTGATGGTGGCCGCGCTGGGACCGCCGGAGGTGCTGCCCTGGGCGGCGGCGGTGGACGCGGGCCCGGACGGCCGGCCGGTGCGGGAGCAGATGGAGGAGATCGGCCGGCGGATCAGCGACTACTTCGCTCACATCCTTCCGGGGCTGGCGATGCTGAACGCCGCCGGGCTGGGGCCGAAGGAGACCTTCCGCGGCCGCGCCGAGCCGACCCCGGTGCAGGCCTTCCGCGCGCTCACCGGCTGGCTGCGGCGCGCCCGGCGGCGCGGGTTGATCGCCCCGGTGGACGTGGACGCGCTGGCCTCCACCATCATCGGCGCGCTCCACAGCCACGCCTTCAACGAGCTGCTCACCGGCCTCCCCGCGCCGGTCAGCCGCGCCGACTTCACCGCCCGCTTCTTCGAGCTGCTCTGGAGCGGGATCGCCCCTCACAAGGAGAAGCACCCATGACCGAGTCGAATCGAACCGTCCTCGTCGCCGGCGCCGGCGGGCGCCTGGGCCAGCTCATCATCCAGGCCCTGCAGGCCAAGCGGTATCCGGTGCGCGTGCTCCGGCGGGCCGGGCGGGCGCCGCTGCCGGTGCCGGGCGTGGAGCTGGTGGAGGGAGACCTGACGGACGCGGCCAGCCTGGACCGCGCGACGGCGGGCGCGGCGGCCGTGGTCTCGGCGGTGAACGGCGGGGAGGACGTGGTGGTGGGCGGGCAGCGGCGGCTGCTCGAGGCGGCGAAGCGGAACGGGGTGCAGCGCTTCATCCCGTCCGACTACTCGGTGGACTACTTCAAGCTGGATCCGGGGGACAACGTGTTCCTCGACTTCCGCAAGCAGGTAGCGGCCTCCGTGCTGGAGAGCGGCGTGGGCCACTCGTTCGTGCTGATCGGCGGCTTCATGGACGTGATGCTCACCCGCGGCGCGGTGGACCTGAAGAATGGGAAGCTGAGCTACTGGGGCACCGGCGACGAGCCGCTCCAGGTCACCTCCATCGAGGACACCGCGAAGCTGGTGGCGGAGGTGGTGTTCGACCCGCGCGCCCACGACCAGGCGATCCACTTCGCCGGAGACGTCACCAGCAACCGCGGCATCGCCCAGGAGTACGAGCGCCTCTCTGGGAAGAAGCTGGAGGAGCGGCGGCTGGGCTCCACCGACGACCTGGCGCGCTGGATCGCCGAGAAGAAGAAGACCGCCACCTCGCCGCTGGACTACGTCTTCGGCCAGTACGCCTGGGCGCAGCTCACCGGCAAGGCGGCGCTCACCCGCCTCGCCAACGGCTGGTACCCGGACCTGAAGCCGGTCACGGTCCGCGAGACGCTCCAGCGGATGCTTTCGCGCTGAAGCGCCGCATCGTTCCCTGGGCGCGGTGGTCGGCCGGGTCGATCTCGAACCCGGCCTTCCGCACGTTGGCCTCGGTCTCGCGGTTGGGGTGGCAGCCGCCCATCAGCCGGGTCCACAGCGGCTGGATGAAGTCCTGCCACTTCCCGCCCAGCCGGCCGGTGGAACGGACGTGCTCCAGCATCCGGAGCTGGCCGCCGGGGGCGAGCACGCGCCTGACCTCGGCCAGCCCGCGCAGCGGGTCCGGCACGCTGCAGAACACCAGCCCGCTCACCACCGTGTCGAAGGCGCCGTCGCGGAAGGGGAGCTTCTCCGCCGACCCGCGCACCAGCAGGGCCCCGGGCGCCCGGCGCCGCGCCCTCAGCAGCGACTCGCGCGTCGGGTCGAGGCCGATGACCTTCGTCCCCGGCGGGAGCAGCGGCAGGTTCCGCCCGGTGCCGCAGCCCACGTCCAGCACCCGCCCTCGCGCGCCGGCGGCCACCGTCTCCCGCCACCGCCGCAGGCCCGTGGCCTCCATCACCCACAGGAAGGCGTCGTACAGCCACGGGATCTGCTCCAGGCCGCGCACTACGAGCTCAGCGTGGGCGCCTTTCCCACGTACCGCTCGTCGGTCATCGAGATCAGCATGAAGCGGGCGACGTCCGCGCGCGGGATGGTGAGCTTCAACCCCTCGGTGGAGCCGTCGGTGACCGCCGTCACGTCCCGCTTCGGTGGGCCGTTGGTCAGTCCCACGGCCCGCACGAGGACGAACTCCAGCCCGCTGGCCTTGAGCAGGTCCTCCGCCGCGACCGCGTCCGCGAACGGCGGCTTGAGCATGAACGGGATGATGATCGACCCGTAGATGAAGGACAGCTTCTTCGCCTGCGGCAGGCTGTCCCCCACCCCGGAGGCGGAGAGGAACACGACGCGCTTGCCGCCGTGCTTCTTCATCCCGGCGATGACGTTGCGCACCGTGTCCGTGCGGACGGTGGTCGCCTTCCGGTCCGGCCGGCCGACGGCGATCAGCGCGCCCTCTTGCCCGGCCATCGCGTCCTCCACCGCCTTGGCGTCCTGGGCGTCGCCCTGGACCACCTTCACGCCCTCCGGGACCGCCCCCAGCTTCGACGGCATGCGGACGAACGCGGTCACCTCGTGCTTGGCGTTGGCGGCCAGCTGCACCAGGTGCTTCCCGGTACCGCCGGCCGCGCCGAAGACGATGAGCTTCATTTCAGACCCGCCGCCGGACCGCGGATGTCGTTGACCAGCGCATCCAGCCACTTGTCGGAGTCCACGAAGGGCGTGGCCCACTTGTCGCCCCACTTCGACAGCAGCTTGTCCTTCTTGAGCTGGTCCGGCGTCTTCTTCTGCGCCAGGGCCGCCTGGACCGCCACCCGCTGGTCCTTCAGGCCCTGCACCCAGGTCTTCAGCTCCGCCGCGGTGGTGACCTCGCCGTGGCCGGGGATGACCTTCCAGTCCGCCGGGAGCTCCGCCGCCACCTTCTCCACGTTGGCGATCAGCCCGGACACGCTGCCGCCGCTGCTCGTGTCCACGAACGGGTACTTCCCGCCGAAGTAGTGGTCGCCCATGTGCACCACCTTGGACCCGGTGAAGAAGACGATGGTGTCCGTGTCGGTGTGCCCGTTCGGGTAGTGCACGGCGCGGATCTCCTCGCCGTTGAAGTGCACGCTGACGGAGTCCTTGAAGGTGATCACCGGCAGGGCGGAGACGGCCGCCGGGGGAGAGACCACGCCCTGGTTGGAGGTGCCGGCCTTGAGCCGGTTGCGCACGTTCTCGTGCGCGATGATCGGCGCCTCCTTGCCGAAGATCGCGTTGCCGCCGGTGTGGTCGAAGTGGAAGTGCGTGTTGAGGACCCACTTCAGCGGCGCGTCCTGGATCCCCTTCAGCGCCGCCTTGATCTTCGGCGCCAGCGGCGCGAACTGGTCGTCGATGATCAGGATGCCGTCCGGGCCGGCGGAGACGCCGATGTTCCCGCCCTGGCCGTAGAGGACGTAGACGCTCCCGGCCACCTTGGCGGGCTTGATCTCGACCTTGTCGAAATCCACCTGCGGCTGCGCCAGCGCCGAGCCCTGGACCAGCGCCAGCGCCGCCACCGCCACCACTCCGCTGCGAATCTGCACGAGGACCCCTCCTGGAGAACGGCGCTCCCTTAGCAGCAGGGAAACCACGGAGGAAGGGACCTCAGGCCGCCTTGCCGGGCACGAGCCGCGCGCGGAGGCGCTCACCCTGCGCGGCGATCTCCGGATCCTTCGCCGCGGCGGCCCGCTCCGCGTGCCGGAGCGCCTCGCGCGCGCGCCCCTGCGAGGCCAGCACCAGCCCCATGTCCAGGTGCAGCCGCTCGTCGGCCTCGTTGGCCTGCAGCGCGCGGCGCAGCACCCCCTCCG
>DASRBA010000071.1:0-11444 GCA_035637895.1 Myxococcaceae bacterium
ACCAGGTGGGGGCGGTCGCCGCGGAGGTTGGCGACGGCCTCGCCGGTGGCCATGTCCACGACGTGGATCGCCTCGCCGGTCATGACGGGCGCGGTCCCGGTGAGCGGTGCCTCGGCGAGCGCCGCCTCGATGGCCGCGTCCCGCACCGCCTCCTGGACGAGCCGGCCCATCACCTCGCGACCCCTGCCCTCCCGCGTCTCGAGGTCCGCGTGGAGGAGCGCCGGCGCGAAGAGGACGCGGAAGGTGCGCGAGCGCACCACCGGCGCCAGCAGATCGCTCCGGAGGAGCTCCAGCACCTCGGGGATGGCGAGCAGCTGCTCGTAGTGCTCGGAGATCTCGAGCAGCGAGCCTTCGATCGCCTGGTCGTCCCCGCAGCCTCCCGCGGTGGCCAGCAGCAGCATCATCCCGCCCACGTGACCCGGCGCCCGCTCCAGCAGCGCCCGCGCCCCCTGGTGCGCCAGGAGATCGCTGCCGCTCCGGAACAAGGCCAGCGCGCTCTCGAACTGCTCCGACGCGTCCACCGTCTCCATCGTCGTCCCTCCAGGTTCTGGATGCATCGCCCCTTACAGCGAGACCTGCGCCCGGCGCGCGCGGCGGCACGGCTGCGGCGACAGCGGATGCTGGAAATGGAACTGGAGGCCGAAGCGGAAGCCGCCGGCGGTCCGCTCGATGCGCACGCAGCGCGCGCCGCGCACGAGGACGCTCGAGTCGGAGCTGACGCGGACCATGTAGTCGACGCCCAGCTCCAGCGCGGCGCTGTCCTCTTCACCTTCGAGCCCGATCCCTCCGGCGGACTCGTCGATCACCCGGAAGGTGTGGTTCAGCCCATGCCCCCGCACCAGCACCGCGTAGTCGGCCGGGGTGCGGCGGTGCCGGCGCCGGTCCTTCCCCAGCTCCGCCCGCTGCTGCTTGAGCCGCTCCCTCGCGCGGTGGTGCGCCCTCCGCCAGGCCGCGATTTGCCTGGAGGTGAGGCCGGCCGTCGGATCCGACCCGAGCCCCCGGATGACGGCGCCCGCCTCGGCCGGAGTGAGCGCCTGGAGCAGCCAGTTCAGGTCCCGGAGCTTGGACGCGGCGATCCGGCGCTGCTGCTCCTCGACCGCCTCGATCGCCAGGCGCTCGGGATCGGGAGGAGCCACCGGCGGGTCCTTGTCCAGCGCCTGACCGTCCCGGACCGGGTCCGCCGGCCCCACCTTGCCGGCCCGCTGCCTGGCGACGATGCACGCAAACGCCCGGAGGTGCTGGCGGCCCTCGGGGGTGGCCCAGTGGGGCTTCCAGTAGCGGAGCACCTCCGTCATCGCCTCGCCCGCGGCGTCGTCCAGGCGAGCGCGCAGGTGCGCGAGTTGCCCACGGAGCCAGTTGTCCAGGTCCTTCAGGATCGGCCCGAGGGTGGACTTCCGGAGCTCCAGCGCGGCGCGATCGAGGGCCTGCTCGACCTCTGCATCCGGCCTCCCGGACATCCGTTTCAGCAGTGGGCCCAGGTGGTTCCGCGACGTGTCCGGATCGATCCCCCAGGTGGTGGCGAGTACGTTCACCAGGTGTTCGACGTAGTGCTCCATGCTGGGCATGTCCCCCCCCAAAAAGGCCGCTCACCGGGAAAGAAGACATCCGGGAGGCCGTTTTCTGGAGAGACGCTCGCGGCTCGCCGCATTACCGCCGCGCGGCTAATGTCCGGCCGACATGCCAGTCGATCTCCGGAGCGCCACGCCTGACGAACAGCTGGCCGAGGTGACCCGCGCCTCGGTGGACCTCCACGTGAAGGACGAGCTGATCGCCAAGCTGAAGCGCTCCTACGAGACCCGCAAGCCGCTGCACGTCAAGACCGGCTTCGACCCCAACCGCCCGGACCTGCACCTGGGCCACTCGCTGGTGCTCACCCGGATGCGCCGCTTCCAGGAGTTCGGCCACCACGTGGTGTTCCTCATGGGCGACTTCACCGGGATGATCGGCGATCCGACCGGCAAGAACGTCACCCGCCCGCCGCTCACCCGCGAGGAGGTCACCGCCAACGCGGAGACGTACCGCCAGCAGGTGTTCAAGGTGCTCGACCCGGCGCTGACCGAGGTCCGCTTCAACTCGGAGTGGCTCGACAAGCTGGGGTCGGAGGGGATGCTCCGCTTGAGCTCCCGCTACACGGTGGCGCGGATGCTGGAGCGGGACGACTTCAAGAAGCGCTTCAAGGAGGGCGCCTCCATCGCCATCCACGAGCTCATGTATCCCCTGCTGCAGGGCTACGACTCGGTGGCGCTGAAGTCGGACGTGGAGCTGGGGGGGACGGACCAGCTGTTCAACCTGCTGGTGGGCCGGCACCTGATGCGCGAGTACGAGCTGGAGCCGCAGGTGATCATGACCGGCCCCATCCTCGAGGGGCTGGACGGCGTCAACAAGATGTCCAAGAGCCTGGACAACTACGTGGGCATCAACGAGCCCGCCCCGGAGATCTTCGGCAAGCTGATGTCCATCAGCGACGACCTGATGTGGCGCTACCTGGAGCTGCTGTCGTCGAAGCGGCTGGAGGAGATCGCGGCGCTCAAAGGCGGCGGCGCCCACCCCATGGACGTGAAGAAGGACTTCGCCCAGGAGATCACCGCCCGCTTCCAGGGCGCGGAGGCGGCGAAGAAGGCGCGCGAGGGCTTCGAGCAGAAGTTCTCCCGCAAGGAGCTCAACGTCGCGGAGCTGGAGGTGTTCAAGGTCGCCTCCGGCGGCGGCAAGGTGCTGCTGGCGCGGGCGCTGGCGGAGGCGAAGCTGGCGGAGTCCGCCACCAAGGCGCGCACGCTGATCGGCCAGGGGGGCGTGCGCATCAACGGCGAGAAGGTGGCCGACTCCAGGACGGAGCTGGGCCCGGGCGAGTACGTGGCGCAGGTGGGGAAGCTGAAGGCAGCCAAGCTCGTTATCGAGTGACTCGACCGACCCGTGCTGGCCCTCCTCGCCCTCACCACCGCCCTCGCCTCGGCGCCGCAGCCGGAGCCGCCGATCCAGAAGGTCCTGGACGACGCCGCCGCCGCGAAGAAGCCGATCTTCCTGGACGTGTACACCACCTGGTGCGGGCCGTGCCGGCGGCTGGCGGCGGAGGTGCTGCCGGCGCCCGAGGTGCGGCGGGCGCTGGGCGCCTGGCGGATGCAGCGCTACGACGCCGAGCGCGGCCACGGCATCGACGTCGCCCGCCGCTTCGCGGTGGACCGCTACCCCACCCTGCTGGTGGTCAACCCGGACGGGGTGGAGATCGCCCGCCTCCACGAGGCGAGCGTGGAGGGGTTGGCGCGCGCGCTGGACGAGTGGCGCCCGCTGGCGGCCGCGCGGCTCTCCGCGGAGGACGGGAAGGAGTCGGACGCCGCCGCCATGCTGCTGCGCGGCGTGGTGCTGGATCACCAGGGCCGGTCGGACCAGGCGCGCGCGCTCTACGACCTGGCGGAGGCCATGGACCCGGACGACGCGCGGGGGCTGGCGTCCCGCGCCGCCTTCCGCAAGCTGCGGCTGGAGCTGTCGCGCCAGTTCGTCCGCAACCGCGCCGGGGCCCTGCTGGGGTTCGCGGAGAAGTACCCGGGCACCGAGCTGTCGGCGCGCGCGCTGGCGGCGGTGGCGCAGATCGCGCCCGCGATGCGGCCCGCGGACGCCAAGGTGCGCGAGGTGGCCCAGGCCGTGGTCCGCAAGCTGGTGGAGAGGAAGGACGCGCTGGCGCTCAACGCGCTGGCCTGGTCGCTTCTGGAGCTGCGCTTCCCGGACCTCGCGCTGGAGGCGGCGCGGGGCGCCCAGGCGGTCGCGCCGTACGAGCTGAGCTACGTGGTGGTGGAGGCCGCCGCGCTGGACGCCACCGGCAAGAACGACCAGGCGCTGGCGCTGCTGCAGAAGGGCCTGCAGGTCGACGCCCGCCACGAAGGCCTGCGCTGGGCGATGCCGCGCGTGCAGCGCAAGCAGGCGCTGCGGCGCGATCCGCAGACCGACCTGTTCACCGACTGAGCCCGGAGGTCGCGGCCGCAGGCCGCCGCATCAGCGTCCCCTGGGACCGGGGACTGAGGAACGCGGGTTACTGGACGTCCAGCAGCTCGACCTCGAACACCAGCGTCGAGTTGGGCGGGATGACGGGCGGGAAGCCGCGCGCGCCGTAGGCCAGCTCGGGCGGGACGGTCAGCTTGCGCACGCCCCCTACCTTCATCCCGGCCACGCCCTGGTCCCACCCCTTGATCACCTCGCCGTGACCCAGAGCAAACTCGAAGCCCTCGTTCCGGTCCCGCGAGCTGTCGAACTTCTTCCCGTTGGTGAGCGTGCCCACGTAGTGCACCGTGACCCGGGCGCCTGATTTCGCCTCCGCCCCGGTCCCCACCTTGATGTCCTGGATGTCGAGTCCCATAGGTTTGGCCACCTTACACCCCTTGGGACGGCGGGCCGGACTGATTCTCGCAACCTAAGTGTGGCACCTACAGATAATCAGAATGTAGGAATTTGCCTCCACCTCGTCTCCCCCGAGGACACCCCGATGAAGGTCGGCAGCGAACCGAAGGTCCAGCAACAGGCCCAGGCTGAGGAGCCCAAGGGTCCGGATGAGTCCAAGGACGCCAAGGCCCCCGACGACGCGAAGGAATCGCCCAAGAGCTCTGGCGCGGGCGACGGGTTCGAGGATCCCAAGCCGCAGGCGCCGGTCGACCTGGGCGACATGCGCGCCCAGCAAGACCGCTGCGAAGCCGCCAACGCGGGGAAGCCGCCGCCCGCGGGCGGCTACGACATGGACGATCCGGACGTCCAGCGGGAGCTGACGCGCACGGATGAGGGCAAGCGCATGCTCCAGGACTGGAACGCGCTCAAGGCGAACGGCGGCATCAAGACCGAGAACCACGACTTCTGCCGCGCGGCCGGCGGGCAATGGGACGGCCAGAGCCGGACCCTCCTCATCGACCCGAAGAGCTACGCGACCGAGGACGGCTTCTTCCAGACCGTCGCCCACGAGATGACGCACGCGTCCCAGAGCGACGGGCTGAACCCCGCGCGCGACGGCACGGCGGCCCCGATCAGCGACTTCAAGGACGCCGACGCGTGGGCAGACCACGAGATGATGAACGAGGCCCGCGCCGAGGCGCGCGCCTACGACCTGGCGCGGGACCGCCAGTTCCCCGACAGCAGCTTCAAGGACCTCCGGAAGGCCTACGACGCGGTCATGGACTCCGGCGAGGGCACGGTGGAGGAGCGTCGGGAGAAGGCGATCCAGGCGGTGACGGAGGCCATGAAGGCCAACCCGAAGTGGCAGCGGGAGCGCCAGACGTACGTGAACGACTGGAACGAGTGGGCGGCGCAGTCCGCGGCCAGCCGGGCGGTCCCGTAATCGGCGAGGATGCGGCACCATGGGCGACCCGCTCGTGGACCGGCTGCGCCTGAAGTTCCCCGCGCTCGGGAGGACGCTGGAGGGCCGCGAGCACCTGGCGGCGCGCGAGGCCCTCCCCTTCTACCGCCGGCACTCCCTGGTGACGCTCACCATCCAACTCCGCGTGCCGCTGGTCTACCCCTACCTCGACGACGGCGTGGACCTCGCCGAGCTGAACGGCACCTTCCGGCCCCTGGCGGCGGCCAACGCGCGCGAACGGCTGCAGCTGGTCCCCCAGCACGCGGAGGCCTACGCGCGCTTCGCGCTCCAGCACGGGATGGGGGCGCGGGTGGTGGAGCGGCCGGAGCAGATCGACTGGCACCACGAGGCGGACGCGGAGGCGAAGGGGAAGGCGGTCCTCGCGCTCCGCCCGCTGCGGCTGGTGATCTCCCCCGAGGGCGGCTTCGAGGTCACCGCGGTCCTGCACCACCAGCAGGACCTGGTGGAGGCCCGCTGGCGGCTGGCGCTGGACGGCGGGATGCACGAGCTGGGGACGCGGACTGTGGCCGAGCGCATCCCCATGGCGCGGCCGCCGGTGTGACCGTCACGGCGCGACGGCGATGACGTGCCCGGCGGAGTAGGCGTTGAACTCCGGCGCGTACATGGACTGCACGGTGGCGGGCCCGACACGGAAGGTGCCGGACATGGTGGCGCGCACGCGCTCCTTGAACGTGTACTCGCCCACCGGGAGCCAGTCGAAGAAGAAGTTGGCGCCCGAGTCGCGGACCTCCTCGTAGTACCCCAGCCCGGTCTGCCAGCGGTACCCGGAGGTGGCGCTCTCCGGCTCGAAGCCGGCGCCGCGCGGGTCGCGGAGGTGGACGAACTCGGCGGCGGCCTTGGCGCGCAGGGAGAGCTGCACCTCCAGCTCGTCGCCCACGTGGATGACGGCGCCGTCCGCCAGGGGCTGGAGCGTCACCTCGCGCCCGCGCGACTCGCGGCGGAAGTACTTGCGCGAGACGGAGAAGAAGTCGCCGCGCCCCTCGCTGGGCAGCTTCTCGGTGGAGAAGTGCCAGGCGGCGGAGGCGAAGGCGAACCCCTCGGTGGACTTGGCCACCACCACCGTGGCGTCGGTGGCGGGCCTGAGCTGCGGGCCGGGGACGATCACCTGGGCGTTCTTGCCCTGGTACTCGTCCGGCTCGAACACGTACTGGACCGGCTGGCGGTCGCCTACGGTGACGGTGAGCTCCTCGCGCACCGCCAGCGCGCGCTCCTGCTCCAGGTACTTCACCAGCGCGAAGATCGCCTCCGCGGTGGCGCGGGTGGACTTCCAGTGGGAGAGCTTCTTGTCCAGGAGCAGCCACTGCACCAGCCCGTCGCGGCGCGGGTCCTTGGGCTGCAGCTCGGTGAGCACGCGGAGCGCCAGGGCCTGCGTCTCCACGGTGTCGTTGTACCAGAGCCAGGCGCGGTCCTCGGGCGCCCAGAACGTCCCCTGCTCCGGCGTGGTCTTCGCCGAATCCATCACGCTGTCCCAGACGAGCTTGGCGTCGCCCGGCCGGCCCATCCGCTTCAGCGTCAGCGAGAGCAGGCCCTTGAGGTACGGCGAGTGCCCCTTCCAGTGGTCGAAGGTCCAGGCGAGGAGCTTCTTGCGCTCCTCCAGCGAGAGCGCGCCGCCGGTGTAGCTGTCGTCCGGGTAGGCCGACGCGAGGTAATTCAGCAGCGTCAGGAATTCGTAGCCCAGCTTCTTGAGGTCGCCCTTGGTCTCCTCGCGGTACCACTGCGCGAGGTACACCCAGGCGCGCTGGGTCACGTCCTTCGGGATGGGCGCCCCGTACTCCGCGGCGCGGGCCATTCCGCCGGCGATGTAGAGCGTCATGTACGGGCTGGCCGGCCCGCCGCTCCACCACGGGAAGGCGCCGTCCGGCCGCTGGGCCTTGCGCAGCTTGGCGATCGCCTCGTCGCGCTGGGCGGCGGCGATCTTCGGGTCCAGCACCTTGATCAGCCGTTCGGTCCCGCCCCCGCGCGACTCCATCAGCCAGGGCGTCTCCTCCAGCGCCATCTTGCGGTTGGGGTCGGTGGCGTCCCAGGTCTCCAGCTCGGTGGCGCGGCCGGCCACCATCTTCTTCGCCATCTTCGCCATCGCCGGGTACTGCTTGAAGAGCGCGCCGAGGACGGCGGTGGAGACGAAGCGGTTGAGCGTCTGCTCGGTGCACTCGTACGGGTACTCGACCAGGAACGGCATCGCCTGCAGGACGGTGTACGCGAGCTGAGCGTCGATGCTCACCACCAGCTGCTCGTCGATCCGGCTGGGGTCGTCCGCCTTCTTCATGTCCGCGAAGGTGAGCTCCTTGCGGTCCTTGCCCTTGAGGGTGACGAAGCGCGACTGGACGAGGTGGACGCGGCTGGGGAGCACCGGCATCGGCCGCAGCTCGCCGTCGGAGACGTTCCCGGCGGTGGCCACCACCTTCACCGAGTACAGGCCCACCCGCGCGGGCGCGGAGAGCGCGTACTGCACGGACGCGCTGCCGCCCTTGGCGACTTTGACCGGTCGCGGCCGGCGGTCCCCCTTCCCCGCCCCGCCCGAGAAGAGGTCCAGCGCGCTGACGTCGCGCTCGGCGTCCAGCACGTCGAAGGTGACGGCGGCGGCGAGGTCCCGGTCGGCGGCGCTGTTGAGCACCACCTTCAGGTCCGCCTTGTCGCCCTCGCGCATGAAGCGGGGGACGTAGGGGCGGACCATCAGCTCCTTGGCCGAGCGCAGCTCCTTCTTCTCGGAGCCGGCGCGGAGGTCGTCGGTCAGCGCGTGCACCCAGAGGTTCCAGCTGGTGACCGAGTCCGGCACCGTGAACTCGATGGCCACCGAGCCGTCGGGGCCGGTGAGGAGCTGGGGCTGGAAGAACGCGGTCTCGGCGAAGTTCTGGCGGAGCTGGGGCTCCCCGGACTCCTTGCCGGCGGCGACCGGGCCGGGCTGCGAGGGCTGCAGCTTCTCCGGGGCCTCGTGCTTGTATTCCTTGTCGGCCTTCTCCACCTCCTTCTCCTCGGGCGGAGGCGCCGGCTCCGCGTTGGCGTCCATGCTCTCGGCGGTCTGGCGCAGCGCCATGCGGGCGACCGGCCCACCCCCGAAGCCGCCGCCGCCCGGACCCCAGCCGCGCAGCCCCGGCCCGCCGATGCCGTAGGGCGAGTAGAAGCGCAGCTCGTCGCCGTGGAAGTCGGGCAGGTCGGGCGCGCGGCGCTCGAGCCACCAGGGCGCGTACACCGGCGCGAAGCGGAGGTTGGAGCGGACGTACGGGCGCCCGCCGCGCTCCGGGTAGAGCGTCGCCATCGACGGCGGCGAGTGCGGGGCGAAGAAGTCCAGCGAGCGGTCGTACATGTACGCCAGCACCTCGGCGGCGCCGGCGGCCAGCTCGCCCTCCTTCCCGGAGACCTTCACCACGAAGCGCTCCTTCGCGCCGGGCCGCACCAGGTCGCGGAAGGTCGCCAGCTCCACCTTCAGCGCCTTGTCGTCGCGCGGGACGTGGATGACCTGGGTGAGGTGCATCCACTGGTGGTCGCGCACCAGCGTGAGCGAGACGGTGAGGCCGCCGCGGTCCGCGTCCGTCAGCTGCAGCTCGATCAGCGGCGCGTCCTTGCCGGAGGTGAGCTGGCGGCGGATGACGCGGTCGTTGCCGCGGTGCACCTCCAGCAGCATCGGCTGGTCGGGCAGGCCGGAGCCGGCGAGGAGTCGCGCGGTCTCGCCCACCTTCACCGCCGGCTTCTCGGCGAGGAGGAGGATGGACACCGCGGGCGCGGCGCGCAGCCCCGCCACCACGAAGTCGCGGGAGACGGTGTAGGGGGTGCCGAACGGGTCGGTGGTCTCGTAGGTGAGCCGGTACGCGCCGGCGGCGAGCGCCGGGTAGGCGACGCGGGCGCTCCCCTGCGCGTCGTGGGTGACGAGCGACTCCGCCACCTTCGCGCCTTCGGGCCAGGCGTGCATCGCGGCCTCCAGGCCGCCGGCGTTCGCCAGGCGCGGGCGGAGGCGGTCGCCGGCGGTGCGGACGGGGGGCGCCGGCCGGCCCTCCTGCGGCTCGGGCTCCGGGACCGGTTCGTCCGCCGGCAGCACCGCCGCGGAGGGCTGCTGGAGCTTCGAGAGGCGCCAGCGGCCCTGGCCGGAGCGCGGGACGCCGTCCAGGTCGGTGCGGGTGATGGAGATCCCCGAGGTCTCGGAGGCCTGCTCGCCCTCGACGAGGAAGCCGCGGTCGAGGTCGATGCGCGCCTCCACCGCGGTGGTGCCCAGCCGGAAGCCGCGGGAGGCGGAGCGCGTCTCGCCGCCCTCGTCGGTGACGTCGGCGCTGACCAGGTAGCGGTAGGTGACGCCGCGCGCGGCGGCGCGCTCGTCGGCGCCGGCGGTGAAGGCCAGCTCGAAGGTGCCGTCCTCCTTCAGCGGGCTCTGGCCGGAGGCGATCACCTGCGACGTGGTGGCGGGGATGGGCTGCCAGTAGCCCCACCACCACGGGTACACCGGCTGCCGCGTCACCTTCCACAGCGCCTTCCCCGCGGCCACCGGGAGGCCGAAGTAGTACTTCGCCTGGCCGCGCACCGTCCCGGGCTTGTTGAGCCGCAGCGGCGACGGCGGGTCCTGGATGGAGACCTCGAACGTCGGGCGCTTGTACTCCTCCACCCGGAGGAGCGAGACCACCGCGAGCTGGCGATCCACTTCGGAGCCGACGTACAGCCGCCACATCCCGAGCAGCCTTCCGGCGGGGATCTCGAAGGAGCCCGCGGCGGAGCCGAAGCGGTTCGTCTTCACCTCCGCCTTGTCCACCTCCTGCCCGTTGGCGTCGAGCAACCGCACGGTGAGCGGCGCGCTCGGGCTGGAGACGAGCCGCGCCAGGTCCCGGCGGCCGTGGAAGGCGACCACCTTCCAGAGCACCTTCTGCTTCGGGCGATAGATGCTGCGGTCGGTGTAGACGAGCGCGCTGACTTCCTCCGGCGGCTGGGTGCGCACCGAAGGGTTGAGGCCCTCGAAGTTGGCCGCGGCGTCGTCCTTGGAGCGGGCGAGGAGGAAGAAGGTCTCGCCGCGTTCGCGGGCGAGCTGGCGGAGCAGGTCGAAGCGGACGAAGCCGCCGGCGTCGGTGGTGCCGCTGGTCACGCGGCGGCGGTGGTCGTTCCAGTCTTCCGCGTAGACCTCCACGGTGGCGCCCTGGATCGGCTGGCCGGTGGGCCCGGAGACGACGCGCGCCTCGGCGGCGCCGTTGCCCTCGTCGGTGGTCTGGATGACCAGGTCGGAGAGCTGCACCAGCGCCATCCACACGCGCGACCGCTTGTCGGCGAAGTCGCGGCGGTCGGAGATGGCGACGGCGTAGAGGCCGCGTTTGTCCATGGGCGGCGTGGCGTAGGTCTGGTGCGACTGGAGGTCGGGCGTGGCGGGGAGGTCCACGGACCACTCGGCCGCCGGCTTGGTGTCGTTGAGGAGGCGGAGCTGCTCGTTGCGCTCGAGGTTGAAGGTGTTGCGGAAGCCGGAGGAGGTGATGCTGCCGACCAGGTCGAGGGCGTACGCGCGGAACCAGGCGACCTTGACGTTCTTGTGGGAGATCTGCAGCGAGCGGTGGTGGAGGCCGTCCACGCCCATCGCGGTGAAGGTGAGCTCCGGCCGGTTCAGCTCCTCGGCGAGCGCCAGGCAGTAGCGGGCGCCCGGGGTGCCGGGGTGGAGCGCGGCGCCCTCCTGCGCCACCTGGAGCGCCTTGGGGAGATCTCCCGCCTCGCGGAAGTCACCGGCCAGCTGTGAGTACCCCATGGTGGCCCAGGGGAGCGCGCGGACAGAGGGCAGCAGCTCCTGGAGCGCCTGGCGGATGCGGTCGCGGTCGGCGCGCTCGGTGAAGTGGTCGTTCAGGAGGCGGAAGCGGGCCAGGCGCGTCTCGAGGGCGGCCTCCTGCTCGCCGGCGGCGCGGTGCCATTGTTCGAGGTCGTCCAGGATGGCGGCAGCGCGGACCAGCGGGTGGATGGACTGGTCCGAGAGATTGAGGGAGGCGGCGGCGGGGTTGCCGCGGAGGAGCGCGGGGAGGTCCAGCGCGTAGAGGTCGTTGGATTGCTCCGGGCGCCAGGAGGAGGAGTCGGCGAGGAGGTCGACCCAGAGGTAGCTGAGCGCGTCGCGGAGGGTGTCGCGGATGCCGGCGGGGTAGTT
>DASRBA010000072.1:0-16556 GCA_035637895.1 Myxococcaceae bacterium
CTCCGAACGGCTGGCGGAGAACGAGGACGGTCTCTTCTTCGTCGACCACAGCTGCATCGACTGCGACCTGTGCCGGCAGATCGCGCCCGCCACGTTCGCGCGGGCGGACCGGCCCGGCCAGTCGTACGTGCGCGCGCAGCCCCGGACGGAGGCGGAGCGGCTGCGGGCGGGGATGGCGCTGGCGGCGTGCCCCACCAGCTCCATCGGGACGGCGGAGAAGGTGGACCTGCGCGCGGCGACGGGCGCGTTCCCGGAGCCGGTGGAGGGGGAGGTCTCCTTCTGCGGCTTCGCGTCCGAGTCGTCCTTCGGCGCGTCGTCGTACTTCGTGCGGCGGCCGGGCGGGAACGTGCTGGTGGATTCGCCGCGGTGGGCGGGGTCGCTGGTGAAGAAGCTGGAGGCGATGGGCGGGGTGGCGTGGATGTTCCTCTCCCACCGGGACGACGTGGCGGACCACGCGCGCTACGCGGCGCACTTCGGCTGCCGGCGGGTGATGCACCGGGCGGACGCGGGCGGGGTGGCGGTGGAGGAGGCGGTGGACGGGAGCGGGCCGGTGACGCTGGCGGAGGATCTGGTGGTCATCCCGGTGCCCGGGCACACGCGCGGGAGCGCGGCGCTGCTGTACCGCGACCGGTTCCTCTTCACCGGGGACCACCTGGCGGGGGCGGACGAGGGCGACGGGTTGGAGGCGTGGCCGTCGGTGTGCTGGTGGTCGTGGCCCGAGCAGACGCGGTCGATGGAGCGGCTGCGCGAGCACCGCTTCGAGTGGGTGTTGCCCGGCCACGGGCGGAGGCTGCACGCGCCCGAGGCGCGGATGCGCCGGCACCTGGAGGCGCTGATCGGCTGGATGAAGGGGCGCTGAGCGCGGGACCGGCTACAGCTGCTCGTCGAGCCAGCGGACGATGGCGTCCTTGATCGACTGGGGGAGCGCGGGCTCGCGGGGCGGCGTGGGGGCGGTGACGCGGGGGGCGTAGGCCTTCAGCTTGAAGCGCAGGGGGCCTTCGGGGACGGCCTCGGTGGTGTTGGTGGAGGCAGCGGCGGATTTCACGGGGTCTCCTCGCTGGGCCGGTAGCCGTACTTGTCGAGCAGGTCGTCCACCGCCTCCCGGAGGTACTCGCTCTGGGCGATGCGGGTCTTCCGGGAGAGCAAGCGGAGCTTGCCAACCTGCGCCTCCGGCACCAGCACGTGCGTGGACACCACCTGCTCGGAGCGGCGCGGGCCCGCCTCGGGCTCCGCGACGGACTCCGATGCCGGGACCTCGGTCGAAAGGTCGTGCATTGATTCCCCTCCCTCTGGTTTTTGCGGCGCTACAGGCGCGTGGCAGCCTGTGGCAGAGGGGATTCAACCGCTGCGGGATCCGGCGTCAAAAAAAGTGCCTCGGCGGCCACAGACCGCGCAGCCGGACCGGGCGCACTCGCCGCACTCCGGGCACCGGAACTGGCTGGGGTCGCCTGTCCCACACGGTTGCGCCCAGAGGTCGCGGCCGAAGACCTGGTCCGGCCAGTCCTGGGGAGGCGTGGATACCGCGACCTGAGCGAGGTCCACCCCAGTGTGGGGAACGAGGACCTGGTACCGGTGATCGCACCCGGTGCATCGCCTGAGCCCCCACTCGCTCCGGCAGGTCGGACAGGTGGCCCACCACGTCGCGTCGGCTCCGTCGTCGCGCCGGCCAGGGCGCGGGGTGGGCCGGCCGGCTTTCGTGCATACGGGACATGGCTCCAGGGCCGACAGGGCGGCCGTGGCCTCCTCGACGAACCGCCGGAAGCTCTCCAGGGCGTGGCGGGGGGCCGGAGACACGGGCTGCCGCGCCGCCTTCGCCTGGCGCTCCTTCGCCTCCAAGCCCCGGACCAGGTCGGCGGCCCAGCGCTGCGCCGCGCCCGCCTCGCTCGCGGTTGGCGCCCGGAGCGCCTGCACGGAGGCGCCGCGCCGGCGGAGCCATGCCCAGGACTCCGGGAGGCCCTCCAGCGCCGGGAGATTCCTCGCGAAGGGGTAGGGCGGTACGGCCCGGCTCAGCCACCCGTTCAGCAGGCGCGACATCCGCTCCTGCGAGTCGATGCGGTAGGGGGAGCACGCCAGGAGCACCGGCCGGCGCCCGAAGCTCCAGCCGCCGGAGCGGTCGAGGTCCGGGAGCGGGGCGGCGTCCCCCACGTGGACCACCACCAGCTCGCCGTCCGGCCCAGCCCGATCCTCGAGCGCGCGCGCCACGGCCGCCGGGTCCGCGCGCGCCAGGCTGGCGCAGAGCGGCCGCAGCCGGAGCGTCCGGTCGCCGGAACGGAGCTGCACTGCGCCATCTTCGCCAACGTCGATCGCCAGCGACCGGCCGTCGCGCGCCGCAGTCCACCCATGTGCTGCCTCGGCTCCGGACCAGCCCAGGTCATGCAGGGCCCGGACCACCAGGTGAAGCGCGAAGCGGCCCCAGGCGGCTTCTTCCTGGCGCTGCCGCTCCTCGCGCTCGCGTTGGGTCTCCTCGCGCTGGTGCCCATCTTTCACCCAGGCTTCCCAGAGCGTGGCCACCTTCCGGTAGTGCGGGTCGTTTACCAGGATGTTGGTCGGTCTCAGGGTCAGGCCGACCGTCCGGCGCCCGGGGACGTTCCGGTAGAGGCGGGTGTCCATCAACCCCTGGATCGTGCGCTGCGCCACCTCCAACTGGCGGAGGGTCTGCTCCAACTCCTGCCCGGTCTCGCCGCGGAAGGTCGACCCCCAGAGCGCGCTCAGGCGATTCGCTCGGCGGAAAGACGTGCGGTGGAGCTGGTCCCCGTAGTTTCTGCCCTCTTCGTGGGACCGCTGGATCTTCCGTAGCTTCGCCAGCCGCCGCCCGAGATATCCCAGCAACTCGTCCACCAGGCGCGTGGCGACGCGGTTCTCGTAGAGGTCCCACTCGTCCTCCACCAGGCGCGCCAGCACGCGAGCGGGCTGGATGCTCCGCAGCGTCCGGCGCTCCCAGTCCTCCGGGTGCGAGACCAGCACGGCGGTCGCTCGCACGGGGACGCGCCGGGCGCGGGACACCAGCTCGCGCTCTTCCTCAACCCGGAGGTGGAGCCTGGGCCGGTGGCAGACGGTCTGGAGGTGGTGGAGGTGCTTCAAGATCTCCCGGTCGAGCGGCTGGAGGCGGGCGAGCTCGTGGAGCTTCTGCGCGACCGGCGGCATGGCGGCGAGCGCGGCCCATGCCGGTGCGTCCCCGACCGCCCTCGCGAGCTGGACCACGACCTCCAGGTCCTCTGAGTCGGGCCATTCGCCGATGACCGGCTCCCTCACGCGGCCCCCTGCTTCAAGGCGATCTCGCGCGCGAGCAGGTCAAGGCAAGCGGTCGGTTCGGGCTGTCGGGACTGGAGGGTCTGGGAAAGCCGGGTCCAGTCCGCCTTCAGCAGGTCCCGCAGCTCCTCCAGCGCGGAGACCTGGACGTCGTGCCGGTCCTTCAGCCTCCGGAGCACCTTCGTCGCCAGCAGGTGGTCCAGCGCCTCGCCGGCGGTCCCGCCCGCCTCCACGACGACCGGGAGATAGCGCGAGAGCTGCTGCTCGGGGCGATTGCCCCAGCCGACCCGGAACCGGGTGACCAGGGCGCCGGCGAACAGCGCCGACTCGAGCCACTTCGCCACCTGGTCCACCACCGGCTTGTGGGTCTCGACCGCCTCGCCGAACGCCCTCTCCAGGTCGGGGTAGGAGAGCGGGTCGCCGGCGGGAAGAGCCTCGTCCACCTTGAACTGCGCCGCCGCGTTCACCCGGGGCATCTCCAGCACCTGCGCCCGGTCGTACGTCTTGTCCGCGAACTCCACCGTGGTCTCGTCGTGGTTCGCGGTGCCGACGAACCACACGTTCGGCGGGATGGGCAGGTGCTTGCCGTCCACCAGGAGCCGAGGCGGGTTGGCGATGGGGTCGCTGACCAGCGTGAGCCGCCGCCGCGTGAGGGGTTGCTCCAGCGCGGAGAGGAAGTCGGCGAAGAACTGCTCCGGTCGCGACAGGTTGATCTCGTCCAGCACGATCACGAACAGCCGTTCGCTGCAGGCCGGCGTCCCCGCCCGGTAGAGCGCCTGGAGGAAGTCGGTCGCGTAGTAGTGCCGGTGGAAGGCGTTGTAGTACCCGACCAGGTCCTGGCGATCCCGCCAGCCGGCCTGTACGGGGACGATCTCCACTTCGCCACCGACGGCTTGGGCGAAGGCCAGCGGGAGGCTCGTCTTGCCGGTGCCGGAGATGCCCTGGAGCAGCAGCAGGCGCGTCATCGCCAGGCCGCCGACGAACGCGCGGAGGTCCCGCTCCGAGTAGTAGAGCGTGCGTCCCTCGACGCCGCGCGCCACCTGGTGGCGCAGCCGGGCGAGGAAGTCCTTCAGCACCGGCGGCTTCCCTCGCGGCACCTTGCGGACCTTGCGGGGCGTCTGGAGGTCCTCGCGCTGGTCGAGGTCCACCAGCGCCTTCATCGCGGTGTCGCGGCTGTCCTGGCGCGTGAGCTCCGTGACCTTGTCGTCCAGCTCCTTCGCTGCGTTGGCGAGGAGGCGGTTGTTGGTCTCCAGCATCTCCTTCTCCCGCCGCACCGTCTCCAAGTCGATGGCCGCCAACCTCCGGGTCGCGAGCTCTCCCTTGGCCTTCGCCAGGTCGCCCTGCAGCGCGGCCCGCTCCTCCAGCCACGCGGACCGCTCCTTCTCCAGCGCGTCCAGCCGCGCGGCGGCGGCGGCGCCGGGGCGATACCGGAGCTGCTGCGCCAGGTCGTCGTGCTTGCGCTCGAGGTCTCGGAGGTAGTCCAGGATCTGCGCCGGGGTGCGGTCGCCGAATTGCCGGTCCAGCTCCCGTCGCGACTCCACCTCCCGGAAGTGGGCGTCGCGCTGCTTCCGGGCGTCCTCCAGCTGCTGCCGGAGTGAGTCGCGGTCGTGGCGCAGGTCCTCGGTGCGCTCCGCCACCATTCGCTCCACCTTGTGGACCACGGCGAGCTGGTTTTCTGCCAACAGCTCCTGTTCGATCCGGAGGTTCTGCTGCTGCGCGTGCAGCTCGCCACGTTGCCTGGAGAGGGACTTCTCCAGCGCGTCCAGCTCCTGCCGCCGCGCGGACTCGATCTTCGCCAGCTCCGCGGCGGCCTCCGTGCGGGTCTTCTCCAGCACCTTCTGCCGCTCCCGCGCCAGCTCCGCGTCGAGCGCGCGCCGGGTTTCGGAATCGCGGCTCGCGCGCTCCGCCTCCTTCCGGTCGATCTCCGCCTGCAACTCGGTGGCCCGGCGTCGGAGCTGCTCGACTTCGCCCTGCAGCGGCGCCAGCACGCGCGCCTTCTCCGCCGTGAACTCGCGCTCCGCGTTCGCCTCGCGCTCGGTCAGCCTGGACTCCTGCTTCACCAGCGCAGCCTGCTTGGTGGCCAGCTCGTCGGCCCTCGCGGAGACCTCCGCTTCGCGCGCGGCCAGCACGTCCTCGCGCCGCTTCTGCTCCTGCGCCGTCCAGTCGAGGTCCTTCTTGCGGCTCGCCAGGTCGGCGTCGGTCTGCCGCTGCTGCTCCTTCAGCTTCTCCTCCTGGTCCCGCCGCTGGTCCTGCAGCCGCTTCAGCTCCTGCTCCGCCCGGGCCTCCCTCTCCTTGGCGCGGGTGAGGTGGCCGTCCACCGTGCTCAGCAGCCCGTTGGCCCGGTTCATGATCTCCGGAAACGTCAGCTCCTTCGGCGCCGGCGGTCCAGCGGGCCCGGCCTCCAGCGCATTCACCTTGTTGCCCAGCGCCTCCAGTTGCTGCGTGGCCTGCGTGGGCGTGAGCTCTTGCTTTTCCTTGGCCATGTTCTCGTTCACCGGGAGAGGGGGAGGAGGGCTTCGGCCGCGGCGAGGGCGGACTCCACGTGATGCCGGACGCCCTGTGACCGGCTCGCCGGCCCCTCATGCGCCGCGCCGTCGCGGGCGCTCGCCAGGCCGTCCAGGCGGTGGAGCAGGTCCGGGCGCGCGGCGGCGGCGCGGCGCAGCGGGTGATGCTCGTCGCGGTCGGCGCCGAGCAGCGCCAGCACCAGCAGCGGCCGCAAGCTGCCCATCATGGCCCGCTCCGCGTGCTGGACCTTGCCCCGGCGGACGCAGGAGAGCGTCTCCGGGAGCGGCGTCTGGAAGCCCAGGCCCGCGGCGATGGCGTCGAGCTGCTTGACGTTGAACCTCTTGTCGTCCGCCGCCAGCTTGCTGAACAGCGGCGGCCGCGCGCCCCGGTAGGGGCCGTGGGAGACGTGGAGCGTGCGCTCCACCGCGCGCTGGGCCTTGACCAGCACGTCGTCCCACTTGTCGTCCGGGGCATCGGGCGCGGACGCCTCCAGCAGCGCGCGCTGCATGGCGACGAGGCGCTCGTGCACGGCCGCGTGCCGGCGGATGCCCAGCGTCAACCGCTCCTCGACCTCCCACTTCGCCTGCTCCCGGAGCTCCTCCAGCCGAGGCGACTCCGGGTCCGCCTGGACCAGCGGCCCCAGCCAGGCGCGCAGCTTCCGGTCCTGGTCCAGCCGGCTCTCCAGCCTGGTCCGCAGCTCCGCCGACTCGCCGTGGCCGAACGGGTCATCCACCATCCAGTCCCCCGACTCGTGGCGACGCACGCGCAGGGCCAGCAGATAGGGCCGGGGTGCGTCGTCCACGAACGAGACCGCCTCGAGGTGGGGGACGCCGCGGTCGTCCTCCACCGGGTCGAGCTCTTGCTGGCGTCCGTGGCGCTTCGCGGCGCGCAGGATGTCGCGGGGGCCGGGCCGGTCGATCACGCATTCCCCGGGGGCCGGGAGGACGCAGTAGCCGTCGTCCGTCCACCCCTTCGACGGGTCTCCGGGCGTGGGCCGGTCGACCACCATCACCGGCCAGCCGCGCGGGCCCAACTCCACCTCGGCGAGCGGCAGGTTGCCGGTCAGGAAGCGCGGCCAGAGCTTGCCGGTGAACGCGTCCGACAGGACGTGCCCCACGTGCACCTCGTGCGGTGGCTCCTCGTCCACGTCCGCCAGCGCCGCCAGGCCCCTCTGCGTCGGGCGCCCGGCGGAGTCGAGCAGCCGCATGTTCTGCAACTCGACGACCACCAGCGCGGCGAGGTCGGAGGCGATGAGCAGGCGTTCGGCGACCTCATCCACCGCCGAGAGGCCTGCCCGCGCCATCGCGAGCACGGCCCGCTGGAACAGGTTGAGCCGCCGCTCCCTCGGGACGGGCGCCACCACCCGCCAGGCGTACAGCGGCCAGAGCACCCACCGGGCGCCCGGGTCCTTGCCGCGGGTGAGGCGGAGGATCGGCGTGGTCGGCGCGAAGGCCGGCGTGCCGCTATGGAACGACGACGCCATGCGCGCCTCCACACAGCTCCGCGAACGCGCGCAGCGGGCGCAAGGGCGCCGCCGCCGCGTCGGCCTTCACGAACGCCAGGTCGCCGGCCGCCACCAGCAACCGCTTCTGGCGGCTCATCGCCACGCACAGGCGGTTCTCCAGCATCAGGTGCCCGTACTTGCGGCGCCGCTGCGCGTCCGTCTCTCCGGGCAGGTCGTTCGACCGCGTCACGGAGAGGAAGACCACGTCGAACTCGCGGCCCTGGAAGGCGTCCACCGTGCCGACGCGGAGGCGCTCGCCGCGCGCGGTCCACTCGTCCGCCACGCGCCAGCCCCGCGCGTTGTTGGCTTCCTCGGTGAGGCCCACCTGGAGCATCGCCCGGCCGATCTCGTCCACCTGCGCCGAGTAGAAGGCGATCACGCCGAAGGTGAGGTCGCCGCCCGGGTCCGCGTCGATGAGGCGGCGGACTTCACGGGCGATGGCGCCGGCCTCGGCCGGGCGACACTTGCTGGCGCCGCGCACCTCGCGGCCGGCGCGAGCCGGGACGTCCAGCCACGCCGCAGCGCGCGGGGCGCCGTCCTTCAGGTAGCCGGGCAGGGCATGCGCGAACTCCGAGGCGGGGCGCGGGCTGTCGATCTTCCCGTCGTTCCGGGCCTCGTAGAACTCCCGGCTGACGAACGCGCCCAGCGTCGGGTGCATGCGGTGCTGCGCGTCCAGGGTGATGGTGCGCCGGATGGTGTCCCGCTGCTCCAGCGCGCGCAGCTGTACCCAGAGGCGTTCGAACAGGCTGGCCCGGACGGCGTCCAGCGTCTGGGCGTCGACGGTGCCCTGCTCCACGCCTTCGGCGATCTGCCGCTCCACGTCCGGCTCCAGCATGTGCGGTAGCTGCCGGTGATCGCCGACCAGCACCGCCCGCCGCTTCGCCATGCTGAAGGGGATGAACAGGTCCAGCGGGTGGGCGCGGGCCGCCTCGTCGACGATCACCGTCTCGAACTCCGCGCGCCCCCGGTCGATCCCGCGAGCGCGCCGCATGGCGCCGCCGGCCGCTTGCTGGAGGGTGGCGCCCAGCACGACGGTGTAGTGCTCCAGCGCCTGGCGCACGCCCTCCGGGTCGGTCTCCAGGTCGCGCATGTACGCGGCCATCGCCGCGCCATCGGTGGCGCGGGTGGACGCCAGGCGCCGGTCCACGGTGTCCAGGATCTCCAGCAGGAGTTGGTGAGTCTCCTCGTCCAGCGCGGCCCCGGGCGCGGCTGGCCGGGGCGTCAGCCGGTCGATCAGCGCGTCGCGGAGGGCGCGACCCTCGGCCAGCCAGGGCGGGACGACCCCTGGCTCCAGCGGGGCGCACCGCTCCAGGAAGTCGCGCTCGGCCGGGGTGAGGACCTCGCGGAGGCGGAGCAGCGCCTTGCGCGCCTTGATGGGGCCGTCGTCCTCGAAGGGGGCGGGCTCGACGTGGATGCCGCGCGCGGCCTTGAGGCGCAGCTCGGCCTCCTCCGGATCGCCGGCCGCGCTCGCCGGTCGGTCCAGGGTGGCGGCGCGCATCAGGGCCCGGTCGCGGAGCGCGGGCGGCACCAGGTCGTCCAGCAGCGCCAGCAGGTCGCGCAGGCGCCTCGCCTGGTCCGCGGGGAGCGACCGGGTGCCGGTGCAGGCGAGCACCAGGTCGCGGGCCTGGTTGAGCCGCTCCGCCTCGGGCGGCGTGCGGACGCGGGCGCGGAGCTCCTCCAGCCGGCGCTCGACGAACGCGCGGGCCGGATCCACGTCCGCGTCCAGGTCTCCGCGCTGCTTGCCGATCTTGACCGCCTGGATGCCGAACACCTCGGTCCGCTGCACCACGTTCTTCACCGCTTCGTGCTGCGCGGCGGAGACCAGGATGCGGTGCGATGGCTCCACGCCTTCGTCCGCCAGCGCCGCCAGGCACCGCTCGATGGCGGTGATGACCTTGGTCTTGCCGGTCCCCGGCGGCCCCTGGATCAGGCAGACGTCGGGCGTGTTGATCGCCAGCTCGATGGCCTCCAGCTGCCGCTGCGTGGGGCCGGAGGGCTTGAACACGTCGTGGATCACCGGCTTCAGCGTCGGGCCGGCCACGCTGATCTTGCCGCGTCGCGCGGCCGGCGCGGGGCGGCCCTCCAGCAGCAGGCCCAGCTGCGGGAGCCCGCAGTTGCCGGTCCGCAGCGACAGCTCCGCCTCCTGCCGGCGCCGGAGCCTGGCCTCGTCCCCGGCGAGCGACAGGAAGAGGAAGCCGGTGGCGGGGGGCCGGGGCGGCTGGTCGTCGTCATCCGGCGGGGCGAGGTCGATCCGGCCGCGCCGGTCGTCGATGGCGACGATGGGAGCGCTCAGCGGTTCCTGGCGGCCGCGCGGCTTGCGAGCCGCCCCGGCGGACCCCTCCTCGCCCAGGGTGGGGGGTCGTTCGCCCGCCTCCAGCTCGAAGCGGTCCCACTCCCCCAACGGCTCCAGGCGGCCCAGGAGGTCCTCCACCGGCGCCAGGTGGAAGCTCCATCCGCCGTCCCGCCGCTGCGAACAGCTGCGGTACGCGACCACGCCGAAGGCTCGCGCGCGGCGGAGCACCTGATCGCGCTCGCGCTGCACGTACTCCTGCCAGATCCGGAGGTAGCTGCCGTCTCCCGCCACCACCTGGGACAGCTCGGTCCGGACCGTCGCGTTCAGCGCGCCTGCCACCGTGGCGTCGACGATGGAGACCGGCGCCTGCAGCAGCCGCAGCCGATACCGGCTCCCGCCGCCGCCCCGCACCACGCGCTCCAGGCGCAGCCGGTCGTCGAGGCGGCGCACGTCCGCGGCGACACGGTCGCCGTGGATACGAAAGGCGTTCAGCCGCCCGCGCGCGTCCCCGGAGATGACCAACCGCCGGAGCTCCGCCGCCGCCCCGAGCTCGGTCGGCAGGAGCAAGCGATCCTCCAGCCACGCCGCCACGTCGGCCGGAGTGCCGCCCACGCCGTGACCCCGGCGCACGTCCTCGATCACCTTCTCGTCCAGGCCCAGCTGCATCGGCTCGGTGAAGGCGAACGCCTGGGTGAATCGCCGCGTCTCGATCACCAGCTCGCGGTCGCCGGGCTGGGCGACGAAGGCCAGGAGCGGCAGGCCGCCCACCACCGCGTCCATCAGCGCGGCCTCGTCGCGAGGCGTGGCGCCCTCCACCACCCAGGCCCCTTCTCCGGTCGACAGCAACGTCTGCTCTCCGGAGCGGACGAGGGAGACCTCCTGCTCGCGCTCCAGGTGCGGCTGGAACGGCTCGCCGGTGGAGCGGACGCGCAGCGTGGCGGCGACACCGCAGATCACCTCGGCGACCTTCATGGGCGCCTCCCGAGGACGGCCACGCGCTGGGGCTGGTGCGGGTCCTCGAACAACACCATCCAGCCGCGGGCCGGAACGACGCGGCCGCGCTCGGTCACCGGATGGCGCTCCTCCAGGGCCCGGCCCACTGGTGCGACCCACGCCTCGAACCCGGGCCGCGCCTGGACCTTGATGCCCTTCTCCACGCGCCGCAGCTCCACGTGGACCGCGCGCCCTTCCAGCCCGGAGCGCGCCTGCGTCAGCCGCGCCGACAGCCGGAGGCCCTCGGCCGTCAGCGGAAGGTGCGGGAGCCTGTCCAGCCCCTCGACCAGCCCCTGGTCCGGCGCCCAGCGCTGGAACTGCACCACCTCGATGGGCGGGAGGGGGTCGCCGCACCAGGGGCAGGACGGTTCGGTGACGAAGTACGTGCCGCTGCAGCCGGTGCCGGCGCACGCCACGGTGAGGTCGGCCGCGGTGTGCAGCCGCTCCACCCAGGCCGAGACGCCGGGGCGGCGCTTGGGGTCCCGGAGGCCGTCCTCGAAGGTCTTGCGGGCCAGCTCCATCAGCCGGGTGGCCAGCACGTGCTCCGGCGGCAGCCCGGCCGCGCACGCGTTGCTCCGGTCGGTGGAGTGGCCGGTCCACGGCAGCTCCCCGGCGAACGCCTTCACCTCCAGATCAGGGTCGCCGTCGTTCACCAGGTCGCCCACGAACGGGTGGGTGAGGGTCAGCGTCTGCCAGGTGAGCACCGCGAACGACCACGCGTCTGACAGCGTGGTACAGCCGGAGGCGCCGGCGACCACCTCGGGCGCGCCGTAGCCGGGCGTGTGGATGGCGCGGGACGGGTCCGACTCGTGGGTGAGGTTGTCCAGGTCGATGAGCCATGCCTCGACCTCGCCGGCTGGCCGCGAGACGAAGACGTTGTGGTGCGACACGTCCGCGTAGACCACGCCCTGGCCGTGCAGCCCCCGCAGCGCCTCGCCCGCGTGCGCCAGCAGCCGCAGCCGCCGCCGCAGCCCGCCGCCGTCGAGGTGCCAGCGCAGCAGGCCGGAGGCGGGCGCCTCCAGGAGCGACTTGAGCGGCGCCATGTCGTCCAGGAACTCCGCCACGTACCCCACGAGCGGCGGCTTGAGGATCGCCAGGGGACGCGCGACGTGCAGCCCGGAGAGGTCCAGCCGCTTCACGAAGGTGAGCTGGCGGCGCACGGCCTCCGCGTCGCGGGCGCGGGCGAAGAGCTTGACGATCCGCCGGCCGCCCTTGGTCAGCCAGGCCTCGCCCTGACCGCCGCGCCCGATGCACTGGGTCACCAGGTGCCTGCCGCCGGACTCGTCGATCAGGATCTGTCCGGGGTCCATGGCTTCCACATGATGAGGAGGGTCTTGTCGTCGCGGTGATGGGGGACCGGCCAGCGCCGGAGCTCGGCGGCGAGGAGTCGACCGGGGCTCTGTCTCCGGGCCAACTCGTCGATCACCCAGGCGGCGAGGTCCCCGATGCGGGCGCGGTCCAGGTCCTCGGAGACGCCGTCGGTGGCCAGCACCAGGGCCTCTCCCTTGCCGAGCGGCGCCGCGAGGGCGAGCGACCAGCTGTCCGGCGTGTGCGGCGTGCCCAGCGCGTGCGTGGCGCCGAAGTCCTCCGCGCGCGACGGGTGGACGGCCACCGCGCCGTCGGCGCCCCGCCGCGCGACCAGCCCGTCCCCGAGCTGGGCGAATGCCGCACGCCCGTGGCCGTCCTCCGCGTACAGCAGGCAAGTCGTCGCCGCCTCGTTCGGCGCCAGCGATCGCAGCCGCACCCGCCACGCCACCTCGAGGAGCCGGACCAGGTCCTCGGCCGGCGCCACCGGCGAGCGCTGCCAGAGCCGCCAGGCGTCGCGCGCCGCCAGCGTCGCCGCCCTCGCGCCCTGGCGGGCATGGGCGCGGCTCCCCATCCCGTCGCACACCACGGCGAGCGCGGCGTCCGGGTCGGCCACCGCCAGCCAGGCGTCCTGGCAGGGCTGTCCGGCGCGCGCGTGCGCCGGTCCGCGGGTGGAGCTGGCGACGACGCGCACCATCACAGGTCCCAGCCGCGCTCCGGGAGGGCGGGCGCGCTGTTCGGGTTGGCGCTGCGCGAGCGGCTGGACACGCTCATGGTGACCAGCTGGAAGAACTGCCGGATCTCCCGCGCGTCCTCCGCGCGGAACACCCGCGCCTTCGGGTCGCCGAGGAACGCCTGGAGCACCGCCTGGTCCGCGTCCGCGCCGATGCCGAGCGCCATCCGGAACGCCTTGCCGCCGCGCTCGCTGCCCTGGAGCGCCTGGAGCGGGACCTGCCAGGCGTCCGTGGGCTGCCCGTCGGAGACCAGCACCACGGTCGGGCGGTAGGCGCGGCCGGGGACGGCGCCCTTGTCCTCGATCAGCTCGCGCGCGAGGGTGAACGCGGCGCCCATGGGCGTGCCGCCTCCGGCGCCCAGGTCGGTCCACGAGGCGGCCTTCGCCGGGCCCATTCGCAGGTGCAGCTTCGCCGTGTCGCCGAAGGTGATGACCGCGACGTGGACCTCGGCGCGCAGGTCCGACTCGTCCCGGAACGCCTCCATCATCTCGCGCACGGCGTGGTTGAGGGCCTGGATCTTCCCCTCCGTGGCCATGCTGCCGGAGACGTCGGCCAGCAGGACCACCGGGAGCGGGCGAGCGGAGGGGACGGTGAATTCCTTCAGTCGGCTCATGGTTCGCGGATCTCCTGGCTCAGGCGGCGCGGCGGCGAAAGGAGCGGTCCCGCAGGGCCCTGGGGTTCTTGTTGCGGTAGACGGTGATGACCTCGCCCTCGTGGGAGCAGACCACCTCGATGCCTTCCCAGCGGGAGAGGTCCAGGCCGCGCTCGGCGTGGAACCGCACCTCACGCCAGCCCAACGTGTAGACGTCCGCCCCGCGGGTCGCGCGGTGGCGGCCCAGATCGAGGACGACCTCGATGGCCTCCAGCGGAATGTCGCGGGTGCGCGAGCGGTACGCGGCGTGGCGCGAAAGCGTGGGGAGAAGATGCATGCCGGGACCCATTCCAAGTCCCGTGCCGCCCGGCGCCTCGGGGAACGCGCCGTCCTCTCGCGGGATTGGCGCGCGGGAGGGACGCGCGTGGGCCTGGGGCGGAACGCTCATTCCGGCTTCCCGGCACGCCTGTTCCGGCGCCACTTGCGCAGCGTCCGGTCCTGCACCCGGACGAGCTCCGCCTCGGGCCGGCCGGTCCGGGCGGCGAGGGCCTGCACCTCCTCGCCGAACCAGGCCTTGAACTCGGCGACGAGGCGCTCCGGGTCCAGTGGTCCGGCGGCGGTGAGCGCGGGCGGGATGGTCCGGCGATCCGCGAAGGCGTGGGCGAGCGAATCCGCGGCCGCCGCTGGAGCGGCCGCGTCCAGCGCCTGGAGCGCGTACTCCAGCGCCTCGCGGACGGTCATGGGGGCGTGGTCGTCGGCGCGCGCGGCGAGGAACCTCCAGGCGACGCGGAGCAGGTCCCGGACGTTGCCGGGCAAGGGGTGGGCGCGGAGCGCGGCCACGACCTGCTCGTGCTGGGCAGGGGCGAGGCGGGCGTAGCGTGGGTCCGCGCCGGAGCGCGCCGCGGCCTGCTCCAGCACCACCGGCCAGAGCCAGCCCAGCTCTTCGGGGATCTCGCGCAGCGGTGGGACCGTCAGCGTGAGGGCGCGGATGCGATCCAGGAAGTCGGCGTCCAGGTGCTGGGCCAGCGCGTCAGGAGGAAGGTTGGTGGCCGCCAGCAGCCGCACGTCGGTCCGCTGTACCTTGGTGCTCCCCAGCTCCTGGAAGGTACCTTCCTCCAGCACCTTGATCAGCAGGCGCTGGAGATCGCGGGAGACGTCGCCGATCTCGTCCAGGAACAGGGTGTCGCCGTCGGCGCGGCTGAGGAGCCCCTTGTGCGGCTTCTTCGCGTCGGTGAACGCGCCCGCGACGTGGCCGAACAGCTCGGAGCGCATGGTCTCGGGCGTGTACTGGCCACAGGGGACCGCGAACCAGCCGGCGTCCAACTCCGGACGGCGAAAGGGGCTCTGGAACCGGATCCACGAGGCAAGCGTCGTCTTGCCGGTGCCGCGTTCGCCGAGGATCAGCACCGGCACCTTGAGCCGGGCCGCGCGCCGCGCGTCGTCGTACAGCGCGCGCAACCGGGCCGACCGGAATTGCCGTGGGTCCCACAGCTGCTGGTCCACGCCGGCGCCCGAGGCCGCCGGGCGACTCTGCTGCCAGCGCTTGAAGAACGTGTCGACGCCGAGCGAGAGCGGCTTCACCGCCGGCTTCGATCTCCGGTCCTCGGCGCGGAACGACTGGACGGCCGTGAACGGCGTCTCGATGAAGCCGGTCTCCGCCATCAGCACCCACACGGTGTGCATCGCCGACGTGCCGGGAGAGAGGTGGATGACCAGCTCCCGGCCCACGAACTGGCGCCGGACCGGGGGAAGCACCGTGCGGAGCCATTCGAAGATGGCGGCGTGGTCGGTCGGGTCGTCGTGCGCCCAGACGCGCGAGTGGAGCTGGACGGTGGGGGTGCGCTCCGCGAGCGCGTCCACCAGATCGCGGTAGACGCGGTCGTGCTTCGCCGCCTCGGCGCCGCCCTGCCGGAGCAGCACGACATCCGCGATCTGGTTCGCGTAGGGCGACGCGGGGTCGGTGAGCAGCGTCAGGGTCGGGCCCGGGACGCGCCCGTCTCGATACGGCCCGAAGTTCTTGTCGCGCTCGTACGGGTCGCTCTTCGTTCCCAACCAGGTCAGCAGGACGGGGCCGCTCATGTCGTGGCTTTTCCTGAATCGCCAGGAAAGCGCGGTCCCCGACGACGGCGCAAGATGCTGCGGGGCATTGCAAGGCGCCCGGACTCAAGGGAGAAACTTTCGGCACCAAACTGCCGTAAATAGGGATCTGGAGAGTTTTGGAGGTCCCCACATGGCGCCGGTCAGGCAGGAAAACCCTCATAGGCCGGGGCACATCCAGAACGGCGCGGCGCCTCCGGGCGCTGCCGCCGCTCGCCCGACGCCGGCAGCGGCACCGACCGCGCCTGCGCCGCGTGCTCCAGCTCTCCAGGACGGGTTCGATCCCACGAAGGTGCGAGATCAGCGCACACGGGTGCAAGGCGATGCGTTCGACGCCGGCGCCGCGCTCGGCCCGCGCCAGAAGCGCGCCTACGACACCCTCGCGCCCGATCAACGCGCGAGCCTCGACCAGCTCGTCGGCGCGGCGCGCGGGGACGCGCACCCGGCCAAGGCGCTCAAGCAGGTGCAGGGCCTGCTGGGGCCGGCCGGCGACTTCAAGCACTACGACCTGGTCGACAAGGCCCTCGCCGGCCGCGGCGATGCGCAGGGAGCGCTGCGGCAGCTCCTCTTCAACGGGAAGCTGACGTCCGGCAAGACGGCGTTCACGCAGAACGCGGTCGAGCAGCTCGGCGTGCTGGCGGCGGCGCCGCGCACCGCCACCGGCCTGGACTCCCACGCGCTGCTCGCGGACACGGTCCTCGACCTCGCGCACCCGGAGCGCATCAAGCAGGGCCCCAACAACCACGACTGCGGCGGCACCGCGGCGGCGGTCATCCTCTCCAAGACCAAGCCCGCCGAGTACGCCCGCATCGTCACCGAGTTGGGGACGAAGGGCGCGGCCCGGGTGGGCGACCAGGTGTGGACGGCCTCGGCGGTGCCGAACCAGACGCCGGGTGGCGACCGTTCGCTCTCGCAGCGCCTGTTCGCCGCCACCTTCGTGCAGCAGACGAACGACCCTTCCATTCCGGCCACCACCGACGCGCAGATGAGGGGCCTGCTCAACGGCGAGTACGGCAAGGAGATGGCCACCGGCCTGCGCAAGCTCACCGGGCGGAACTACCAGTCGGCGGCGGTCCCCGCGGCGGGCGAGTCGAACATGGTGGTGCACAACGCCGCCGTCAACGAGGCGCTCACCGCGCTGGCCCAGCACCTCAAGGTGGGCGCGCCCATCGCCCTCAACGTCGATAACCACTGGATGGTGGCCACCGGCTCCTCCGGTCCGCGCGGCGCCTCGCTGATCCACGTCGCCGACGGCTCCGGGCAAGGCCGCGACATCCCCGTGCG
>DASRBA010000073.1:0-16549 GCA_035637895.1 Myxococcaceae bacterium
TGGAGGGGCTGGCCAAGGGCAAGCGCTTCGTCCGGGTGCGCGCCACCGTCCCGAACCCGGGCGACGCGCTCCGGCCGGGGATGCAGGGCTCGGCGCAGATCGAGACCGGGCGGATGACGCTGCTGTCGCAGCTGCGGAGGGGAGTGGAGCGGACGCTCCGGGTCTCCCTGTTCTTCTGATGGCCTACCTGCGCAACCTGAGCCTGGCGGCGATCACCGGCGCGCGGTCCATCACCTTCACCGGCAGCGGCCGCCAACCCGTCACCCTGGAGCCGGTGGACCCGGCCCAGTTCTCCCGCGTCCTGGAGCTCCTCTCCCGGCCCGTGGAGCGCAAGCAGCTCCTGGAGGAGGTGGACGGCGACGCGCTGGACGCGCTGGTGGCCGCGGGCATCGTGCTCGAAGGTCCCCGGAACAAGCTGTTGGCGCTGCGCCAGCCGCTGCCGAAGGGCCGGCCGTGCCGGCACCTGGTGGTGGGCGTCACCGGGGCGATCAACGCCATCAACGTGATGGCGCTGCTGCCGGTCCTGTACGACCGCTTCTGCGAGCGGCTGGACGTGATCTTCACCGCGTCCGCGCTCCGCTTCGTCAACCCGCAGGCGCTCACCTACCTGGGCATCGGCTGCTGGACGGACGCCTTCGCGCCCCAGGGAGACGCGACCGTCCCGCACATCCACCTGGCGAGATCGGCGGAGCTGGTGGCGGTGATGCCCGCCTCGGCGTCCAGCCTCCAGCGCCTGGCGTCCGGGGCGTGCAGCGACCTGCTGTCGCTGGTGGTGGCCGCCACCCGCGCGCCGGTGGCGGTGGCGCCGTCCATGAACCACGCCATGTGGAGCAACCCGGCCATCCAGCGCAACGTCCAGCAGCTCCGCGCCGGCGGCGTCCACGTCATCGAGCCGTCGCTGGCGTTCGAGGTCTCCGACCGGCACCAGGCCCAGCCGGAGCACGGGGGCATGGGGCTCCCGGCGTCCACCGCCATCGACGCGCTGACCGCGCTCCTCCCGCCCAGGACCCGCGCGCCCGCGCGAAAGCGGCGCCGGTGACTTCCCCTACGGACCGCGCCCGGCCAGCTCGAGCGTCAGCGCTCCTGTGGCGGCCTGGAGGGTGAACCGCGCCAGGTGCAGGTCCGCCTGCACGCGCGCGCGGCGGCGCTCGGCGTCCGACACCGCGGCCTCGGCGGACAGGACGTCGAGCAGCGTCCCGCGGCCCTGCCCGTACCGGTCGCGCTCCGCCTCCAGCACCTGCTTCGCCAGCGCCACCGCCTTCTCGGCCACCTCCAGGCGCTCCACCGCGTTCTCCACCGCGTCGGCCGCGGCCTCCGCGGCGCGCGACGCCTCCTGTCCGGCCCTCGCCTGCGCCGCCTCCGCCCTGGCCAGCTCCGCCGACGCCTGCTCCACATCCGCCCGCGCCGCGGCGCCGCCGTCCAGCGGATAGCGGAAGGTCAGCTCCGCGCCGTAGACCGCTCGCTGTCCCCGCACCGTCTGCAAGAGCGCCCCCGCAGGAGAGCCGGGATCGAACCCCGTGCTGCCGGCGTACGCGCTCAGGTCGAGCGAGGGACGGGCGGCATCCTGGGCGCGGGCCAGCAGCTCGCGTCGCCGCTCCACCTCCTGGCGCGCCGCCAGGACCGACGGGTGTGACGCCAGCGCGGCCTCCGTCGCCGCCCGGCGATCGGTCCGCGGCGCGGGGGCGGCGGGCTCCGGCGCGGTGGCGATGCGGTCGCCGCCGGGAGGCAGGCCCAGCTCCGCGCGGAGCTGCCGCTCGGCGTCCGCCGTCGCCAGCCGGGCGGCGATCTCCTGCTCCGCCCGGGCGGCGATCGCCTGCTGCAGGCGCAGCAGGTCCGACGCGGGGACGATGCCCAGGGAGATCCGCTTCTGCGTGAGCGAAAGCTCCCGCGCGTCGCGCTCGGCGGCGCGGGCGGCGATCTCCAGCTCCTGCTCCCGGACGTACAGCGCGTCGTAGGCCGCCGCAACCCGCACCGCCGCCTTCGACAGCTCCGAGAGCCGGCGCAGCTTCGCCGCGTCCACGCCCCGGAGCGCGGCCCGGTGGCCCGCCATCGCCGCGCCCTCCCAGGCCCCGCGCAGCAGGGGCTGCGTCACGGTGAGGGTCACGGTGGACAGGTCGTAGAGGTACTGGTCCGGGGTGGAGAACCCCAGCGCGGCCTCCAGCGGCCGCAGCGCGTTCGGCGAGGCGCCGTGCACCAGCTGCTGCTCCAGGGACACGCGGGTGCCGGTGGAGAACCCCTTCGCGGCGGACAGCGCCTCGCGCGCCTCCAACTCGCCGTAGACCTGCCCCAGGCTGGGGCTGTTGAGCACGCTCCGCGACGCCCCGCCCGAACCCTCCAGGGCCAGGTCCAGCGGCGCCAGCGCCCGCCGCTCCTCCGCCGCGGCCACCCGCACCGCGAGGACCGCGTCCGCCAGCTCCGGGCTCAGCTCCACCATGCGGCCCAGCAAGACGCCCAGCTCCACCGGCCGGGGCGCCGGGCCCGCCTGCGCAACGAGGAGCAGCGACGCGGCGGCCGCCAGGGTCACGCGCGGGGATGCTGCCAAGGAACCGGCGCACCGGCTAATTTCCCACCCGCGATGCCGTGGCGGCCACTGCTGCAGGGAGCGCGCGCGGCCCGGGCCCGGGCGGCGATCGCGCGGTTGGCCGGGCGCGGCTCGCGGCGGCGGAAGCCCGTGGCCGGGCCCGGCCTGGCGCTGGGGACCGCCGGCGTCGCCGTGATGCACGCGTACCTCGCCCGCGCCCACCGCGACGCCGCGGCGCTGCGCCGCGCCCGGCGGCACCTGAGGACCGCCCTGCTGGCGCTGGCCAGCGACGAGCTCACCGGGGCGCTCTCCACCGGGCTGCCCGGCATCGCCTGGGCGATGGCGCACCTGGACCGCGAGGGGCTGGTCAAGGGCGACGAGGTGCTGGCCGCCGACCTGGACCGGGCGCTGCTGGGCGCGGTCCGCGGGAAGGTCTGGCGGGGCGACCTCGACCTGTTCCAGGGCGTGGTGGGCATCGGGCTGGCGGCCCTGGAGCGCCTGCCAAGGCCGGACGCCCGGAGCGCGCTGGAGCACGTGGTACGCCACCTGGACGAAGCGGCGGTCCGGGTCCGGCCAGGGCTGGCGTGGCCGAGCGCGCACTACGAGACCGGAGCGCTCCAGTACGTCCTGGGCGTCGCCCACGGGAGCGCGGGGATGATCGGCTTCCTCGCCCACCTGGTGGAGCTGGGCGTGGCGCCGCGGCGCTCGCGACGGCTGCTGGACGGTGCGGTGTCCCTGCTCCTGGCGCAGGAGCTGCCGCGCGGCGCGACGTGCCGTTTTCCGGCCGCCCTCGTCCCTGGTGAGGCCCCCGAGCCATGCCGCTCCGCCTGGTGCCACGGGGACGTGGGCATCGCCACCCAGCTGTGGCTCGCGGGGCGGCGGGCCCGGGAGCCGGCCTGGGCCCGGGTGGCGCTCCGGGTGGCCAGGGACGCCGCGGCCCGCTCCTTCGAGGACGCCTGGAACTTCGAGCCCGTCCTCTGCCACGGCTCGCTGGGGACGGCGCACCTGCTCAACCGCCTGTTCCAGGCCACCGGCGACCCCGCCCTCCGCCGCGGCGCGGTCCGCCACCTGGAGCACGGCCTCCGCCTCTGGCGCGACGCCGAGTCCGGCGCCAGGCCCTACCGAGACCACGGACAGCGCGGCCTGAGCGTCGGGGACGCGGGGTTGGCGCTGGTCCTCCTCGCCGCCACCACCGCCGTCGAGCCGTCCTGGGACCGGTTCATGTCGGTGGCGCTACCACCACGAAATACGTGAAAAGCCCCGGAACAACCGCAATGCGGTGAAATAATGGCGTCACTGGAAACCTACACGCCACTTGTGCTTGAGTTGGTGGCTCCGGTGGCGCTCCCCCGCGCTCCGGCTTGCCCCAGCGCACGAACACAAGGAGACGCTTGATGAAGAAGAAGCCTCGCTTGAACAAGCGGACGCTCAAGAACCTCAAGCTGAAGTTGAAGCAGCTCAGTGATCGCAAGGTCGCCCCGACCGTCCTGGGCGATGCCATCGTCGAAAGAACCAGCAACGGCCAGAGCTGCATCTAGCCGGGAGGCGACCACTGATGAAGAAGCTGAAGCTCGACAAGCGGACGATCAACAACCTCAAGCTGAAGCTGCAGGCGCTGACGCAGTCGCCGGCGACGGCGTGCGACCCCAGCAACGGCATGAGCTGCTGACCAACCAGGACATCAATCAAGGGGTGATGCGATGAAGAAGAAGATCGAGCTGAACAAGAAGACCATCCAGAAGCTGAAGCTGAAGCTGAAGGCGAAGAACGAGCGCAAGATCGCCCCCCTGCTGGGATCGAGCGAGTACATCGACATGGATCCGGATCCGAGCAACGGGAACTGCTACTCGAAAAAGACCTGCTAGCGCCTGCTCGCCGAAGGCGCTTGGCCCGGCCCGCTCTCTCACCGGAGCGGGCCGCCGTGTTTCCGGCATCTCCCGATGCACCTGTTCGAGCTACGGCAGGAGCTCCAGCTCACCCCTGTAAGCCGCGACGGGGTGGACCTGGTCGTCGCCTACGACCCGGTCGCCGACAGCTACATCGACCTGGAGCCGGCGCAGGCGGAGGTGCTCTCGCTGGCCGACGGCAAGACGACGCCGGAGGAGATCCGCGACGCGCTCCTCGACGCCGGAGCGGACCTCGAGCTCGCCCACGTCCGGAGCTTCCTCTCCGAGGCCACCCAGCGCGGGCTGATGACGCTCTCCTCGTACGAGGCGGAGGTCACGCTCACCTGGTCCGAGGCGCGCCAGGCGCGGGCGATGGCGGCGGCGTTCGAGCGGAAGCTGAAGGCGCACCCGGAGGACGCTCCCTGGCGAAGCGCGGCGGCGTCCGCGATCCGCCAGCTCCGGCGCGAGCGGATCGTCCAGGGCGCGCGCTCGCTCGAGGAGGCGCTGGCGCTGGGAGGCCCGCCGGAGTGCGCGGAGCTGCTGGAGCAGGTCAGCGCCCTGCAATTCCGGTCCCTGGGCGAAGGCCGGGTGTTCAAGCTGGGCAAGCTCCTCGACGGAGAGCCCATCGCCGCGGTGCTGGAGCGGGCACTCCGGCCGCTGCTCACGCCCTTCTGGCTGATCGCCTTCGCGGCCGGCGCGGTGGTCGCCACCGTGATGGCGACGGTCCAGCTGGACCGCATGGAGCTGAGGCGCACGCTGGACCCGGCGCTCACCGCGGTGGTGCTGGTCATTTCCCTGGGCCTGCACGAGCTGGGGCACGCGGTGGCCTGCCGGCGCGTCGGTGGGAAGGTGGGGAAGATCGGCGTGGGGGTGATCTACCTCCTGCTCCCCATCGCCTACGCCGACGTGAGCGGCACCTACCTGGTGCCCGACCGCTGGCGGCGGCTGGTGGTGGGCGCGGCGGGCATCCTGGTGAACCAGTCGCTGGTCGCGCTCGCCTACCCGCTGATGGCGCTCACCGAGGGCGGCACGGCGGTGCACGCCTTCGCCACCGCGGTGGTGGTGACCAACGTCGGCACCTGGGTCGTCAACTCCATCCCGTTCATCCGGCTGGACGGCTACTACATGCTGGCCGACCTGCTGGGGACGCCCAAGCTGGGCGGCGACGCGGACCTGGCGCTGGCCTCGCTGGCGGTGCCGGCGCTGCGGCCGCAGGAGGGCGTGAAGCTCCAGGTGCTGCGCCTCTACGGCGTGGGGGCGTACGCGTTCCGCCTGTTCTTCCTCCTCTGGGGCGTCCACGCCTTCTACGACTTCCTCGGCGGCAAGGTGGGCCGCACCGCCGCCTTCATCCTCGCCGCCCTGCTGGTGAGGGGGCTGGTCCTCAGCCTCTCGGGGCCGCTGCGGTACCTGAAGAGGCACCCCGAGCAGCTGCGCACCTGGCGGGTGCGGGCCGCGCTGGCGCTGGTGGCCGGCGGGCTGCTCGCGGTGCCTCTGCCGTGGACGGTGGCCGCTTCAGGGACGGTGCAGCGCCCGCGGGTCCCGGCGCGGGCGGCGGCGGCCGGGCGGCTCTCGTCCCTGACCGTCCGCGACGGCGACCAGGTGGAGCGGGGCCAGGTGCTGGGCAGGCTGGAGGACCGCGAGCTCGACGCGCGGGCGCTGGAGGTGGCCGCTCGGCTGTCCTCGGCGCGCGCGGCGCTGGCGGCCCTGGAGCGCGGGGAGCGGCCGGAGCGCTTGCAGGCCGCGCGCGCCGCGCTGGCCGCGGCCCAGGCGAAGGCGGACGCGGCGGCGGCGGAAGGGGCGCGGCTGGAGGCGCTGGCGGCTTCGGGGCTGGCTCCGGCCATGGAGCTCGAGCGGGCCCGGCGCGCGCGCTCGGATGCGGGCGCGGAGCTGGAGATCCGCCGCGAGGCCCTGCGGCTGCTGGAGGAGGCGGACCCCCTGGCGGTGCGGGAGGCGAAGGCCGCGGTCGCCGCCGCGGAGCTGGAGCAGGCGGCGGTGGACCGGCAGCGCCAGGGCCTGACGCTGGTCAGCCCCGCGCCCGGGCGGGTAGCCACGCCGCTGGAGGACGCCGCCGGGCGCTGGTACGGGCGAGGCGAGACGGTCCTGGAGGTCGCCAGCGACGAGCGCTCGGAGGTGACCGTGTCGCTGCCGCCGGACGTGCCCTGGCAGGCGCTGGCGGACGCGGAGGCGTGGGTCCCCTCCGCGGGCCGGGCCTTGCCGCTCGCGGTCTGGCAGGTGCGCGCCCAGGATGGGCACCCCGCGCTGCTGCTGGAGTCGGCCGTCCCACCGCCCCGGGAGGCGCTGGACGGGGCGGAGGTCCGGGTGCGCTTCCGCCTCGGCGCCCGGCCGCTGGCGTACCAATACGCCGTGGCGGCCGCGCGGGCCCTCCGCTTCGAGCTGTGGATGGCGGAGCTGGAGCCGGGTCGCTGAGGTCGATCGGGGTGGGCGCGAGCGCATCGGGCGCGACCAAACCCGGAGCGCACCCACGCTGGCTCAGGCGGGCGCCGTTCCCGCGGCCCAGCGCCACGCCCACTCCACGGGGCCGTACCGGAACCGGCGCAGCCACGCGTGGGCGGCGGCCGACATCGCCGCGTAGGTCGCCGCCGCGGCAAGGAAGCCCTGCAGCGGCGTGAGCGGGACCTGGAACCAGTAGCCTCCCAGCAGCAGCTCCAGCGCGAAGACGTGGAGCACGTAGAAGGTGATCGCCATCTTCCCCGCGCCCGCCACCGGGGAGAGCGCCCAGCGCGCGCGCGGGCTGACCACGGTGAGCCAGGCCAGCGACGTGGCGAACGCGAACCCCAGCCAGCGGGTGCTGAGGATGCCTCCCACCAGGTCGCCGGCGGCGAACGAGAACGGCTTGAAGCCCAGGTCCACCGGAGGCCAATGCGCCCAGAACGCGGCGCCCGCGGCGCCCAGGACGACGAAGCTCGCGAACGCCCGCGGCAGCCAGCGGCGCGCGACGGCGGGATCGGCCAGCGCCGGGAGCGCGCCGCGCTTGGCGACGGCCAGCCCCAGCAACGCCAGCACCGCCACCTCTCCAGGGACGTAGCTCCACGGGTCGGCGTAGCGGCCCAGGACCTGGCGCGCCTGGAGCGCCACCAGCTCGGGGAATCCACCGTGGGCCTTGGCCTGGTCGCGCTCCTGGAGCATCCGGTGGTACGCCTGGCGCCGCGCCACTGCCGCGTCGTTCGCCGCCTCCACCCCGGCCGACGCGCGCTGGGCGAGCCCCACCCCCACCGTGGCGGCGGGACCAGCCAGCAGGCACGCCGCGGCGAGCGCGACCAGCGTCCGGGCCGAGCACGCCGCCAGCGCCAGCAGCGCGAAGCCGGAGAGCACGTAGAGGTTGAGCACGTGGTACCCGGTGACCGTCTCGGTGGCGAAGCCGATGGCGGCCAGGCCCAGCATCCTCCGCAGCATCGACGCGGCGAAAGCGCCGGGGGGGCGGCTCTGGGCCCGGGCGCGGAGGAAGCTCAGCCCGACGCCGGCGCCGAACAGGAAGGCGAACAGCGTGTAGGCGTCCCCCATGAAGGCGGCGATCGGACCCAGCGCGGTGGCGAACCCTCCACCTCCGGACGTGTAGTACTGGAAATGGACCAGCAGCATCCCGCCCAGCGCCAGCCCGCGCAGCAGGTCCAGAAGCTCCAGTCGCTGCGCGGGCGGATTGGCCGCGGGTGTGGGCATCCGGCGCACGCTGTTCGGCGCCGCTGCCCCTGTCAACCGGGCTACACTGCGCGCCCTGATGAGCGGCCGCGCGCTCCCGCCACTCTCGATCCTCCGCCAGTTGGTCACCGCGAGCGCGCTGCTGGCCTGCGCGGCGCGCGCGGCGGCGCCGGCGATCACCTCTTCGCCCAACCTCACCACCCAGCTCAACGAGCCGTACCAGTACGACGCCGACGGCCGCGCGGACGCCACCGGCACCGCGCCGCTGGACTGGAGCCTGGCGGCGGCACCGGCGGGGATGGAGATCGACAACCTCACCGGGGAGATCTTCTGGTTCGCGGACGCGACCGGCGACTTCCCGGTGGACCTGGCGGCCGCCAACGGCGAGGGAACGGACCACCAGCGCTTCACCATCCACGTCGCCGGGCCGAACCCGCCGTTGCTGTCGCCGGTGCAGGCCACCCAGATCGCCGCCGGCCAGCCGCTGTTCCTCCAGCTCGTGGCGAGCGGGGCGCAGCCCATCGCCTGGCGGCTGGACTCCGGGCCGGCGGGCGCGCTGCTGGACCCGGTGACCGGCATCCTCACCTGGCTGCCGGCCGCCACCGGCACCTTCACCTTCACCTTCACCGCCGCCAACGCCGCCGGCGAGGACAGCGGCTCGTGGACGGTGGACGTGGTGTCCGTCTCGCTCCCCGTCCCCACCGCCGCGTTCAGCGCCACGCCCGCCAGTGGAGAGGCGCCGCTGGTCACCAAGCTGGACTCGAGCGCGTCGCGCTCCAACGACCCGGGCAGCTCGCGGTTGTTCGACGAGTGGGACCCGGGCGACGGCTCCCCCACGCGCTCGGGGCTGGACCTGACCACGCTCTTGCACGGGTACCCGGCGCCGGGCGGCTACCAGGTCCACCTCACCGTCCGGAACGCATCCCTCAACGCCGCCGGCACCTCCGGGCCGGTGCTGGTGACGTCCGGTGGGCTCGCCCCGCCGCAGGCGCGCATCGCGATGGACGTGTCGTCGGGGCCGGCGCCGCTCACCGTCACCTTCCACTGCGACTGCCAGGCGGGGAGCTCGCCCATCGTCTCCTACGCGTGGGACTTCGGGGACGGCAGCGGCTCCACCCGGGCGGACGCGTCCCACGCCTACGCCCAGCCCGGCGGATACACGGTGAAGCTGCGGGTGTTGGATCAGCGCGGGTTGGTCGCGCGGGACGCAGCCCCCGTGGCGGCGAGCCAGGGCGGCAAGCTCCCGCCCTTCGCCCGGGCGCGCGCCCTGCCCGTCTCCGGCGACGCGCCCTTCACCTCGCAGCTGGTGTCCGAGTTCGGGGACCCGGACGGGGTGGTGGTCTCGCGGCGGTGGACGGTGCCGGACGGCCGCAGCGCGAACGACGCCGACCCGTCGTGGAGGTTCGACGCGGTGGGGTCGTTCCAGGCGCGGCTGGAGGTGACCGACAACGACGGGCTGACCGCCTCCGACACGGTGGAGATCCAGGTGACGAAGAACGGCGTGCTCCCGCCGAAGATCGTCTCCACGCCGGTCGCCGTGGGATCGGTGGGCGTGCCGTACGTGTACGCCGTCGACGGGCACGCCACGGCGATCGGAGGGCTCCCGGTGACGTGGGAGGTGGGGAAGGCGGCCGCCGGCGGCCGCGTGAACGCCCCGGCGGGGATGCAGATCGACCCGGCCACCGGCCTGGTGACGTGGACGCCGCGGAAGGACCAGGTGGGGGACGTCGCCGTCTCGCTCACCGCCAGCAACGCCGCCGGGTCGGACGTGCAGGACTTCACCGTCACCGTGGTCGACCGCAGCGGGTACTACTGGATCGGCTGCGCGGCCGTGCCCGGGTCTTCGCTGGCGTTCGCGGCGGCGCTGGTCGCGGCGGCCATGATGTCTCGGCGGCGGCGGCGTGGCTGAGAGGGGCGACGGCGACTACGACGCGCTGATCGTCGGCTCCGGGGCCAGCGGCGGGTGGATGGCCAAGGCGCTCACCGGGCACGGGCTGCGGGTGCTGCTGCTGGAGGCGGGCCCGCTGGTGCGCTTTCAGCCCGAGGTGCGCGGCGACGCGCGCTGGGCGCGGCGCAAGCCGGTGCAGGCGACGTGCTGGGCGTGCTCGGAGGAAACGGAGCGCTTCTTCGTGGACGACGGCGAGGAGCCCTACGACCTCTCCGCGCGCGCCCCCTTCCTGTGGATCCGCGGCCGGCAGGTGGGGGGCCGGACCCTGACCTGGTCCCGCCAGTGCTACCGGATGTCCGACTGGGAGCTGCGCGCCGCCAGCCAGGACGGGCACGGGGAGGACTGGCCGCTCTCGCACCGGGAGCTGGCTCCGTACTACGCGGAGGTGGAGCGCTTCATCGGCGTGTGCGGCCGGCGCGACGGGCTGGAGCACGTCCCGGACGGCGCCTTCCGCCCGCCGCCGCGCCTGGGCCGCGCCGCCGCCTTCGTGCGGGATCGCCTGTGGGCGCGGCTGCCCCGGCGCGCCGCCATCTCGTCGCGCCTGGCCGCGGCGGCGCGCCCGTCGCGCGTCTGCCCGGCCTGCGGCGCCGCGGGGGACTGCGACGGCTTCCCCTACTTCACCAGCCCCGGGTCGACGCTCCACGCGGCGCTGCGGACGGGCCGGCTCACGGTCCGCGCCGGGTCGGTGGTGAGCCACGTCGAGGTGGAGCGGGGCGGAGGCCTGGCCCGCGGGTGCGCCTACGTGGACCGGGAGAGCGGGAAGCGCAGCGAGGTGCGCGCCCGGGTGGTGGTGCTGTGCGCCTCCACGGTGGAGTCCGCGCGCCTGTTGCTCAACAGCGAGGGCGTGGAGGACGCGTCCGGCCAGCTGGGGCGCAACCTGATGGACCACACCTACGGGGTGAAGCTGCTGGGCACCCTGCCCTCGCGCCGCGGTGGAGGCGGCCGGCGCCAGTCGTTGCTCTACATCCCGTGGCCCGGGTCCGGCGCCGCCAGCCCGCACGGCTTCCTTCGCGGCTACGGCGTGCAGATGAGCGTGTACCAGCCCGGGCCTCGCGACCGCGGGCCGATCCTGGTCAACCTCCAGGCGTTCGGGGAGATGCTGCCCCGGCCGGAGAACCGGGTGACGCTGTCGAGGCGGCGCGACGCGTGGGGGATCCGGGCGCCGCGGATCCGCTGCCGCTGGTCGGAGAACGAGCTGGCGATGGCGAAGCACCAGGGCTCGGCGCTGGAGGAGATCGCCGCCATGGCGGGCGTGAAGGTGCTCAAGGTGGCCAGGGCGCTGCAGGCGCCCGGCAGCGCCATCCACGAGGTGGGGACGGCGCGGATGGGGAGCGACCGGCGCCGGTCGGTGCTGGACCCGTGGAACCGGGTCTGGGGGATGAAGAACCTGTACGTGGTGGACGGGTCGTGCTTCCCGTCGATTGGATTTCAGAACCCGACGCTCACCATGATGGCGCTGGCCGCGCGCGCGGGCGACCACATCGCGGCCAGGATGAGGAGGCGGGAGCTGTGAGAGCGGCGGTGAGGACGCGACCTGCGCGCGGCGAATCGCTGGCGTTGCTCGGAGGCGCGCCGGTGGGCGAGGTGCGGGCGCCCCAGTGGCCGCGGTTCACGATGCGCCAGATCGAACGCGTGGCGCAGCTGCTCCATACCGGGGAGACGGTGGTGATCGGGCGGCGCGGGGTGGTGGAGGAGGCCGAGCGCGCCATCGCCGCGTACCACCCGGGGAAGCGGGTGCTGCTGCTCAACTCCGGGTTCTCGGCGCTGCACGCGGCCCTGATGGGGCTGGAGATCGGCCCGGGCGACGAGGTGATCACCACCCCGTACACCTTCGGCGCCACCACCTCCTGCATCCTCTTCGCGGGAGCGGTGCCGGTGTACGTGGACGTGGATCCGGTGAGCGGGTTGATCGACCCCCGGAAGGTGGCGGCGGCGATCACGCCCCGGACGCGCGCGATCCTGCCGGTGCACTTGTACGGGCAACCGGCGGACATGCCGGCGCTCCAGCGGATCGCCCGGCGGCGTGGGCTGGCGGTGATCGAGGACGGGAGCCAGGCGCACGGGGCCACCATCCAGGGGCAGCCGGTGGGCCAGTTCTCCGACGCGGCGGGGTTCTCCTGCATGGGCGGGAAGATCCTCGCGACCTCCGAAGCTGGGTACCTGCTGGCGTCGAAGGACGAGGTGTACTGGCGGGCGGCGCTGATGTGCCAGCACTGGGGGCGGCGGGGCGAGGCGGGGTTCCCGGCCGAGCTTGGGCCGCACGCGGACACGCTCATCGCCAGCTACCGGGTGTCGCCGCTGATCGCCGCGCTGTTCCCCGGGCAACTGGCGAAGATGCCGGCGGAGATCGAGGGGCGGCGGGCGAACGCACGGGCGTTCCGGGAGGCGATGAAGGGGGTGGAGTGGATCGAATTCCCGGCGCACCGGCCGGGGTTCTCCTCCTCGCACCACATGCTGACCTTCAATTACCTGGAGGAGCGGACGGGGGTCCCGCGGGCGGCGATGCTGCGGGCGCTGCAGGCGGAGGGCGCGCCGGTGTTCGTCTACGTGCGGGAACCGCTCCACCGGCTGCGGCGGCTGCGGTGGAAGGGCTACCGCGGGCCGCGGCCGTTCTGGATGGAGCAACTGCGGCGGGCGAAGGCGGACTACGGGCGGGTGTCGCTGCCCGCGTGCGAGCGGAAGGTGGAACGGTCGGTGGAGATCGTGTGGAATTTCTACCGGCCGGACGGCCGGGCGATGCAGCGTCTGGCGGAGTGCTTCCACAAGGTGGGCCGGCATCTGGACGCGCTGCGGTCGCTGCAGTCCGAGGAAAAGACGAGATGAGCAAGTTCACGGTCGGGTTGATCCAGACGAATTCCAGCAACGAGATCGCGCCGAACATCGCGTACATCGAGGAGCAGGCGCGGAAGGCGCGCGCCGCCGGCGCCAAGTTCCTGATGACGCCGGAGAACTGCACCATGCTGGGCGCGGACCGGCAGGACACGCTCGCCAAGATGCTGCCGGAGGGCGATCACCCGGGCCTCGCCGCGTTCAAGGCGCTGGCGCGGGAGTTGGAGACCTGGTTCCTGATCGGGTCGCTCCACATCAAGGTCGAGGGCGAGCGGTGCGCCAACCGCTCCTACCTGATCGACGCGAGCGGCGAGGTGGTGGCCCGCTACGACAAGATCCACATGTTCGCGGCGGACCTCCCCGGCGGCGAGCGGTACCGCGAGTCGGAGGTCTTCCGGCCGGGCGAGCACCCGGTGGTGGCGAAGACCCCGTGGGGCCCGCTGGGGATGACCATCTGCTACGACCTCCGCTTCCCGCACCTCTACCGGGCGCTGGCCAAGGCGGGGGCGGTGATGATCTCCATCCCCGCGTCCTTCACCGTGCCCACCGGAATGGCGCACTGGCACGTGCTGATGCGGGCGAGGGCGATCGAGACCGGGTGCTTCGTGTTTGCGCCCGCGCAGGTGGGCACCCACGCCGCGAACCGGAAGACCTTCGGCCATTCGCTGGTGGTCGCGCCGTGGGGCGAGGTGCTGGCGGACGCCGGGGAGGACGGGCCGGGGTTCGTCACCGCGGAGGTCGACCTGGAGAAGATCGCCGCCGCGCGGTCGGCCCTCCCCACCCTGCTGCACGACGTGCCGCTGGGGCCGGTGCAGGGGCCCTAGGGTCCGGGGTCCAGCACCGCGCCGCGCGTGCTCCCGCGGATGACGTCCTCACCGCGCTGGTTCACGAAGCGCATGGAGATGAGGAGGCGCGTCTTGCCGGGCTTCTTCTCCACGGACTCGATGCGCGCGGTGCAGGTGATGTGGTCGCCCACGTAGACGGGGCGGAGGAACTCGTAGTCCATGGTGCGGGAGAGGAAGTCGAGGCTCCCGCCGATCTGCGTGCCGAGGGAGGCCACGAGGAGGCCGTGGACGATCCGCCGCCCCTGCGCGTCGGGTTGGAGGTGGTGGCGGCCGCGGTCGAGGGAGATCTCCGTGAACGCGTCCACCAGCGCGTCGGTGAAGGTCCGTTCGACGGTGAACTGTTGGCCCACCTCGAAGTCCGGCATACGCTGATAATACACGATCATGACATTAGCGTCATGATCTAGTATTTACACCTGCATGGCCGTCTCCGACCGCCAAAGGGTCGAGCTCTTCCACTTGCTCTTCCTCCGCCAGCTCTCGACGGGCGCGGACCGGACGCGCTTCTCGGTAAAGGGCGGGTGCAACCTGCGGTTCTTCTTCGGGAGCATCCGGTACTCGGAGGACCTGGACCTCGACGTCCTTGAGATGCCGCGGGGCACGCTCAAGAACAAGGTCGATCGGCTTCTGGAGGCTCCCGCCCTCCTCCTCCCCCTCCGAGCCCAGGGGATCGCGGTGGAGGACGTCTCGGCGCCGAAGCAGACGGACACCACCCAGCGCTGGAAGCTGGGGCTCCGGCGCCCGGGCGGCTCGGTCCCGCTCCGGACCAAGGTCGAGTTCTCCCGGCGAGGCGCTGAGACCGACCGCGAGCGGGCGGCGGAGCCGATCGACGCGGCCGTGGCCCGGGCGCATGGCATCCCCCCCCCAGTCCTCCAGCACTACCTGGCGCCGGCTGCGCTCCGCCAGAAGATCCAGGCGCTCCTCGGGCGGCCCCAGACCCAGGCGCGCGACCTCTTCGACCTCCAACTCCTGCGCGCGCGTATGCCGCAACTCCCCCAGCTCGACTCCGATCTGCGTTCGCGCCTCCCGGGCGCCATCGAGCGAGCGCTCTCGCTCTCTTATGACGACTACCTCGGCCAAGTCGTCGCATTCCTGGACCCCGAGCAGGGAACACCGTTCCGGGACCGCGCGGCCTGGGATGCCATGCAACTCCAGGTCGTCGAGCTTCTCGAGGAGCTCGGACGATGAAAGCCGCCGAGGCATACGCCAAGCTCTACGCGACCGGCCTCCCGGCGATCCGGAATGATGAGGTGGCGGCGATGCTCCGGATCTCGTCCGGAGCCACGGCACAACTCCTCCGAAGGCTGCGCCAGGCCAAGCTGGTGCAGCCGCTGATGCGCGGGGCGGTCTGGATCGGCCAGGACACCATCGAGCCCTGGTTGGTGGTCGATCTGGTCGCATGGCCTTACCCGGCATACGGGTCGCTCTACAGCGCGTTGTACAGGCATGGAGCGCTCTCCCAGATCCCAAGCGTTCATTACGCTGTCACCCTCGGTCGCGCTCATCACGTGCGTACCACCGTGGGGACCTACTCGCTGCATCGCATCGATGCCAACCTGTTCGATGGGTTCAAGACCACCGCTTCCGGCGAAAAGTTCGCCACGCTCGAGAAAGCGCTCTTCGATCTGGCCTATCTCTCATCGACGCGCTTCCGCCTCTTCGCTCGACCGCCGGAGATTGAGCTGCCCCGGGCACTCGATCGCGCCGCCCTCCGTAGGTGGATCGCGCTGATCCGGTCTCCCGAACGGCGCACTCACGCCCAGCGGTACCTGGATGCGCTGATCACCGCGCCAGCATCGCGCCGCCGCTCACGTCCACGACCGTCCCGGTGATGAAGCCGTTGGTGGAGACGGCGACGATCGCCGCGGCGACGTCCTCCGGCTTGCCCACCCGCCCCACCGGGAGCGTCTTCGCGGTGTGCTCGAACGCGGCGGCCTTCATCTCCGGCGGCCGCGCGTCCCACCACGGCGTGTCGATCACGCCCGGCGCGACGCAGTTGACGCGGATCGGCGCCAGCTCCACCGCCAGCGGGCGAACCACCGACTCCACCGCGCCGTTGATCGCCGCCAGCCCCGCCGTCCCGGTCATCGCCGCCCGAGCGCTGGCCGAGCTCACGAAGGTGATCGACTGGGTCACGTAGGGCAGCGCCGCCTGCGCCGCCGCAAGCTGCGCCAACAGCTTCCCCTCCAGCCCGCTCCGCAGGTCATCCAGCGACAGCGACTTGAACGGCCCGCCCCCGCGCCCGCCGCTCAGCGTGAGCACCAGGTGCTCGAACGGCCCGCGCCGCTCGAACAGCGCCTGGAGCCGGTCGACGTTCCGCGCGTCCACCCCCTCGAACGCCACGTCCCCCAGCCGCTTCGCCGCCGCCTCCAGCTTCGACCAGTCCCTCCCCGCGATGAGCACCTTCGCTCCGCGCCGCAGGAACGCCCCTGCCGTCGCCTCCCCGATCCCCGATCCACCGCCGATGATCACCACCCACTCCGCCACGGCTCACCTCACGGCGTTGGAGATCGCCTTGAACTCCGGCGTGCCGGCCTTCCCCAAAAGGTCGAACAGCGCCGCCTCCACCGTGGTGATCACCGCCCCCGCCTCGCGGCACAGCTCCACCCCCACCCGCCGGTCCTCGTCCGCCCGCGACAGCGCCGCGTCCACGCACAGGTACGGCTGCACGCCCCGCCCCGCCAGGTCCCGCACCGTCTGGAACACGCAGACGTGCGCCTCCATCCCCGTCACCATCACCTGCGACCTCCCGCCCAGCTTCCGCATCACCTCGTCCACCGCGGCGCTGAACTCGATCTTCTCCACCGGCTTCTCGTCCCCCAACTCCACCTTCACCAGCCCCGACGTCGGCCCCAGGCCCTTG